>NZ_JBIALO010000006.1:128569-354404 GCF_042873595.1 Streptomyces sp. NPDC004629 | reverse complement strand
ACCTCCACGGACGCACCGGATCTACCTCACCCGCCCCGGCATCACGCCTGACCAGCGCAAACCCAGCCACCACACTCGGTTTCGAGAAGCCCTCTCAGCCACGCAGACGACTAGGCCCCAAAGGGGCGCGGGGAACTGCGCGAAAAGCCCCCACCACCCCGCACCCGCCAAGATTCCTCAGCCACGCAGACGAGTAGGCGAACGGCCCCACGACCCCGCACCCGCCAGGCTTCTTCAGCCACGCAGACGACTAGGCCCCAAAGGGGCGCGGGGAACTGCGCGAAAAGCCCCCACCACCCCGCACCCGCCAAGCCACCTCAGCCACGCAGACGAGTAGGCGATCGGCCCCACGACCCCGCACCCGCCAAGATTCCTCAGCCACGCAGACGAGTGGGCGAACGGCCCCACCACCCCGCACCCGCCAAGCCTCCTCAGCCACGCAGACGAATAGGCGCCCCGCTACCGATCCCTACCGCACGCATACGCCAACGCCGAAATCAACTCCTCCGCATCCGGCAACCACCGATTCGCCACAGTAGGCCGGCAGGCCCACTGCACGGCCCCCAGCGACCCGAACCGCGTAGGCGGCGCAGCCACATACGCCCCTTCGCCCAGCACGACGAGATCCAGGGACTCCACCGACCACCCCACCCCGCGGACCAGTTCCGGCAGCTTCAGGGCCGCGCCCGGCAGGACGAAGAAGTTCATCCGCCGGTCCGGGGTGAGCGTCACCGGCCCGAGCGCCAGCCCCATCCGTTCCATCCGGGCCAGCGCCAGGAACCCGGCCGACTCCGGGACGGACAGCGCGTCGAAGGTACGGCCGGTCGGCAGCAGGATCGAAGCCCTCGGCTGCTTCTGCCACATCCGGCGGACGACGGACGCGCTCCCGGTCGCCTGCGCCTCCCAGTCCGCGCGCCCCGGGTGTGCGCCGGGGGCGGCGCACACGGGGTTGCCGCAGGAGCAGCGCTGTTCCCAGCCGGCGGCCTCAAGCCAGGTGCCGGGGACCACGTCCCAGTGCCGCTCCTCGGCGTAGCGAATGGCGGTTTCCAGCAGCGATGCCCCGCGCTGCGTCGGAATCTTGGCGGCTTCGGCGCCAGCGATCGTCTCTTCCACGCCCCACTCAACTCCCGCGCCCACCTCGGGTTACGGCCAGTGCGATGACAGGACCGCGCGCGGGGGAGGAGCATCGATTCCTCAACTGGGGCGCATGGGTGCATCTGTGGGGGCGCGCGGGAGGAAGCAGGGCGTGACCGGGGTAGCCACCCCTGGGGCCGGTACCAGCCTTTACTCCGGCAATCCGTGCATGTCCCGCATTTTCGGTATGAGGCGGGGCATCGATCTTCACAGCTGGATCTTTCGCTCCAGGGGTTCGCAGGGGGTATGCCATGGCCGCAAGGCCTCTCGTCGCGCGGCAGCCGAACGAACGGTTGCAGGCGCTCATCCAGGAGGCGGGGTGCTCGAACGCCGGGCTGGCCCGCCGGGTCAACATGTGCGGCGCCGAGCACGGCCTCGACCTGCGCTACGACAAGACGTCCGTGGCCCGTTGGCTGCGCGGACAGCAGCCGCGCGGACGTGCTCCGGCGATCATCGCGGAGGCGCTGGGCCGCAAGCTGGGCCGTACGGTCACCATCGACGAGATCGGGATGGCCAACGGCAAGAACCTGGCCTCTGGCGTCGGTCTCCAGTTCTCGCCGACGGTGCTGGGGGCGATCGAGCAGGTCTGTGAGCTGTGGCGCAGCGACGTGGGCCGCAGGGACTTCTTGTCCGGTTCGTCGGTGGCCGCGTCCGCGCTGGTCGAGCCGAGCCGCGACTGGCTGATCTCGGCGCCGGACGCGCAGGTGGCGCGCCAGGCGGGGGCGCGCGTGGGGCAGTCGGACGTGGCGGCCGTGCGTGCGATGACCCAGGCGCTCGTGGAGCTCGACCACCAGTACGGCAGCGGGCATGTGCGCCCGGTGGTCGTGCACTACCTCAACAGTGTCGTCTCCGGGCTGCTCGCCGGCTCCTACCGGGAGGCGGTCGGCCGTGATCTGTTCGCCGCGGTGGCCCGACTGACCGAACTGGCCGGATACATGGCCATCGACACCGGCCAACCCGGGCTGGCCCAGCGGTACTACATCCAGTCGCTGCGGCTGGCGCAGGCGGCGGGCGACCGCGGATACGGCGGCTATGTGCTCGCCGCGTCCATGAGTCATCTGGCCGCGCAGCTCGGAAACCCGCGTGAGATCGCGCAGTTGGCGCGGGCGGCCCAGGAGGGGGCGCGGGGCCGCGTCACCCCGCGCGTCGAGGCGATGTTCCATGCGGCCGAGGCGCGCGGGCACGCGCTGCTGGGCGACGTACGGGCGGCGCAGACGGCGTCCGGGCGGGCGATCGCGGCCATGGAGTCGGCCGACGCGGAATCCGGGGACGACCCGGCGTGGATCGGGCACTTCGACGAGGCCTATCTGTCGGACGAGTTGGCGCATTGCCACCGTGACCTCGTGCAGGCCGAGGAGGCCGCGCGGTACGCGGAGCAGTCGCTGGCCGGGCACCCCGCGGGGCGGGCCCGCAGGCGGGCCATCGGCTATGTGCTGCTCGCCACGGCACGGGTGCAGCAGCGGGAGATCGAACAGGCCTGCCACACCGGGCTGAAGGCGGTCGAACTCCTGGAGACGCTCCGGTCCAACCGCGGCGCCGAGTATCTGGAGGACTTCCAGCAGCGTCTTGAGCCGTTCCGGGACGAGCCGGTGGTACGGGAGTTCGGGGCGCGGCTTGACGTCCAGCAGGCCGCGTGAGGCGGTCACCCGCCGTGGCATGAACGACGGCCCGTCGGGTGCCTGAACGTCCGGGAAACGAAGCGTTGACGCGCGGACGTGCCCATAAGCAGCGCGCCGCGAGGTGGTTTTGTTACAGGCGTCACAGGGCAGAAGGTCTTGCCCTGAGCTGCGTGGCACCCGACTCGGGAGACCCGGTAGCGTGAGCCGACGATTCCGAAGGTCCCCCATTCGTAGGAGTCCCGGTGACGCAGAGTGGACAGGGCGAGCCCGCGCGCGAAGGCATCGTGCTGCCCTCCGACGGCGGCGAGCCCCTGCTGCCGGGCATGACGGGCGGATCCGCCCCGCAGCCGGCCGCGAACCAGCCGGCCGCCCCGGTCGGCGGCCCCCCGGCCGGCCGCCCCCCGGTCGGCGGCCAGTCGGCCGCCGCGCCGGCCGGCGGCCAGTCGTGGGACCGGCCCTGGGGTCCCGACCAGCAGCAGACCGCCGCTCCCCAGCCCGGCCAGGGCTGGGCTCCGGCCGGCACGCAGGAATGGGCTGCTCCCGGCGGGCAATCCGCCCCGTGGGCGCCCCAGGAGCCGCCCGCCCCGGGCGCCGGCCCGCTTCCTCCCGAGGGCGCCCCGGCACCGTCGTACGGCGGCCGGTCCCCGCAGGAACCGGCGTACGGCTCCGGCGCGCACGGCGCGCAGCACCAGGCGTACGGCCCCGGCGGCGACGCGACGCAGCAGCCGTACGCGGGCGGTGGCGCCCAGCAGCAGCCGTACGGGGCCCCGCTTCCCTCGGCCGCCGGGGACCACGCGACGCAGTACTTCCCGCCGGCCGCCGCCCCGGCACCCGCGGACGAGGGCGCCACCCAGTTCCTGCCGCCCGTCGCCGCCGGCGGCCCCGGCCCCGCCCCGGCACCCGTGGACGAGGGCGCCACCCAGTACATACCGCCGGTGGCGCCGGGCGCCCTGCCGCCCGAGACGTCGGGCGAGGAGACCCGATTCCTCGGGCGGGCCGACCAGCCGCAGTCCGCGGCCCCCAACCCCGACGCGGAGGCCACGCAGTACATCGCCCCAGTGGCCGCCCCGTACGGCGGCGCTCCGGGCGGGGACCGGCAGCCGCCCGCCGAGTTCGACAACCTCTTCCGCGGCGCCGCGGCCGGTCCGGGACCGGCCCCGGCCACCCAGCAGATGCCGTCCCTCCAGCAGCCGCAGGATCCGTACGCCGGGCAGCCGCAGCCCGCCCACGCCCCGCAGGGCCCGGGCGGCGGACGGCGCGGCGGGCAGGACGGCGGCGGGCGCGCGGGGCGCGGCGGCCGGTCCCGCTCGCGGGTGCCGCTCATCGCCGCCGCCGGCATCGGCATCATCGTCCTCGGGGTCGGCGCGGGCGCGCTGCTCAGCGGCGGGGGCGACGACGACCAGGGCGACCGCAACAAGACCGTCGCCGCCTCGGCCCCCGCCGAGGAGGAGTCGCCGTCGCCGTCCGCCGACCCCGCCGAGCAGCAGGCCGTCGCCTTGGACAAGCTGCTCGCCGACAGCGGCAGCAGCCGCGCCTCGGTGATCAAGGCGGTGTCCGATGTGAAGGCGTGCCAGAACCTGGGCCGGGCCGCCGGGGACCTGCGGGACGCGGCCAAGCAGCGCTCCGAGCTGGTCACCCGCCTGTCGCAACTGGCCGTGGACAAGCTGCCGAACCACGCCGAGCTGACCACCGCGCTCACCAAGGCGTGGCATGCCTCGGCGTCGGCCGACAACCACTACGCGGCCTGGGCGGACCAGACCGCCGGGAAGCACGGCTGCAAGAAGGGGCAGGCCCGCATCACCGGCCAGACCCAGGCGGGCAACCGGGACAGCGGCACCGCGAGCGCGGAGAAGGCCAAGGCGGCACCGCTGTGGAACACGATCGCGAAGACGTACGGCCTCACCCAGCGCCAGCCGACCCAGCTGTGAGCCGGGGCGGCGGGCGCGGCCGGGTCAGCTGAGGTTGGCGTTCAGCAGCGTCTTGGTGACGTCCACGACGCCCCCGTCCTTGGCCGCCGCCAGTTGGCCCCCGCGCACGACCTGGAGGGTCACCTGCGCGTTGACCAGACGGGACAGTCCGACGGAGGCGAGCTTGCCCTGGCCCTGCTGGGGCCAGCTGAGGGTGGGGGTGAGTCCGCCCGTGGCGATCTCGAACCCGGAGTTCAGGGTCCGGCGCACGCTGTCGGCGCTCACCTCGCCGTCGCCGATCTTCTCCAGGACGGCCCGCAGCACGGTGTAGGCGATCCACGTGGTCTGCACCCCGGCGTCCGCGGGGTCGATCCGGTTGTCGCCGAAGGCCTCCTTGTTGATCACTTTCTTCATGGGGTCCCAGCGCTTGTCGGAGGCCACCGGGTACCAGCCCGTGATGTACGAGCCCTCGTACGGCCCGCTCGCACCGCCCGTCGCGTTGATCACGCTCTGGTCGACGCTGCCGAGCACGGTGGCCGTCCGCACCTCCGGGTAGTCCCCGCGGGCGCGCCGGAAGGAGTCCATGAAGGTGTCCGTGCGGCCGCCGATCGCGGGCACCACGCACCCCTTCTGTGACGGGTCCGCGGTCGCCGCCTTGAGCGCCTGCTCGGACTGGCCGCCGTACTCGGTGGCGTCCTCGGGCGCGAGCTGGTCCTTCGCCGCGTCGTGACCGCCCGAGGCCAGTCCGGAGTCGATCAGTTCGGGCAGCTGGTCGCCGGCGATGCTGTCGGGGCGGATCAGGGCGACGGGGCCGCAGCTGTCGGCGAGCGCCCTGCCGAGGCCGGCCATCAGGGTGGGCTGGCCGCCGTTGACCGGGTAGGACAGGGCGCTGGTGAACTCCTCGTTCGTCACGCCGTAGCCGCCCAGATACGGGATGCCCGCGCCCTCCAGCGGCGCGAAGTAGGAGTCGCCGAACTGGCTGTAGGAGCCGACGACCGCGATCACGTTCTCGTCCACCGCCCGCCGGGCGCACTTCGCCGCGCCCACCGCATTGTTGTGGTCGTTGCAGGTCAGGACCTTGAGCTTACGGCCGCCTATGCCGCCCTGGGAGTTGATCCAGCGGGCGTAGGCCGCGGCCACGGCGGGCATGCCGGCCTTGTTGGTGGCGCTGGTGTCCTGCGGCGCCCAGGTCATCACCTTGATCGAGTCGTCCTCTGAGCCGCCCGCGGTACCCGGGATGACCCCGCATCCGGCGACGAGCGAGACACCGGCCACGAGCGCGCCCGCGGACAGCGCGGCGGCTTTGACGGGCCGGGAGAGGGCGGGGAGAAGGGTCTTGCGGATGCGTCGCCTGCCGGTCATGTCCACGCACGATTCCGCCACATCGCTAACCGGCGAGTGTCCTTGGGTCAACCAAAGGTGACATAGAGGTGAATTACGGGGGTCGGTCAGGCGCCGCCGTCGGGGAACGTACGATCGGTGACCGTGCAAGGTTCGGAGAACTCTTCCCGTCGCGGCCGTCGCTCCTCCACCATGGGCGGCATGCCACTGAACGACATGCCGTGGTGGCGCTGGCGCAGCAATGTGCGCTCCGCGCTGCACATGCTCTCCGATCCGGTGTTCCAGCGGGACGTCTGGCTGGCCGGCGTCGACGGGTACGGGGACGTGACCGATGCCGTGTACCGGCTGGTGGAGGACACCTGGCTGGACAGCTGGTCCGCCGAGAAGTACGTCGGCACGATCTTCCGGGACTCGCAGGAGGCGGCGCTCGTCGACACCGCCGTGCTGCGGGTGCTGCGGATCATGCACCAGGTCGGCCCGGACGCGCCGGTCGCCGCGTACCTCGAACACCAGGGCTGGCCGGAGGCGGTGCGGGCGGCGCGGGACGCGCACGTCCGGATGTCCATGAGCGACGGCGACGACCCCGAGGTGCCGCCGCGCAGCCTTGAGGTGCTGCGCATCATGACACGGTCCGCGTAGCGGGCCGTGCCTTCCGTGCCGGGGTGGATGTGGGACCCTGTGCTGCATGAACGAGCAGTCCACCCGGGCCGCGGCCCCGTCCGACCAGTACGTCCTGACTCTCTCGTGCCCGGACAAGAAGGGCATCGTGCACGCCGTGTCGAGCTATCTGTTCATGACCGGGTGCAACATCGAGGACAGTCAGCAGTTCGGCGACCACGACACGGGACTGTTCTTCATGCGGGTCCACTTCTCGGCGGAGGCCCCGGTCACCGTGGACAAGCTGCGGGCGAGCTTCGCGGCGATCGGTGACTCGTTCCAGATGGACTGGCAGATCAACCGGGCCGACGAGAAGATGCGCATCGTCCTGATGGTCAGCAGGTTCGGCCACTGCCTCAACGACCTGCTGTTCCGGGCCCGGATCGGCGCGCTGCCGGTGGAGATCGCGGCTGTGGTCTCCAACCACACTGAGTTCACCGAGCTGGTGGAGTCGTATCACATCCCCTTCCACCACATCCCGGTGACCAAGGACACCAAGGAGCAGGCCGAGGAGCGGCTGCTGGAGATCGTCCGCGAGCAGCGGGTCGAGCTGGTCGTCCTGGCCCGCTACATGCAGGTCCTCTCGGACGACCTGTGCAAGCGGCTCAGCGGCCGGATCATCAACATCCACCACTCCTTCCTGCCGAGCTTCAAGGGCGCGAAGCCGTACCACCAGGCGCACGCCCGCGGTGTGAAGCTGATCGGTGCCACGGCCCACTATGTGACGGCCGACCTCGACGAGGGCCCGATCATCGAGCAGGAGGTCGAGCGGGTGGGGCACGACGTCACCCCGGACCAGCTGGTGGCGATCGGCCGGGACGTGGAGTGCCAAGCGCTGGCGCGGGCCGTGAAGTGGCATGCGGAGCGGCGGATTCTGCTTAACGGGCGTCGTACGGTGGTCTTCGCCTAGTAGTTCGGGGCGTCAGGTTGTTGGCGGGTGCGGGGTGGTGGGGGGTTGCTCGCGCAGTTCCCCGCGCCCCTGGCGGGGCTGCATGCGGCTCTAGCCTGCTCTAGTAGTTCGGGAGCCGGTGCCGGTCGAGGGGGCTGAGCTGGTCCGGGCTCAGGGGCGCGGGGAACTGCGCGAACGGCCCCCACGAGCCGCAGCCGCCGACGAACCGCAACCCGCTCCTACGGCCCGCTACATGCGGCTCAAGCCCGCCGTGGCGAACAGGACGTCGCGGATCGCCTCGCGGTCACCGGTCTGGCCGGCCGCGGCCTCCTGCGGTGGCACATGGCCCGCGGCCAGCCGGCAGAACTCCACGCCGTCCAGGGCGACATGGGCCACCTCCAACTCGGCGGAGCCCGCCGCGCCCGGCGAGTCGAGCGGGATCAGCCACTCGCCGCCGCCCGCACCCTCGATCTCCAGCCGGAGGCTGCGGCCCGGGCGGCCGGCCGCGACCAGGTGCGGGGTGCCGCTCATGGCGGCCAGCCCCGCCTGCCGCCGGGCCGCCAGCGCCCCGGGCAGCATCCGGGCGGCCAGGTCGATCATGCGGTGCAGATGGCGCGGCGCGGGCGGTTCGTACGGGTAGTCCACCGCTTCCGCGATGTCCTCCGCGTGCACCCAGCACTCGAAGGCCCGGTCCAGCATGGCGTCACGCAGCGGCAGGGTGAAGTCGCCGTAGGAGATGGGCAGTTTCCCGGCGCCGCCACCGGTGAAGGACACCGTCCGCACCAGGTTGTGGCTCTGCGCCCGCCAGGGCGCCCGCACGGTACGGGTCGGCGGGAAGTGCGAGGCCCGCCAGTACGCCTCGGTGCGCGCGGCCGGACCCGTCACGCCCTGCTCGGCCACGGGGTCCTCCAGGCCGAGCGCCACCGCGACCAGACCGTCCACCGACAGCAGATGCGCGATCACCCCGGCGACGGTGGTACGGCGGCTCGTCGCCGCGTCGCCCTCGAACCACCGCAGCCGCACCGGCGCATGCCATTCGGCGGCCCCGATGTCCTGGAGCAGCGCGTCGAGCCGGGCGGTCTCGGCGTCGTACGGCGTCGCCCACTCGGGCAGCGGGATGCGCGGCGGACGCCGGTCCAGGCAGTTCGTGAGGACCCGGGTGCGCAGCGCCGGATCCAGGTCGAGGCTCTCGGGCCGGTGCAGCAGGCCGACCGCCTCGCGCAGCCGACGCGCCTCGTCGGCGCAGGTGCCGCACTCGCCCAGGTGCTCCTCGACGGCGGCGGTCTCGGCGGCCGAGCAGGCGGCCAGCGCCCACGCGCCGAGCAGTGATCTCAGCACGCCGTGCGGCAGCGTCGGAGCGGGCGGCGCCGCGTCCGGCTCGGGCAGCGGCCGCCCGCCGTCCTCGACGGAGGCACGGGGCATCGGGATGCGCGGCGGGCGCTCCGGTTCGGGACCGTCACCGGGCCGCGGGCCGTCGGGGCCGCCCGCCCCCGGCGGACGTTCGGCACCGCTGCCGGCACCCGGCTCCTCGTGGTCGTCATGCGCATCGAACCGCTCCGCTCCGCTCACCGCGCGCCCCCGTCTTCCGGGGGCGTCCCGGCGTCGTGGGCGGTGGACAGCAGTTGCAGGCCGAGGCGGAGCCGGCGGCGGGCCTCGTCCTCCGTGACGCCGAGATCGGCGGCGGTCTGCCGGTAGTCGCGGCGCTGGACGTAGGCCAGGTCCAGGGCGGCGCGCAGCGGTGCGGGCATGGAGTGGACGATGTAGTCGGCGCGGGCGGCGATCGAGGCGTGGCGCACCTTGCGCTCCAGTTCCTCGGCGCGGGACTCGGCGTCGGCGCCCTGGGTGAGCGCGGCGGTCTCGGTGGCGCGCAGCCGCTGCACGGCGAGCCGGTGGGTCAGCGCGGCCATCCAGGAGCGCAGTGGGCCCTGCCGGGGGTCGTAGGCGTCGGGGTGTTCCCAGACGTGGGCGAAGACCTCGCGGGTCATGCCGTCGGCGGCCTCATCGTCGCCGAGTACGCGATGGGCGAGGCCGTGCACCAGTGAGGCGAAGCGGTCGTACAGTTCGCCGAGGGCCGCGGCCTCGCCGCGCGCGAGCCGCTGCTGCATCGTGCGGTCCCAGCGGGGCGGTGCGCCCTTCTTCGCCATGCGGCCCCCTCCCCTTGCCCCTGTCCAGCGCCTACCCACCGTCTCCTCGAATGTAATCGGCAGGTCCGACGGAGCATGCGCCTTTGCGGCATTGCACGCCCCCGGCGGACCGCAGGTGGTAAAGGACCTTCGCGGACGCGCGTCCACGTCCGATCGAACAGGATCGAAGACGACTGGAACAAGCCTCTTCTTCCGGTTTTTCGTTTCTGCTGGTGTGTTTCAGGGAACGGCCGCTGGGCAGCCGCGCTGCAAGGAAGCGTAGGAGGAACTTCCGTTTCCGGGCGGTTCCGTGTGGTTCCGGATGGTTCCGGGAGGTCCCGGCGAGCGAAAGGCGTGGTGGTGGCGTTCACAGTGACCGAGGACGAGCGCGGCGGCTGGGCCGTGCTGCGGGTGTCGGGCGAACTGGACCTGGTGACCTCGCCGGTGCTGCGCCAGCGGGTGCACGACGCGGTGGCCGAGGGGCACCGTCTGCTCGTGCTGGACCTCTCCGAGGTCTTCTTCTGCGACTCCAGCGGGGTCGGCGTGCTGATAGCCACCCGGCGCCTCATCCGCTCCTGCCGCGGCCGGCTGCGGCTCATCCTGCCCGCCCGGGGCGCCGACGACGGCTCGCACGTCAACCGGGTCCTCGGCGCCCTCGGAGTGCGCCGCCTCTTCGACATCCACCCCACCCTCAAGACAGCCACAGAAGAAGAACCCAACCCCCTCACGGCCTAACCCCGACACAACCCCACACGCCCCCCTCGCCCACCTCGCCATAAGCCTGCAGCGCCCCGTCCCGGTGTGAGGTCGTAGCCACCGGGGCGGTGTGGTGCCGTTGCCTCTGCCGCCTGCGGCAGGTCGCCGGGTGTTTGGGGGTGACACTGTTGTTGCAGAATTCCCCCGGTCTTGGCACAAGCGTCGGCTTACCGCTCCGCGGTCGGCGTCGGCGTCGTACGCTCCGTGCGAGATGCATCCCACGTGACGTAAGGCGGCCCGAGAAGACATGGTCAGCACCGAGTACGAGCGCCGGATCGCAGCCCGGTTCGCCACCTTCGACCAGGACGGCAACGGCTGGATCGACCGGGAGGACTTCAGCGCGGCGGCCAAGGCGCTGCTCGCCGAGTTCGGCACGGCGGCCCGCTCCGACAAGGGGCAGGCGCTGTACGCGGGCGCCGAGGCGTTCTGGCAGGGCATGGCGGGGATAGCGGACCGGGACGGCGACCAGCGCATCACCCGGGAGGAGTTCGTGACCGGCGCGGTCAAGCGCCTGCGGGACAACCCCGAGCGGTTCGCCGAGATCGCCCGCCCCTTCCTGCACGCGGCCCTGGCCGTCGCGGACACCGACGGAGACGGAGCGGCCACGGTCGACGACACCGCGCGCGTGCTACGGATCCTCGGCGTCCCGAAGGGCATCGCAGGGCCGGTGGCCGCGGCGCTGGACACCGACGGCGACGGCCGGGTGGCGGAGGCGGAGATCGTCCCCGCGTTCGCCCGCTACTTCACGGTGCCGGAGTGACGCTCACCGCCCGCCGCCCGAGAAGCGCTCCCGCAGCTCGTACTTGAGTACCTTCCGCAGCGTCTCGCCCCGCGGAAGGGCGTCCACCACCTCCAGCCGCTCCGGCAGCTTGTGCACCGACAGCCCTTCCGCGCGCAGGTACGCCGTCACCGCCTCCAGGGTCAACTCCCCGTCCCCAGGCGGTGGTACGGCCCGCTCGACCACCGCGCACACCCGCTCCCCGCGCTCCGCGTCCGGCAGCCCGATCACCGCCACGTCCCCGACGGCCGGATGCCCGTGCAGCAGGTCCTCGATCTCCTTGGCCGAGATGTTCTCGCCCTTGCGGATGATCACGTCCTTGCGCCGGCCGGTGAGCACCAGGTGCCCGCCGTCGGTGAGGTACCCGAGGTCGCCGGTGCGCAGGAACCCGTCCTCGTCGAACGCCTCCGCGGTCTGCGCCGGGTCCAGATAGCCCCGGCACACGGCCTCCCCGCGCAGCCGCACCTCCCCGTCGACGATCCGTATCTCCATCCCCTCCGGCGGTCGCCCCTCCGTCGTCGCCAGGTTCTCGGCCGTGTCCTGCGGATCCCCCATGGTGATCATCGGCACCTCGGTCATGCCGTAGCCGTGGGTGAGCTGCACGCCCATCTCACGGACCACGGCGTGGTACACCTCCGGCGGCTTCGGCGCCCCGCCGCCGGCGAGCAGCCGCAGCGTCGGGATGATCTTCTCGCCGGGCCGTTTGCGCTGTTCGGCGAGGAACATGGAGTAGAAGGCCGTGGAGCCGCCCGCCACCGTCACCCGGTGCCTGCGGTACCCGGCGAGCGCCGTCGGCAGCGCGAACTGCTCGAACAGCACCGCCGGGAAGCCGTACAGCAGCAGCATCACCGTGTAGTCCGGGCCGGCGATGTGCGCGTACGGGAAGGCCATCGAGCCCACGTCGTCCGGTCGCAGGCGTAGCGCGTGGGCGAGGCAGGAGCCGCCCGCGATCAGCGAGCGGTCCGTGTGCAGCACGCCCTTCGGGGCGGAGGTGGTCCCCGAGGTCCAGTAGATCCAGCGCACCGAGGCGCCCTCGGCGGGCGGGGGCGGCAGCCGCCCGGGATCGCCGTCGGGCAGTGTGTCGTACGCTTCGAAGATCCCCTTCGCGCCCAGCCGCCGCGCCATCGCCGTGTGGTCGTACCCGCGCCAGGTGCCCGGTACGGCGAAGAACTCGGCCCTGGACTCGCGCAGCGCGAAGCCGACCTCCCGGTCCCGGTAGAACGGGATGACCGGCGACTGCACGGCGCCGAGCCGGGCCAGCGCGAAGGACAGCAGGGCCGTCTCGATGCGGGTGGGCAGCTGCCAGGCGACGACCGTGCCGGGCCGTACGCCCATGCCGTGCAGGCCCGCCGCCACCCGCTCGGCGCCCGCGCGCAGACCGTCGAAGGTCAGCGTCCGGTCGTCCTGGAGGAACACCGGGCGGGCGGGGGTGAGCGCGGCGCGGCGGGCGAGGAGCTGCCAGAGCGTGCGGGACGTGCTCAGTTCGTGTGCGGCGGTGTCCATCCCCGCCCCCCTTCGGCTGACGGAGCGTCAGATAGTGCGGAGAGCGTAGGGCCGTGCGCCTTGTCGGTCCAGGGGTGCGGGACTAGTCTCCTGCCCGGAGGACTTCTGACGGTCCATCAGATTCGTGCGGCCGTCAGCACCACGTCAGGCGGAGGGGACCCATGCCCGAACTGCCCCGCATCATCAGCGTCGACGACCATGTGATCGAGCCCGCCCACCTCTTCGAGACCTGGCTGCCGGCGAAGTACCGGGACCGCGGGCCCAAGCCGCTCACCGCCGGGATCGGCGAACTGGCCTACATCGGCGGCAAGTACCGCATCACCATGGACCCGGACGGCCAGCCCACCGACTGGTGGATCTACGAGGACCTGAAGTTCCCCTACAAGCGCAACATCGCCGCCGTCGGCTTCGACCGCGACGAGATGACCCTGGAGGGGATCACCCGGGAGCAGATGCGGCCCGGCTGCTGGGACCCCGTCGAGCGGCTCAAGGACATGGACCTCAACCACGTCGAGGCCAGCCTCTGCTTCCCGACCTTCCCGCGCTTTTGCGGGCAGACCTTCGCCGAGGCCCACGACAAGGAGGTCGCGCTCGCCTGCGTGCGCGCCTACAACGACTGGATGGTGGAGGAGTGGTGCGCGGGCAGCGGCGGCCGGCTCATCCCGCTGTGCCTGATCCCGCTGTGGGACGTGGACCTCGCGGTCGCGGAGATCCGGCGCAACGCCGAGCGCGGGGTGCGGGCGGTGACCTTCTCCGAGATCCCCACCCACCTCGGGCTGCCCTCCATCCACTCCGGCCACTGGGACCCGTTCTTCGCCGCCTGCCAGGAGACCGGGACCGTCGTCAACATGCACATCGGCTCCTCCTCGCAGATGCCGGCCGCCTCGCCGGACGCGCCGCCCGCCGTCCAGGCCTCGCTCAGCTTCAACAACGCGATGGCCTCGATGATGGACTTCCTGTTCAGCGGCGTGCTGGTGAAGTTCCCGCGGCTCAGACTGGCCTATTCCGAGGGCCAGATGGGCTGGGTCCCGTACGCCCTGGAACGCGCCGACGACGTCTGGGAGGAGCACCGCGCCTGGGGCGGCGTCCGCGACCTGATCCCGGAACCGCCGTCGACGTACTACTACCGGCAGATCTTCTGCTGCTTCTTCCGCGACAAGCACGGGGTCGCGTCCCTGGACGCCGTGGGCCGCGACAACGCCACCTTCGAGACCGACTACCCGCACGTCGACTCGACCTTCCCGCACACCAAGGAGGTCGCCCTCGACCATGTGAAGGGCCTCGACGAGGAGACCGTGTACAAGCTGATGCGGGGCAACGCCATCCGCATGCTCGGCCTCGACCTGGACCGCTAGTGGACCTGTCGTACACGCCGGAGGAGGAGGACTTCCGGGCGCGGCTGCGTCAGTGGCTGGCCAAGGCGCTGCCCACCCTGCCGGCCAGGCCGTCCCCGGAGGACTGGCCCGCGCGCCGCGCCTACGACCTCGGCTGGCAGCGGATGCTGTACGACGCCGGGTACGCCGATGTGCACTGGGACGCACCGCCGACGCAGCTGCTGATCTTCCTGGAGGAGACGGAGCGGGCGGGCGCGCCCTATGTGGGGGCGGGCTTCGTCGGGCTGCTGCACGCCGGCCCGACGATCGCCGCGGAGGGGACGGCCGCGCAGCGGGCGCGCTGGCTGCCGCCGATCCTGCGCGGCGAGGAGGTGTGGTGCCAGGGCTTCAGCGAACCGGACGCCGGATCCGACCTCGCCGCGCTGCGCACGCGCGCGTGGCGGGACGGCGACCACTACGTGGTGAGCGGGTCCAAGGTCTGGACGTCGCACGCCGAGGTCGCCGACTGGTGCGAGCTGCTGGTCCGCACCGACCCCGACGCGCCGCGGCACCGGGGCATCACCTGGCTGGCGATGCCCATGGACGCCCCGGGCGTCACCGTACGGCCGCTGCGCACGCTCGCCGGGTCGGCGGAGTTCGCCGAGGTCTTCCTCGACGAGGTGCGGGTGCCGGTGGCCAACCGGGTCGGCGCGGAGAACGACGGCTGGCGCGTGACCATGGTGACGCTCTCCTTCGAGCGGGGCACGGCCTTCGCCGGTGAGGTGGTCGCCTGCCGCCGGGTGCTGGGCGAACTCGCCCGCGAGGCCCGCGCCAACGGCCGCTGGGACGATGCGGCGCTGCGCCGCAGGCTCGGCGTGCTCAACGCGGAGTTCCGGGCCCTGTGGCGGCTGACGCAGTGGAACGTGAGCGAGGCCGAACGGGTCGGCGGGGTGCCAGGGGTCGGCGGTTCGGTCTTCAAACTGAGGTATTCGCACGCCCGTCAGGAGCTGTACGACGCGGCGGCCGACGTCCTCGGCGCGGACTGCCTCGACCTGGACCGGCCGTGGGTCCTCGACCGGCTGTCCTCCCTGTCGTACACCATCGCCGCCGGTACGTCGCAGATCCAGCGGAACATCGTGGCCGAGCGGATCCTCGGCCTGCCGAAGGGGCGGTGAGCGGCCGATGCGCTTTCAACTCACCGGGGAGCAACGCGCGTTGCGGGACGGTGTGCGGCAGCTGCTGGCCCGTCGGCGGGACGCGTGGCAGTTGCGGGCCGCGCTCGGCCCGCCCCGCTTGGACCGGGCGCTGTGGCGGGAGCTGGGCGCGGCGGGCCTGTTCGCGCTGCGGCTGCCCGAGGCGGACGGCGGGGCGGGGGCCGGGCTGCCGGAGGCGGTGCTGGCCTTCGAGGAGGCCGGCCGGGCGCTGCTGCCCGGCCCGCTGGTGGCCACGCATCTCGCGGCCGGCACCGTGCCGGGGGCGGCCACCGGGGAGGCGGTGGTGACGGCCGTGGACGGGGGCCTCGTGGAGTGGCTGACGGCGGCCGACGTGGTGCGCGGGGACGCCTCGGCGGCGGTCCCGGTGCGGTCGGTGGACCCGCTGACCCCGCTGCACCGGGTGCCTTCGGCCGGGGCGGCCGGCGGGGCGGGAGCGATCGGTGAGGTCCGGGCGGTCGCTGGGGCCGTGGCGGTTGGTAAGGCCGGAGCGGTCGGCGGTGCCGGGTTGGTCGGCGCGGCGGCTGGCCCCGTCACGCCGGGCCCCGTCGCGCCTGACCCTGTGGTGCCTGGCTCCGTCGCGCCGGACCCCGTGGCGGTCCTGCTCACCGCGGCCGAACAACTCGGCACGGCCACGCGCGTGTGCGAACTGGCCGTGCAACACGCCCGGACACGTGAGCAGTTCGGACAGCCCGTCGGGGCGTTCCAGGCGGTCAAACACCTGTGCGCGGACATGCTGGTGCGGGCCGAGACGGCGCGCGCAGCGGTGTACGCGGCGGCCGTCACCGGCGACCCGGTGGACATCGCGGCGGCCCGGCTGCTCGCCGACGAGGCGGCCGTGCGCGGCGCCCGGGACTGCCTCCAGGTGCACGGCGGCATGGGCTTCACCTGGGAGTCCGAGGTTCATCTCCAGCTGAAACGGGCATGGCTGCGGGCCCGGCGCGGCGGGGGCGGCACCGACGGAGCGGAACTGCTCGCCGCCGATCTGGCCGGCTGACGGCCGGGGAGAACCCGCCGGGCTGCCGGGTGCCGCGCACCCCTCGCCGATGTCACGGAACGTGGCATTCCCGGATCACGGAGCGTTGATATCGGCTTGTGTCCTCCGCGTGACTCGTCACGGCCCGGAGTCGGCCGTCCCCTCCGGTACCTTGTGTGGGATGCGAGCGGTTCCGAGCACGAGCCATGCCGGTGTTGCCCCTGGGGTGGCTCCGCATCCGGCGGTGCGCGCTGCTGCTCGCGGGGCGATCAGGGCTTTCGTCCCCGCCCGTGCGGCCCCCCGCCGCGAGCGTCGCACAGTATGCCGCACGCGTACTCCTTCGCGCTGGAATATGCCCGAAGCGCTTGTTGGGGTGACTGTACGTCAACCATGCTGTCTCGTAAGGGAGTCACGTTCCGTGACCCTTGCTGTGGTCGTTGTCCTGCCCATGCAGAAAATGGCTACGATCGTGGCCTTCGTCGTGGTGCTCGTCGCGGCCCTCGTCGTGGCGTGCGCGTGGCGTCGGGTCATGTGTCCGCCGGTTCGGATGGTGTGAGCGGTGCAGGTGCTTCAAGTGCAGCTGGAGATCCGACCCGACCCCGCAGAGGTGGGGCGGGCCCGCAGATGGGCCCGTTCGCGGCTCGCCGGGTCCGGGATAGCGGCCGACGAGCAGTTGGCCGAGATCCTGATCCTGCTCGTGTCCGAGCTGGTGACCAACGCCGTGGTGCACACCGGCTGTCCCGCCGTCCTCAGGCTCTCGCTGCCCGGTACGGCGGCGGAGCCGGCCACGGTGCGCCTGGAGGTGGCCGACACCAGCGCTCGGGCGCCGGTGCCGCGGTGCGCCGGCGGCGAGGCGACCGGTGGCCGGGGCCTCGCGCTCGTCGACGGCCTCGCCGACCGCTGGGGCTGGAACCCGGAGGGCGGGGGCAAGCGCATCTGGTGCGAACTCGACCGGTGCGACCGGCCCCAGGGGAGCGCGGCGGCGGCGTACGGGGGCAGCGGGTCCGCGTACGAGGGGCTGGCGTTCGAGGCGGTGTAGCCCGGGAACATGGCGATGCGCCGGTCCGTGCATCCGTGCGCACCCGTATGAAGAAGGCATAACCAATAAATCCTCGTACGGGTGTTGACGCCTCGTGACCGTCTGATCACGCTTGTGGTCTGCGATTCGCCGCGAGGGGACGGCAAGGGCTTGGTGACGGAAGCCCTCGTCGAGTGTGGGTCGGGCCGGAGCCCCGGAAGAAGCCTCAGAGGATGGCCACCGGGGCGACCGGCGTACCCGTGGCGCCTGCGAACGGTTCGGGCATCGCCGACAGCAGGAAGGCGTACCGGCCCGCTTCTCCACAGGCTGTGGACAACTCTTCGAGATTCCAGTTCTGCCCCTGGAGCATCCCCATCTCCACCAGGTCGAGGGCGTGCACGGGCAGCCACAGCCCGTCGATCTCGGGCGGGAAGACCTCGAAGGTGAGCGTGTCGTTCGCGACGGCCGCGACATCGCGCGCGTGGAACCACTCCGGGGTGCGCACCGAAAGACCCGGCGAGGGATGGGCGTAACCGTGCTTGTCGCCCGCCAGATACGCCCGTATCTGCCCCGTCCGCACCAGCACCACGTCACCGGCCCGCACCCGGGTACCGGCCAGTTCCTCGGCCGCGTCGAGATCCTCCGGGGTGACCGCGTGCCCGCCCTCCAGCCGGTCCACGCCACGCGCGCGTGCCACGTCCAGCAGCACGCCGCGCGAGACCAGATGCCGGACCTTGTCGATGCCGCCGAACTCCGCGCCGCCGTGCGCCGACACCGTGTGGGCGGGCCGTCCGTTGTAGAGCTTCCCGGAGTGCGAGACATGGGGCAGCGCGTCCCAGTGCGTGCCGGCCTGCAGGCCCATCGTCACGGCGTCGTCGCTGCATGCGACCGTCCCCGGCCCGAAGACCTCCTGGTTGATCTGCACCATCGCGTGCAGCGGATTGACCCGGCCGGGGATCATCCCGGTCTGCACGCCGTCCTGGCACAGCGGCAGTGCGAGCGGGACGCGGCGCCCGGAGCGGACGGTGGCCGCGGCCTGCCGGACCACCTCGTCGGTGATCAGGTTCAGGGTGCCGATCTCGTCGTCCGCCCCCCAACGGCCCCAGTTGTTCACGCGCTTGGCGATGGCGTGGAACTCGTCGGGCAAGGACATCGTGGCCTCCCGGGGCTTGTCTCCGGCTGTCTGAAGCGCCATAGAATCTAACGGTCCGTCAGAAACCGCGGGAAGGGGCCGGGCGTGGGGAACTTCTTGGCAGGCAAGGCCGTCGCCGTGACGGGCGCCGGGCGGGGCATCGGCCGCGCGGTCGCCCTCGCGGCGGCGGCCGAGGGAGCGCGGGTCGTCGTCAACGACTACGGTGTGGCGACCGACGGCAGCGCGCCGAGCAGCGAGGTCGCCGACACCGTCGTCAAGGAGATCGAGACGGCGGGCGGCGAGGCGGTCGCGGTCGCCGACGACGTCTCCACGATGGCCGGCGGCCGGCGGGTCGTCGAGACGGCCCTGTCGGCGTACGGGCGCCTCGACGGGGTCGTCTGCGTCGCCGGGATCCTGCGGGAACGGATGCTGTTCAACATGTCCGAGCAGGAGTGGGACCCGGTGCTCGCCACCCACCTCAAGGGCACGTTCACCGTGTTCCGCGCCGCCGCCGCGGTCATGCGCGAACAGCGGTCCGGCACGCTGATCGGCTTCACCAGCGGCAACCACCAGGGCTCGGTGTCCCAGGCCAACTACAGCGCCGCGAAGGGCGGGATCATCTCCCTGGTCCGCAGCGCGGCGCTCGGCCTGCACCGGTACGGGGTGACCGCGAACGCCGTGGCACCCGTGGCCCGCACCCGGATGTCGGCCGGGGTGCCGATGGAGCTGACGGAGATCGGCGAACCGGAGGATGTCGCCGCGCTCGTGGTCTACCTGCTCTCCGACCGCGCCCGCGAACTGCCCATCACCGGCCAGGTGTACACGATCGCCGGTCCCAAGATCGCCGTCTGGGCCCAGCCCCGCGAACTGCGAGCCGCCTACACGGAAGGCACCTGGACCCCGGAACGCATCGCCGACTTCCTACCCGGCACGGTGGGCGTCGACCCGATGCCCTTGCTGACCCAACTCACAGCCATGGCAAAGGCTGCCCGCTCAAACTCCCGCCCAAACGCATGACCCCCGACAGGGGCGCGGAAAACTGCGCGACAAGCCACGACGCACCAGCAGACCGAACGCACGAGCCCACGGTCCAGCAGCGCCCCGACAGGGGCGCGGGGAACTGCGCGACCAGCCACAACGCACCCGCAGACGGCAGACGACGCCCGCCCCCACGGCGCGACCACGCCCCAGCCCAACGCACCCGCAGACGACGCCCGCCCCCACGGCGCGACCACGCCCCAGCCCAACGCACCCGCAGACAGCAGACGACGCCCGCCCCCACGGCGCGACCACGCCCCAGCCAACGCACCCGCGCAGGGAGACGCAGCATGGAGTTCGGCTTCACGCCAGAGGACCACGCATTCCGCTCCGAGGCCCGCGCCTGGCTCGCCGCGCACGCCGGCGCCACCCAGGACCGCCGCTCCTGGGAACGCACGCTCGGCAAGGCCGGCTGGATAGGTCTGGGCTGGCCGGAGCCGGGCTACGGCAACCGCACCGCCGGACTGACCCAGCAGGTCGCCTGGGCCGAGGAGTACGCCCGCTCGGGCGCACCCGCACGCTCCGGGCACATCGGCGAGAACCTGCTCGCACCCACCCTCATCGCCCACGGCACCGCTGAGCAGAAGGCCCGCTTCCTGCCGCCCGTCGCGGCCGGCGAGGAGCTGTGGTGCCAGGGCTACAGCGAACCCGGCGCGGGTTCCGACCTGGCCGGCGTACGCACCACCGCCGTACGCGAGCCGCACGGCTACCGCGTCAGCGGCCAGAAGATCTGGACGTCCCTCGCTCACGAGGCCGACTGGTGCTTCGTGCTGGCCCGTACCGACCCGGACTCCCGCCGGCACCACGGGCTCAGTTTTCTGCTCGTGCCCATGGACCAGCCGGGCCGGATCGAGGTCCGCCCGATCCGGCAGCTGACGGGCACGAGCGACTTCAACGAGGTCTTCTTCGACGGGGCGTACGCGCGCGTGGAGCACGTCGTCGGCGGTGAGGGCGCGGGCTGGCGGGTGGCGATGAGCCTGCTCGGTTTTGAACGCGGGGTGTCGACGCTCGCCCAGCAGATCGGCTTCGCGCGGGAACTGGAGCAGGTCGTCCGCACGGCGGTGCGGACCGGCGCGGCAGCGGACCCGGTCCTGCGCGCCGGCCTCGTCCGGCTGTGGGCCGAGCTGCGCACCATGCGCTGGAACGCCCTGCGCACCCTGGGCGGCGCGGACGACCCGGGCGCGCCCAGCGTGGCCAAGCTGCTGTGGGCGGGCTGGCACCAGCGGCTGGGCGAGCTGGCGGTGCGGGTGCGGGGCGCGGCGGCCGCCGCCGGCCCGGCGGACTGGTCCCCGCAGCAGCCGTACGCACTGGACCCGGCGCAGCACCTGTTCCTGTTCTCCCGGGCCGACACCATCTACGGCGGCTCCGACCAGGTTCAGCGCACCATCATCGCCGAGCGTGTGCTCGGTCTGCCGAGGGAGCCGAAGGGAGCCGTGTGATGCGCGGTGTGGTGTTCGACGGTGAGCGGGTACGGGTCGTCGACGATCTTCGGGTGCGGGATCCGGGCCCCGGCGAGGTGCTGGTCGCGGTCGCCGCGGCCGGGCTGTGCCACAGCGATCTGTCGGTGGTGGACGGCACCATACCTTTCCCGGTTCCGGTGGTGCTGGGCCATGAGGGTGCGGGGGTGGTGGAAGCGGTCGGTGTGGGCGTAACACATGTGGCGCCCGGCGACCATGTCGCGTTGTCCACGCTCGCGAACTGCGGTACGTGCGCGGACTGCGACCGCGGCCGGCCGACCATGTGCCGCCGGGCCATCGGCCGCCCGGGCCGGCCGTTCACCCGCGGCGGGGAGCCGCTGTTCCAGTTCGCGTCCAACTCGGCCTTCGCGGAACGCACGGTCGTCAAGGCGGTGCAGGCGGTCCGCATCCCGAAGGACGTCCCGCTGCCGTGCGCCGCGCTGATCGGCTGCGGGGTGCTGACCGGCGTGGGCGCCGTGCTCAACCGGGCCCGGGTGGAGCGCGGGGACAGCGTGCTGGTGATCGGCGCGGGCGGGATCGGTCTGAACGTCATCCAGGGCGCCCGGATCGCGGGCGCCCTGCGGATCGTGGCGGTGGACGCCAACCCGGCGAAGGAGGCGCCGGCCCGGCGGTTCGGCGCGACCGACTTCCTGACCTCAGCGGACGCGGTGCGGAACGTCCTGCCGAACGGCGCGGACCACGCCTTCGAGTGCGTCGGCCGCACCGATCTGATCCGCCGGGCGGTCGACCTGCTGGACCGGCACGGGCAGGCGGTCCTGCTCGGGGTGCCGCCGGCCACGGCCGAGGCGTCCTTCCTGGTCTCCGCCATGTACCTGGACAAGTCGATCCTCGGCTGCCGCTACGGCTCCGCCCGCCCCCAGCGTGACATCGCCCTGTACGCCGAGCTGTACCGCCAAGGACAACTGCTGCTGGACGAGTTGGTGACCGGGACCTACCCGGTCGAGGACTTCGACAAGGCCCGGGCGGACGCGGCGGCGGGACGGCTGGCCCGCGCGGTGCTGACGTTCTGACCGTCCGCGCGGAAGGTGCGCCGGTACGCGGTGGGTGTGACGCCGAGCGCCGTCTGCAGATGCTGGCGCATCGACTGGGCCGTACCGAAGCCCGCGTCCCGGGCCACCTGGTCGACGGAGAGGTCGGTGGACTCCAGCAGGTGCCGGGCGCGTTCGATGCGCTGCTGGGTGAGCCACTGGCCGGGGCTGACGCCGACCTCCTCGCGGAAGCGGCGGGTGAAGGTGCGTACCGACATGGCCTCCTGCTCGGCCAGGTCGCGCAGCTGGATCGGTTCGTCGAGGCGGCCAAGCGCCCAGGCGCGGGCGGCGGTCGTGGTGGCCAGCTGCGGGTCCGGCACCGGCCGGTGGATGTACTGCGCCTGGCCGCCGTCGCGGTGCGGCGGTACGACCATGCGGCGGGCCACGTCGTTGGCGACGGCGGTGCCGTGGTCGCGGCGCACGAGGTGCAGGCACAGGTCGATCCCGGCGGCGACGCCCGCCGAGGTCAGCACGTCGCCGTCGTCGATGAACAGCACGTCGGCGTCCACTTTGATCTTCGGGAACATCCGCTGGAACCGTTCCGCGTCGGCCCAGTGGGTGGTCGCCGGGCGGCCGTCGAGGCGCCCGGCGGCGGCGAGGACGTACACGCCGGTGCAGATGGAGGCGAGCCGGGTGCCGGGGCGGACACGGGCGAGCGCGGCGGCCAGCTCCTCGCCGAGCACGCCCCGCTCGTAGACGGGGCCCAGCTCGTACGAGGCCGGGACGACGACGGTGTCGGCGGTGGCCAGGGCCTCCGGACCGTGCGCCACATGGACGGCGAAGTCGGCGTCGGTCTCCACCGGTCCCGGCGGCCGGACCGAGCAGGTGACGACCTCGTACAGGTGCCGCCCGCGGGCGTCCCTGGGGCGGCCGAAGACCCGGTGCGGGATGCCCAGTTCGAAGGGGAGCAGGCCGTCCAGCGCGAGGACGACGACGCGGTGCGGGCGGAAGTACGGCTCTGCGGTCATGGCCCGATCCTAACGAACGCTGTCCTCCGGGCCACTCGCCGGAGGCGTTGCGGCACCGGAAGCTCTATGACGTGACTCAGACAAGCGATGCCGCAGCGGCCGTCCGGCGGCCGGACGAGTCCCGATCGGCGCGTCCGTGGCGGGGCCGCGGCACACCGGTGCACCGCGCGTGGTTCGTGGCCGCCGTCACGTTCGTCACGATCATCGGCGCGGCGGCCTTCCGCTCGCTGCCCGGCCTGCTCATCGACCCGCTGCACCAGGAGTACGGCTGGTCGCGCGGCACGATCGGCGCGGCGGTCTCCATCAATCTCGCGCTGTACGGGCTGACCGCGCCGTTCGCCGCCGCGCTGATGGACCGCTTCGGCATCCGCAAGGTGGTCGCCGTCGCGCTGACCGTGATCGCGCTGGGCTCGGGCCTGACCGTGTGGATGACGGCGGCCTGGCAACTGCTGCTGTGCTGGGGCCTGCTGGTCGGGCTCGGCTCCGGCTCCATGGCCCTCGCCTTCGCCGCGACCGTCACCAACCGCTGGTTCACCGAGCGCCGCGGACTGGTCACCGGCATCCTCACCGCCGCCTCCGCCTCCGGGCAGCTGATCTTCCTGCCGGTGCTGTCCTGGACCGTCGAGACGTACGACTGGCGTCCGGCCGCCGTGACGGTCGCCCTTGCCGCCCTCGCGGTCGTCCCGTTCGTATGGCTGCTGCTGCGCGACCACCCGGCCGACGTGGGCCTCAAGCCGTACGGCGCACCGGAGTTCGTGCCCAAGCCGGCCCCCGTCACCGGCGCCGCCCGGCGCACCCTCGCCGTGCTGGCCTCCGCCGCCCGCACCGGGCCCTTCTGGCTGCTCGCCGGCACCTTCGCGATCTGCGGCGCCTCCACCAACGGCCTGATCCAGACCCACTTCGTGCCCGCCGCCCACGACCACGGCATGCCCATCACGACGGCGGCGTCGCTGCTCGCGGTCATCGGCGTGTTCGACGTGGTCGGCACGATCGCCTCCGGCTGGTTCACCGACCGCTTCGAGCCGCGCCGCCTGCTCGCCGTGTACTACGCCCTGCGCGGGATCTCCCTGCTCTTCCTGCCCATGCTGCTCGGGCCGAGCATCCACCCGCCGATGATCTTCTTCATCGTCTTCTACGGCCTCGACTGGGTCGCCACCGTGCCGCCCACCCTCGCCCTGTGCCGCGAGCAGTACGGCGCGGACAGCGCCATCGTCTTCGGCTGGGTACTCGCCTCCCACCAGGTCGGCGCGGCCCTCGTCGCCTACCTGGGCGGCGTCTCACGCGATGTCTTCGGCTCCTACGACATGGTCTGGTACGCCTCCGGCACCCTGTGCGCGGCAGCGGCCCTCATGGCCCTGATCATCCGCCGCCACCCACCGACCCCGGCAACGGTCCAGCCCGCCTGGACCGGCGACCCGTCCGGGACAGCCCGCCTGGACCGGCGACTCGGCTAGAGGAAGCGGCCCCGGTGGAACAGCAGGGGTGGGGTGTCCTGGGCGGGGGTGCCCAGGGTGGTCACCCGGCCCACCACGATCAGGTGGTCGCCGCCCGTGTGCACCGCGTGGATCGTGCAGTCGATCCATGCGGCGGCGCCGGTCAGCCGGGGGGAGCCGGTGACCGGTGCCGCGTCGTGGGGGACGTCCGTGAACTTGTCCGCGCCGCTCACCGCGAAGGCGCGGCACAGGTCGCCCTGGTCGGCGGCGAGGACGTTGACGCAGAAGACGCCCGCGCGGGCGATGCGCGGCCAGGTCGTCGACGTACGGCCCACCATGAAGGCGACCAGCGGGGGATCGAGGGAGAGGGAGGAGAAGGACTGGCAGGCGAAGCCGGCCGGGGCGGTCTCGCCCTCGGCGGCCGGTGCAGTGATCACCGTCACGCCGGTCGCGAAGTGCCCGAGCACCCGGCGGAACTCCGTCCGGTCCACCGGCGCCCGCTCGTCCTCGCGGACGCACCGTAGATCGGGGCGCGGCAGCGGCTCGACGGGGCCGGCGGAGCCCGGCACGGACCTGAGGTAACGGACGGCGACGGCCGCCATCCCTGCGTGTCCCATCACACCACCATTGAAGCTGACGCATCGTCAGATAGGAACCCCGGCGGCGGAAAGGTGCGGTTCTGGAAGCCGGCCGTGGGGTTCAGGCGTCGTGACGGTCAGCGGCCCTTGAAGACGGGGTCCCGGCGCTCGCCGAAGGCCGTCAGGCCCTCCTGGGCGTCGTGTGTGGGCATGTTGATTTCCTGGGCCGTCGCCTCGGCGGTGAACGCGGTGGCTCGGTCGGCGTCGAGGGAGGCGTTGACGAGCTGCTTGGTGAGCGCGAGCGCCCGGGTCGGCCCGGCGGCCAGCCGCTCCGCCCACAGACCCGCCGTCTTCGCCAACTCCCCATCCGGCACGACCCGGTTGACGAGCCCCAGCCGCTCCGCGTCCGCCGCGCGCAGGGCGTCGCCGAAGAACATCAGCTCCTTGGCGCGCTGCGGCCCGACCAACCGGGGCAGGAGATAGGCGCCGCCGCCGTCCGGTACCAGGCCGCGGCGCACGAACACCTCGATGAAGCGGGCCGATTCGGCGGCCAGGACCAGATCGCAGGCGAGCGCGAGATGCGCGCCGAGGCCGGCCGCCGTGCCGTTCACCGCGGCCAGCACCGGCTTCTCACAGTCCAGCACGGCCGCGATCAGCTGCTGCGCCCCGAGCCGCAGCATGCGCGCCACGTCACCGGCGACCCGCTCGCCCGCCGTAGCACCGCCCCGCAGGTCCGCCCCCGCGCAGAAGCCGCGCCCGGTCCCGGTGAGCAGCACGGCCCGTACGTCCGGGTCGGCGGACGCCTCCGCCAGCAGCGCGATGACGCGCTCGCGCAGTTCGGGGGTGAGGGCGTTCAGCGCCTCGGGCCGGTCGAGCGTGATGCGCGAGACGCGGTCGCGCACCTCGTGCCGTATCCCCATGCCCATCCCCATCCCCATGCTCGTCCCCGTCACCGCGCCACCGGACGCCCCCGCCTGCGCCTCCCCGGTCACCGGCACACCGCCAGCGCGTCCAGGGCCACCGCGCCCTGCCCCTGGGGCAGCACCATCAGCGGGTTGATGTCCAGCTCGGCCAGTTCGCCGCCGAGTTCCAGGGCCATGCGCTGCACCCGCAGGACGACCTCGACGAGCGCGTCGAGATCGGCCGGCGGCCGCCCCCGCACCCCGTCGAGCAGGGCCCGCCCGCGCAGGTCGCCGAGCATGTCCCGGGCCTGCTCCTCGCCGAACGGCGGCACCCGCACGGCCGTGTCCCGCAACACCTCGACCAGCACCCCGCCGAGCCCCACGGTCACGGTCGGCCCGAACAGGTCGTCGTGGGTGACGCCGACGACCATCTCCACGCCCCGCTCGACCATCTGGCACACCAGGACGCCGTCCAGCGAGACGCCCTCGTACCGCGCGGTGTCGGTCAACTCGCGGTAGGCGTCCCGCACCTGGCTCGCCGACGTCAGCCCGATCCGCACCAGGCCCAGCTCGGTCTTGTGGGCGACCCGCGTCCCGGACGCCTTCATCACCACCGGATAGCCGACCTGCCCGGCCGCCCGCACGGCGCCCGCCGCACTGCTCACCAGCTGCTCGCGCGGCACCCGGATGCCGTAGGCGCGCAGCAGTTGCTTCGCCGCGTGCTCGCTCAGCTGCTGCCCCGGCCGCAGCAGTGCCCGCGCCTTGCGGAAGGAGGGCGAGGGGGAGCGCGGCGCCTCGTCGAAGGGGGAGCGGTAGGCGCGTACGAAGCGGTGGTGGTCGAGGTAGGCGCGGACCGCGGTGAGGCAGTTGCCGACCGTGCGGAAGGTGGCCACCCGGGAGGAGCCGAGCAGGACCTCGCGGTAGGCGGGCTCGGTGCCCACCGGCGACCCCCACACCACGCACACCAGCTTGTCGGTGGTCTCCGCCGCGTCCACCAGGTCCCGTACGAGCCGGTCGCTCAGCGGCGGGAACGGCCCGGTGACCGG
Organism: Streptomyces sp. NPDC004629; assembly: GCF_042873595.1. Taxonomy (NCBI): domain Bacteria; kingdom Bacillati; phylum Actinomycetota; class Actinomycetes; order Kitasatosporales; family Streptomycetaceae; genus Streptomyces; species Streptomyces sp. NPDC004629. The sequence goes on along the minus strand of NZ_JBIALO010000006.1, from coordinate 327,576 downwards.
GCAGATGAGCACCCCCACCTCGGGGTCGGCGAGGATCGCGTCGATGATCTTCCGGCCGCGCTCGTCGCCGACGGGATGGCCGCCGTTGTCGACCGGGTTGGCCACGCTCAGGTACTCCGGTATCCACCGGTGCAGCTCCGCCTGCCGGCCGGCGGACAGCTCCGGCAGGCGGAGTCCCGCCCCGGCCGCCAGGTCGGCGACGTGCGCGCCCGTGCCGCCGGAGATCGAGTAGACGACGACCCCGTCGGCGCGCGGGGCCCGGGCCCGGGCCAACAGGGCGGCGGTGTCCTGGAGTTCGTCGAGGCCGTCGACCCGGATCACCCCGTACTGCCGCATGGCCGCGTCGACCACGTCGTCCGCTCCGGTCAGCTTGCCGGTGTGGGAGGCGGCGGTGCGGGCCCCTGCCTGCGTGCGACCCACTTTGACCGCGACCACCGGCACCCGGCGCCGGGCGGCCCGGTCCGCGGCCAGCAGGAAGGAACGGCCGTCCTTGAGGCCCTCCACGTAGCAGGCGATGGCGCCGACCTCGGGGCGCCCGGCGAAGTAGGAGATGAAGTCGGCGGTCTCCAGGTCGGCCTCGTTGCCGGTGGGCGCCCAGTGGGAGAGCCGGACGCCCAGTTCCTGGAGGGCGAAGACCGGGCGCCCCTGGTGCCCGGACTGGGTGATGAGCGCGATCGCGGGCCCCTGGAGGTCGTCCCGGAACCGTTCGAAGGCGTTGAGGTTGGTGTTCGGCCCGAGCAGCCGTAGCCCGGAGTCCCGGACGGCGGCGGCGAGTTCGACCTGGGCCGCGGCGCCCGCCGCGCCGGTCTCCGCGAACCCGGAGGCGAAGGCGACCGCGAACCGTGCCTTGGCGTCGGCGAGTTCCGTGATCAGCGGCAGGGGGTCGGCGACCAGCAGCACCGCGAGGTCGACGGGTTCGGGAAGGTCGGCGACGGAGGCGGCGCAGGGGATGCCGAAGACGGCCGGCCGGGTCGGATGCACCGGGTGCACCCGGGCGCCCACCCGTTCCGCCCAGGACAGGAGCTGCCGGGTGATGCCGGTGTTCGGCCGGCCCTCCGTGTCCGAGGCGCCGACCACGGCGACGGACCGGGGCCGGAAGAAACGGTCCAGGTCCGGTACGTCCGCGTTCAGCGGCCGGCCGCTGACGTCGAGGTCGTCCGCGTCGGCCGCCCGGCCGTGGACGGCGGCCCCGGGCCGCTGTTCGCCGCAGGCGATGATCCGGGCCCGGCGGGAGTCGGTGGTGAGGGTGCCGTGGGTCGATCCAAGCATCGTTCCGCCCGCTCCTGTGTGACAGCACAATTAACTGACGCAGTGTCAGATTACTGAACTGACGCGACGTCAGGAACGCCTGTGCAGGCAAAGTCCCCGCCCAAAGTGACCTGGCTGCCGCCGGCTCAACACTCCCAGCGCCGAGTGTGAAGCTGTCCGTGCCCCGCCTCACGCTGCCCGTACCGACCGCGTCACCCGCGCCGTGCCGCGTGCCGCAGGCTCTCCGTCCACCGCCTCAATGGGCCCGTGCCGCTTGTGTCGTGATCGTCTTCGCTATCTTCTCGGCGTCGAGGGCCATTTCGCGGAGCATGCCGCTGATGGGGTTGGTGAAGCCGGTGAAGTACAGGCCGGGGGCGTTTTTCGGGGTGTGGCCGCCGTGTACGACCGGTCTGCCGCGCGCGTCGAGTACGTCGAGATGGCCGACCAGGCCCTCCAGGGCGCGCGCGTACCCGGTGGCGGTGATCACGGCGTCGGGTGACAGCCGGCCGCCGTCGGCGAGGGCCACCTTCCCGTCCTCGAACCCCTCGACGGCGGCCACGATCTCGACCCGGCCGGACCGTACGGCGTCGACGAGGCCCACGTCCTGCACCGGGATCGCCCCCGCGGTGACCCGGCTGTACAGCCCGGTCTCCGGTCGCGGCAGTCCGTACGCGGACAGGTCGGGCACGCTCATCCGGGCCACCGGCCGGGCCAGCCGGTCGACGAGCGCGACGGGCAGGCGCCGTACCAGTACGGCCGAGTACTGGGCGGGCCACCCCGCGGTGGACCGCCGCATGATGTGCGGAGCGGTGCGCACGGACAGCCGCACCCGCGAGGCGCCCCCCTCCACCAGGTCCACGGCGATCTCCGCGCCGGTGTTGCCCACCCCGACGACGAGCACGTCACGCCCGGCGTACGGCTGGGCGTTGCGGTACTCGCCGGCGTGCAGGAACGTGCCGGGGTACGCGTCGCGCCCCGGCCAGTCGGGCACGCGCGGGGTGTGGTTGTACCCGGTGGCGACGACCACCGCGCTGCCGGTCAGCTCCCGGCCGCCGGAGGCGCGCAGCAGCCAGCCCGTCCCGTCGGCCGTCCGCTCGATGCGGGACACCTCGACCCCGGTGACGATCTCCAGTGCGTGGAACTCGGCGTACTTCTCCAGGTACCGCACCATGTCGTCGCGTGCCACCCAGCGGCCGAACCGGCGCGGGATCGGCAGTCCGGGCAGCGCCGACAGGCGGCGGGTGGTGTGCAGTCGGAGCCGGTCGTAGTGGCGCCGCCAGGACGCCCCGACCCGGTCGGCCTTCTCCAGGACGACGGCCCGTACGCCCCGGGCCCGCAGCGCGTGCGCGGCGGCCAGGCCGCCGGGTCCGGCGCCGATCACATAGACGGGGCGGTCGGCGGGTGTGGTGGGGTGCGGCGCGGAGGCGCGGGAGACGGCCATGAGCGCGAGCGTAACCACGCACCTCGTTGATGGGTCTCGGTCAAGACCGGAATTGGTACCGGATTGATCACGCCTGTGGGGGGAGTGGACGGGGTGTGTGACGTGGGGCACTCGGATGTCGGCGAATCCCGTTGCCCGCCCGAGCGGTTGCGCCCGGGTCGCGGCCAAGTCCCGTTGCGGTCCGGGTCGGTTGCGGGCCGGGCCGGTTGTGACGCCGGCCTTGCGTGAGCGCTGGGCGTCCGCTGAACTAGCTGAATCCACTGAACTGACATACCGTCAGATTCGAAGCGGCGGGCGGGGAGGGTCCATGGACACGATCTGGCTCAGCGGTGCCGAGTGGCTGGCGGTGCTGCGCGTCGGGCTCGGGCTGTGGTGGCTGGAGAGCTGGCGGCACAAGGACAGGAAGGCCTGGCTCCGGCGCGGCACGGGCATCACGTGGGCCGCGGACATCGCGGCGAAGCACCGCTGGACCCTGGTCCGCTCCGGCTTCGACACCGTGGTGAAACCCCGGCCGAGGACGATGGCGTACGTCGTCCTGTACGCGGAACTCGCCCTCGGCGTCGGCCTGGTACTGGGCTTTCTGACCCCGCTCGCGCTGGCCGGCGGGGCGCTGCTGAACCTCGTCTACTTCGTCCTCATGATCCACGACTGGGCCGAGCAGGGGCAGAACTCGATGATGGCGCTCATCTCGGTCGTCGGGCTGTTCGGCATGGCGTGGCAGACGTGGTCCCTCGACGCCGCGCTCGGGTGGTTCTGATGCATGCGGAGGGCTTCGACCGGCCGGAGATCGATGCCTTCACCCGGCCGTACTGGGACGCGGCGGCCGACGGCCGGCTCCTGCTGCGCCGCTGCCGGGCCTGCGGCCGGGCGCACCACTACCCGCGGGAGTTCTGCCCGCACTGCTGGAGCGAGGACGTCGGCTGGGAGCGGGCGAGCGGTCGGGCGACGCTCTACACCTGGTCCGTGGTGCACCGCAACGACCTGCCGCCCTTCGGCGAGCGCACGCCGTACGTCGCCGCCGTCGTGGACCTCGCGGAGGGGCCGCGGATGATGACGGAGGTGGTGGACTGCGACGCGGCAGCCCTCCGTGCGGGCGCGGATCTGACGGTGACGTTCCGCGTCGGCGTGCCCGTGTTCCGCCCCACGTAGCCCCTCCGGGGGTGCCGCGGTGTGGTGTCGTCGGTCCTGTGCTGCGCCGTTGTGGCTGGTCGCGCAGTTCCCCGCGCCCCTTTCGGGGCGCTGCCGTGGACGTTGGCTAGGTGGTGGGGGCGGGTTTCAATTGGTGTCATGGCTCCGACGTACGAACAGCACTCAGCCCCCGTCCGCACTCCCGACCCGCTCCCCGTCCCGCCCGACCCGGAGCCGCACGGCCACGGTCTGCGGCTGCGTCTGTGGGACGCGGGGTCGGAGGCCGATGTGGTGGCGTGGCACCGCGGCCGGTCCGATCCCGACTTCCGGCGCTGGAACACCCCGCTGCGCATCGCCGCCGACCTCGACGGCGCACGCGCATCGCTGCGCGCACAGATGCAGAGCGCGGCGGACGGCTCCTGCGTGCCCTTCCTCGTCATGGACGCGGCCACGGGCGCGACGCTCGGCCACGTCGCCGTCAACGCGATCGACCACGCCCTGCGCCTGGCCCGCGTCGGCTACTGGGTGCTGCCCGAGGCGCGCGGACAGCGGGTCGCCACCCGGGCGCTCGCCGTCGCCGCCCGCTGGGCGTTCACGGAACTGGGGATGCACCGCCTGGAACTCGGCCATGCGCTCGGCCACGACGCGTCGTGCCGGATCGCGCAGAACTGCGGCTTCCCGTACGAGGGGACGCTGCGGGACGCGATGTTCGCGGCGGAACGGCACGACGCGTTCCGGGACGTGCACCTGCACGCCCGGCTCGCCACGGACCCGGAGCCCGACCTCGACCCGCCCCGGACCGGGACGGGGGCCGCCGCGCCGCGGACGCCGGGCGCGTCGGCATGATGAGGCATGCCCTGTGACCGCACCTGGTACCTGACCGAAGACCTCGACGACTTCCTCGGCCGGGCCGGGGACTTTCTGCGTTCCCGCCCGACCCTGCACACGGTGCCCCTGACGGTGGCCGACACCCTGCGCACCCGCGGACCGCACGTCTACGGCGCGCGGAACCCGCTGTACGGCGTGCTCGGCGACGAGACCGGCGGGGTGCGGGCGGCCCTGCTGCACACGCCTCCGCACCCGGTGAACCTGACACCGCTCGCCTCCGTGGAGGCCGAGGAACTGGCGGCCCGCCTGCTCGCGCGCGGACATGCCGTACCGGGCGTGTCGGCCGAGCAGGGCACGGCCGCCGCGTTCGCGGCGGCCTGGCACCGCACCGCGGGCGGCCCGAGCGACGGCCTCCGCCAGCGGCAACGGCTGTACCGGCTCGGCGAGTTGACGGCACCCGAGCCGGCACCGCACGGCCGGGCGAGGGTCGCCGGGCCGCCGGACCGGGAGCTGGTGCGGCGCTGGTACGAGGAGTTCACCGCGGCGGTCGGCGGGCCCGCCTCCGCGGCCTTCGCCGCCGACTGGGCCGACAGCCGCATCGCCCACGGCGGCGTCACCGTCTGGGAGATCCCCGACGGCACCCCCGTCGCCATGGCCGCCGTCACCCCGAAGATCGCGGGCCAGATCCGGGTGACCACCGTGTACACCCCGGCCGACCTGCGCGGACGCGGCTACGCGGGGGCGGTCACCGCGACGGTGAGCCAAGCGGCACGGCAGACGGGCGCCCAGGAGGTCCTGCTGTTCACGGACCTCGCCAACCCGACGAGCAACGGCCTGTACCAGAGGATCGGATACCGGCCCGTCGCCGACTTCGCGGTGTACGGGTTCGCCACGGGCGAGTAGCCGGGCGCGGGCCTACGGCCACAGCAGTTCCCGTGCCCAGCGCCCTTCCCGGTGCGTGTACGCGAGGCGTACGTGGCGGCGGTTCGCGTCCCCCTGGAAGAACTCGACCTCCGCCGGGCAAAGCCGGTACAGCGTCCAGGTCGGTACCGGCGCCGTCGGATCCTCCCGGGCCCGCCGCCAGGCGGCCTCCGACGCGCGCCGCAGTTCCTCCGTCGACGGCAGCACCTCGCTCTGGCGGCCGGTGAGCGCCGCGGCCAGCGCCCCCGTCGAACGCGCATGCAGGTCCGCCTGGCCCTGTTCCGGCGGGGCCGGTGCGACCGACCCCCGCACCCGGACCTGACGGCCCAGTACCGGCCAGTAGAAGGCGAGGGCCGCGTACGGCCGTTCGGCCAGCTGGCGGCCCTTGCGGCTGCCGGCGTGCGTGGCGAACGACCAGCCCGCCGGGTCAGCGCCGTGCAGCATCACGATCCGCACGTCCGGCCTGCCGTCCGCGTCCGCCGTCGCCAGCGACATCGTGTGCGGCTCGGGTTGACCCGCCGCGACCGCCTCCGCGAACCACGTGGTGAACAGGGGCAGGGGGGTGTCGGGGGCGGCGGCCGGGTCGAAGGGCGGCAGCTCCGTGACCGCCGGGTCCCACACCCGCAGCGACCGCAACAGCTCGTGAAGATCGGTTCCCATGGGCCCGAGTATGACCCGGCCGTCCCTCCGGTGACGGATCCTCATCTCGGTGAGCCAGGATGCCTGGCCGCTGGACATGGGCCCGGCGAAGACCGACGCCGTACCGGACGACAGCGACCGAGAGGTACGGGCCGGATGAACGGCGTGCCGGCCGCGCGCTGGCGATGTCGCCGAGCACTCCGCGCAGATCGGTGCCGCATCTTGACGGCTCGGCGGTGCACCGTACAACGACGCGGCACCGGAATGGCACGCGCTCGTTTCCGGACGCGTCAGAGGCCTTGTCGCGCAGTGGGTCGAGCGGGACGGCTCATTGTTCGGGCCGCTTCCGAACGCGCCAGGACCGGCCGAATCGCGGATGTTTGAAAGCATCTGCCGTAACAACTCCGGCCATTCGCCCGTCCGGCGTACTGTGGCGCTGGAGGTAGGTGACAGATGACGACTGAGCTTGCGGACAACGTACGGAAGTACCGGCGTCGCACCGGTCTGAGCCAGGAAGAACTAGCCCACGCGGCAGGCGTATCGCCAGGAACCGTGCGGAAGGTCGAGCAGGGCGGTACGGTCCGCATGGAGACGCTGCACGGCCTCGCCCGCGCGCTGAACGTGACCACGGCCGCGCTCATGGCCTCGGACGCCCCGGAACCGTTGGGGCAGGCCGAGGAGTCGAACCGCGTCAACCTGATTCCGCTTCGGGCCGCGCTGACCCCAGCGGTAGGACTCGCCGACCCGGTAGCGGAGACGGCCGAGGAGGAGCCCAACCTACGGGTGTTCCGCCGGACGGTTCGGGACGCGCGGGTCCTCTACTTCTCGGACAGCTACAAGAGCGTTGCTTCGCAGTTGCCGGGACTGTTGCGTGATGCCGGGCAGGCGGTCGCCTACTACGACAGCGGAGAAGAGCACCGGCAGGCCCTGCTGGCCCGAGCTGAGGCCCAGCGCTTGGCAGGCACCTACCTGACGCAGGTGCGGCAGTATGACATCGCTTATACCGCCCTCACAGCAGCGGTGACGGACGCCAAGAACGCTGGGGACATGCTCGCCGCCGCTTCCGGAGTCGGCGGTATGTGCTGGCTGTTGGTGCGGCAGAGCCGGTTCGAGGAAGCTGAACGTATCGCCGCTTCGAGCATGGACGTGGTGGAGCCGGAGATCACCAAGGCCGAGCCCGACCACTACGCGGTATGGGGCGGACTCGCGATGGAAGCCGCCGCGGCAGCCGCCCGCAACAACCGCCCCGAGGAAGCCAAGGAGTACCGCAAGGCCGCGCGCGTGGCGGCAACAGCAGTCGGTACGGCGCACCGTAACGTCTCCCGGCACTGGTCCGTCTTCGGACCGGTTACCGCAGCTGTGAAGGCACTTGAAGACTCCATGCTGATCGGTGACGCCCGTACGGTTGTGCGTAAGGCGGGGGAGGAAGAGGCCCTGTCTCCGAAGGCGTGGAAACGCCTGGGCAGGCCCAGCACCAACGACGGCAACCGATTCACCCTCGACCTGGCGCGCGCATACATGCGCACGGGTGACCTGTCGGCAGCGATGGAAGAGCTGTCGCAGGTCCGAGAAACGGCCCCGGAGTGGCTGAGGCATCAGAGCATGGCCGCCGAGACCATGGAAGAGATCTTGGGGAAGCGGAAGCGCACTCTGACCGCCGAGATGCGCGACATGGCCGCCTACCTCGGCGTTGTCGGCTAGATACCACGCAGCATGGTGATTCGGTGACCGTGCGTCATGAACTACCACGTGTACGTCATGGCGTGACGCTACGTCATACAACTACGGTCGCCGTACCCGGTCCACCGACCCAGGGCCGGGGATGCAGTGATCACGCAGAGGTGCGCCGTGGACCGTGTTCGGCACCGGGAGTTGTACGAGTCGGCATCGGGTGCGTGGAGGCGAGTGCCGATGCCTGAGTTTCCGAGCCTGGGCGCACTGGCCACGACATCAGGCGTGACCGTGCAGGCGCTGGAGCTGCGATTACCTGGCGAGCTGAGCGGTCTGCGGACGCGACGGCCATCCAGGCGCCCGTGCCCGGTGGGGGCCGGGCAGCACGACCCCGTTCGGCGCTCCGCCTGACGGGATTCGTATGAGTCAAGGGAGCAGTCGACGATGACGGAACCGATCGTGTGGAACGGAGACGACGGGGGCAGCGACGAGGACGACCTCCCCGGCCAGCCCTGGACGCCGCCCCCGCCGCCGCCCCCGGACGGCGGCAGCCCTGAAGGTGACGGGAAGCACCGCAAGTGACGCTCACCCCTGAGCAGGAAGGCCGCGCCGGTGACGAGCTGGCGCGGAGCCTCCGCGACATCGGAGCCCTGACGCCCGAATGGGCCCGGACGTTCAGGGCCGTACCGCGAACGCTGTTCCTGCCGGATCTCGTCTGGCCCTACGACATGGCTACCGGCCGTAGCGTCTCCGTCCACCGTGGCGACGCCCCCGAAGCGTGGGAGCGGGCCGTGTACGCGGACGTCCCGATCGTCACCCAGTGGGACGACGGACAGCACACCGGAACCGAGCCCGGTACCGTCGCGACCAGTTCCGCAAGCATGCCGTATGTCGTGGCCTCGATGCTCCGCGACCTGGATGTGCGCGAGGGCATGCGGGTGCTCGAAGTCGGCACCGGTACCGGCTGGAACGCCGCGCTCCTCGCCCACCGTCTGGGCAGCTCCAACGTGGTCAGCGTCGAGATCGACAGCGCCGTCGCGGAGCAGGCCCGCGCCGCCTTGAAGCGCACCGGGCTCAGTCCCGAAGTGGTCCAGGGAGACGGCCGCGACGGCTGGCCGGACGGGGCACCGTATGACCGCGTGATCGTCACGGCCGGTGTGCGGGCGGTCGCGCCGCAGTGGTTGGAGCAGACCCGGAGCGGCGGGGTCATCCTCGCCCCCTGGGGCACTCACTACAGCGACCAGGACGCGCTGGTCCGGCTGACCGTGGACGAGGACGGCCGGGCTTCGGGGCCGTTCCTGCGCATGGTCGAGTTCATGAAGCTACGGGCCCAGCGTCTCGACTGGGACCGCTTCCGCGCGTACGTCCCTGCCTTCCCCGGCGACGCCGACGTGTCCCGTACCCGACTCACGATGGCGGACCTGGGGGGCCGATACAAGCCCGCCCGGTTCGTCGTGGGGCTCTGTGTTCCCGACTGCGCCCACGTCGTCAACGAGAGCGATGAGGGGGCCGGGAAGGCGTGGTTCTTCGACTTGGCGAGCCGGTCATGGGCCGTCGCCGAGTTCCGCAGCGGCGAGCCGGACGCCACCGTCCACCAGTCCGGCCCCCGTCGCCTGTGGGACGAGGTGGAACGAGCGCTGACGTGGTGGACCGAGCAGGGCAGGCCGGCCCTTGACCGGTTCGGCCTCACGGTCGGCCCGGACGGGACCACCCGCGCCTGGCTTGAGCGCCCGGCGGACGTTCTGACGTTCACCTGATCCCGAGAACGGCCCCGGCACCGCGTCGTTCCCTCGTGGCCAACGGCCGGCGCCACTCATACGACGGTCGCCTGCCTGGGTGCGCCAGGGCATCCCGTCATGCCGACAGCGCGGGCACAGACAGCTCCAGCACCTGTGCCCGTTCTGCCGGTGTGGGATCAACTCACTTGAGACCCCGCAAAAAGACACCCCAAGCCTCCGGCGCGACGGCGAACCGCCCCGCGTCGGGGTTCTTGGAGTCACGGACGGCAACGAGCGCCTTGAGGTCGGCGACCTCGACGCAGTCGCCACCGTTGCTGCCGCTGTACGACGACTTGCGCCAAGCAGCCGTGCCGAGCGCGGCGCAGTCGCCGCCGTTGCTGCTGCTGTAGCTGGACTTGCGCCACGTCACGGTGCTGAGTTGCTGGCCGTTCTCCATAGCGTTCCTCCAACACGAGGGGTCGCTCTAGGTCACTTCAGGTCACGCAGAAACGCGGTCCATGCCTCCGATGCGACGGCGAACCTCCCGGCCTCGGGGTTCTTCGAGTCACGGACGGCAACGAGCGCCTTGAGGTCGGCGACCTCGACGCAGTCGCCACCGTTGCTGCTGCTGTAGCTGGACTTACGCCACGTCGCGCCTTTCAGCTGTCGGCTAGTCTCCATAGCAGTCCTCCATCACGTGGGCGATCAGGTCTGCCGAGTCTCGCACCGAGAGCGCGGCAGCCTGCAAATGATCGTAGTAGAGCCAACCGTCGCTGACACCATCCGGATTGGCCGTCATGTGCCCCTGGATGAAGTCCTCCGTGTAGACGATGTCCGGGTGGTCGTTGAAGCGCAAGAGGTTGAAGGCGCCTGGCAGTCCCGGGTGTTCACCGGCTGAGTATGGCAACACCTGAACCTTGACCCGGCGTTGAGTGCCGACGCTCAACAGGTGCGTGAGTTGTTCCCGCATCACCTCCCGTCCACCCATCGGCCGGTACAGCACTGCCTCGTCCAGTACCACCCACAGCAACGGTGGCTGCTCCTTCTGTAGGAGACGCTGCCGCTCCAGTCGAGCGGCGACCAACTCGTCGAGGTGCCCTGGCTCGGGTGCTCCTAGTACTGCACGGGCGTACTTCTCGGTCTGCAGCAGCCCGTATACGACCTGCGCCTGAAACGTGGAGATGTTCGTCGCCTCGGACTCCATCGCCGCGTACGGCTGAAACCACGTAGGCAACTGGCTCCGCAAGACCAGCCCCACCAACCGCGTGAAGCACCCGTCGGTCATGAGGGCCGCGTCGACCCGTTCGGCGAACTCTCTCGTCGGAACCTTGAGCGTGGTCTCGATCTGGCCGATCAGTGAACCCGTGCAGAAGACGATCCCGCCGAGTTCCTTCTGCGTCAGCCCCGCTTCTTCCCGTTTTCGGCGCAGTTCGTAGCCGAAGTAGTCCAACGGCGATGCGCTCGGGTCGAGTTCGCGGGTGCACCATGTAGCGGAGCGTAACCGAACCATTCCGTTCAGGTGGGGTAAATCACAAAACCGACCGACGCTTGCGACCGTACGTCTGCGGGCCGACATGGACGCGCTGCCCGTACAGGAGGAGACCGGACTCCCGTACGCATCCCAGTCGGACGGCGTCCCGGCAGGGCCTGGCCGTCGCCGAGGTGGTGACCTAGGTCGGGTCCGCACTGAACGGGCGGCGCCTGGTCGTCCTCGACCTCGCCGACGCCACCGACGACCTTGTCGATGTGATCGTCCTGCCCTGACCGCCGCGGGGCCGGGGGAACAGGGCTCAGCGGCCCAGCACCACCGTCCCCGACGAGCAGAACCACCCGCCGGTCCCGGACGCCAGCCCGAGCCGGGGCAACCGGCCGGCCGGGGAGCGCACCTGCCGCTCCCCGGCCTCGCCGCGCAGCTGTCGTACCGCCTCCACCAGCAGGAACAGCCCGCGCATGCCCGGATGCTGGGCCGACAGACCGCCGCCGTCCGTGTTCACCGGCAGCTGCCCGCCCCGCACCAGCAGCCGTCCCTGCTCCACGAACGCCCCGCCCTCCCCCTTCCCGCAGAACCCCAGGTCCTCCAGCGTCACCAGCGTCATATAGGTGAACGCGTCGTAGATCTCCGCGAAGTCGATCTCCTCGGGGCGCACGCCCGCCCGTTCGAAGGCGAGGCGTCCGCTCACCGCCGCCGGCGACACCGTGAAGTCCGGCCACTCGGACAGGGCGGCGTGCGAGACGTGCTCGCCGGTGCCGAGTACCCAGACGGGGGCCGTGCGGCAGTCCCGCGCCACCTCCTCGGACGCGAGGAGCACGGCCGCGCCCCCGTCGGAGCGGATGCAGCAGTGCAGCCGGGTGAACGGGTCGGCGATCATCGGTCCTGACAGGACGTCGTCGACCGTGATCGGGTCGCGGAACATCGCCTGCGGGTTCAGGGCCGCGTTCGCTCGCGCCTGCACCGCAACCTGGGCCAACTGCTCGACGGTCGTACCGTGTTCGATCATATGGCGGCGGGCGGCCATCGCGTACTTGGCGATCAGGGTGTGACCGTAGGGCACCTCGAACTGGAGCGGGCCGCCGCGGCCGAAGGACAGGTTGCCCGTGCGCCGCCCCGCCCTGACGTCCGCGCGGGCCGTCGAGCCGTAGACCAGCAGCACGGCCCGCGCGTGGCCCGCCGCTATCGCGTCGGCCGCGTGCGCGGCCATGACCTCCCAGGTCGAGCCGCCGACCGAGGTGGAGTCGACCCAGGTGGGGCGCAGGCCGAGATACTCCGCGACCTCCGCCGGTGCCAGCGTGCCCAGTCCCGCCGACGCGAAGCCGTCCACGACGCCGCGGTCGAGGCCGGCGTCCGCCAGCGCGCGGCGGGCGGCCTGCGCGTGCAGGGCGTAAGGGGTCGCGTCGTCCACCCGGCCGCAGTCCGAGAGCGCCGCCCCGACCACCGCCGTCCGCGTCCCGCCGCCCGATGACCTGCCGTCCGATGCCATGGCTCTGCCCTCCGGATGAACTGACGGTACATCAGATATGGGGCGGCGTGCGGCAGGTGTCGAGACCCTGGGCATCCGCCCCCGCGCCGCCTAATATGACGGCTCGTCAGATCCGGGGGAAGATGCTGAGGGAAGAGCTGAGGGAAGAGCCATGGACGCAACGCTCACCGCCGAACAGGACGAGATGCGGCGCACCCTGCGCGCCCTGCTCCGCGACCGCTGCGGCCCACACGACCTGCGCGCCGCCCTCGACACCCCGGCGGGACACGACGCCGCCCTGTGGCGCGCCTTCGCCGACCGGCTCGGCCTGCCCGGACTCGCCCTCCCCGAGGCGCACGGCGGTGTCGGCTGCACGGCCACCGAACTCGCCCTCGCCTGCGAGGAGACGGGCCGGGCCCTCGCCCCCTCGCCGCTCCTCGCCACCACCGTGCTGGTCGCACCGCTCGTCCTCGCCCTCGGCACCGACGCCCAGCGCGCCCGCCTGCTGCCCCGCCTCGCCTCCGGGGCGCTGACCGCCGCCCTCGCCGTACCCGGCACCGCGCTCGCCACCGCGCTCGCCCTGACCGGCGACAACGGCGGCGACTGGGCGGGTGGGGGCCGTGCGGGCGGCGTGCAGGCCCGGCGGACGGACGGCGGCTGGCGGCTGTACGGGGAGGTCCGGCAGGTGCTGGACGGCCACAGCGCCGGGCTGCTGCTGGTCGCCGCCCACACCGGGGGGTTCGCCCGCTCGCGGACCCGGCTCTATCTGGTGGCGGGGGACGCGGCCCGGATGACCCGCGGGCGGCAGACGGCGCTCGACGCCACCCGGCCGCAGGGATGGGTGCAACTACGGGACACGGCGGCCGAATTGCTCGGCGAAGGCGGCCAAGGCGAGGACGAGGGGGATGTGCTCGGTGCGCTCGGCGCGGCCGGGGACTCGGCCGCCGCCGTGCTGGCCGCCGAGGCCGTCGGGGCCGCCGACCGGGCGCTGGAGCGGACGGTCGACCACGTCCGGCAACGCGAGCAGTTCGGGCGGCCGATCGGCTCCTTCCAGGCCGTGAAACACCGGCTGGCCGACGTGTACGTGCAGGTCCAGGCGGCCCGCTCGGCGGCCTACTACGCGGCCTGGGCGACCGTCCACGGGGAGCGGGCGGGCGGGCTCGCGCTCGCGCAGGCGCTGGAGGCGCTGCGGTCGGCCGCGGGCGAGGCGATCCAGTTGCACGGCGGGATCGGGTTCACCTGGGAACACGAGGCCCATCTGTACTTCAAGCGGGCGGCGGGCGACGAACTGCTCCTCGGCCCTGCGCACCGCCTGCGCGGCCGGGCGGCCGACGGGGCGGGGCTGTTCTCGCGGACGGGATGACGGTCGGCTCCGCCTGGTGCAGCGGGGGTCTGCGGTGACCCGCGGGTCGGCTGGAGCGGCGTGCGGTGTGCTGCGCCGTCGTTCGTCTGCGGCGCCGTTGTGGCTGAGCGCGCAGTTCCCCGCGCCCCTTCGGGGCGCTGGCCATGCGTCGTCGCTGAAAGCTCCCGCGGGGAGGGCTTGGCGGGCCGTCGTTCGTCTGCGGCGCGGCCCGTCCGACGAGCAGGTTGAGTACCGCCTTACCGGCGGTCATGACTGCGGGAAGTCCACCACGGTCGATGCGGCCCCCGTAGCCCGCCATCGAGGCCAAGCGCGCCTTCTTCCGGGCCTGCGGGCTCATCCGCAGTAAGGGCTCCGGTCTGCAAGATGAGATGACACAGCGGGCTCGGCATGGGCGTCGCCGGGCCGACGCTGGAGAGGCCCCGACGCCGTACGCCGCGAAGCCGGAATCTTCGTATTCCAGCCGCGCTACAGCGGAGATCTCGCATCCCGCTCAGTCTCCGGAGGCCGCTCCGGAGACGCCAACGGTGTAGAAGACGGATCGGCGAGACTTTCCCGGATGACGAGTCGACTGGTCCGCAAGGCACCGTCGATCTGGGCCCGGATCTCTGGAGGGAGGACGCCAGATTGCAGAGCACAGACGCTCAGCAGGCCCAGGCAGCCTTTCGCCTCCGCTTCAGTAGCCAGCTCTCTGGACAGTGAGTGCGACAGGGCATCACGGGCGGCGTATCCGTCATTCGACTCAAGCGCTCGGCGGTGCAGGTCAGCGACCACTCGTCGTGCGGCCGGATCTTCGGGTGAGTCGATCAGGTCCAGTACGACGAGACCGAGCCGGGCGCGGAACGCTGCCAGGCCATCCAGAGCCGGGTAGTCGAGATACGCCGTGACGAGGTCCTGAAGGGGACGCTGCCACGGTCGCCCAGCGATGCGGTGACACAGCACGGTCAGGCTTCCCGCAACTATGGCTTCCTCCGGCTCTCCCGGCTTTGTCCCCATCAGCACATGATCGGCGTGGGTGGCGTCACCGTTTGCGAGAGCAGCGAGGACGGCGACTTGGCGGCCGTCAAGCATTCGTTGGGCGAGGCCACGGTGTTGCTGAATGTGATTGAGGGCATCGTCCCAGCGGCCGGCGCTCGTGAGCGCGCGTGTTCCGTCGGCGAGGAGGACCGCCCACAGCCAGGTGCGCACCTTCTTGTGGTCGGCTTCCGTCGCCACGAGGTTCGCGGGGATGGAAATACTCTCGATCCGCGCGGGCTTGTCGTGGGTGATGCTGTCGAACAGGGTCAGGAGGAGTTGGCGCCCCGTTTCCGGATGCCCGGCACGGAGCTGGAGGCGTGCCAGGTTGACAGCCGGTTCGAGTGCGCGCACGGCCGCCTCGGGGGACAAGGGCGTGGCGCACAGGTAGGCGGCAGCGTGTTGTGTGCACATGATGCGGGCGACATCGGGGAGTCCAGTGTCCGAGGCGATCAGCGCGGCCTGATTGAAGACCATGGAGGCCACGCTTAGGTCATTCTGCTTCTGAGCGGTGTCGGCGAGGTCGGCCAACGCCTGGACTCGCTGAGGCAGGGGGAGGCAGGCAGGGCGGGGACGAGCGACGAGCGGGAACCGCTGCGCGACGCTGTCACGGAGTTTCCACACGGTCCGCATTGCTCCTCTCTGTGGCGGGGTCCGGGCCGAAGACCACGATCCTCGCGGCTGCCGCGAGGGTGGCCTGTGCGCCGTAGGGAAGGCCGAGTCGGTTCCAGGCGAAGACCACATGATGAGCAAGGACATCCCTTAGCCCGCGGTGGAGCTGGCCGTTCTCGTTGAGACGGGCCAGGTCGCGCCCTGCATCGGTGTAGGCCGAAACCCATCCGGTGGCCGCTGCCAAAGGACCGCCGGGCTCCATCGCGTACTTGGGGTCCACGGAGAGCAAGCGGCGAACGGCGGTGTGCAACTTGTCGTTGCTGTTCTGCTCGGAGCCAGGTGGCAGAGCGCGGTGAGCGGCGACGCGTGCCCAGACGTCGCCCTGCTCGCACCAATCCAGCCCGGCGGCGCGCATCATGAGGCTGAACAGCATCAGGGAGGTTTCGCGTCTGTGCCGGGCGGCGTCACCGCGGAGGAAGTCCAGAAGGTTGCGGCTGTCGCGGTGGAAGAAGCGGTGTGCGGAGTCCATGGACTGAGCGCCGCCGAAGGCGTGCACCTCGGGCTCGTAGATGATCTCCGTCCACCCTGTGAGCCGGGCAGCTGAGATCAGCTCATCGAGACGCTGGTCTACGGGGTTCTCCGCGCCGGTGACAGGTATGTAGCGAATGCGCCAGCAGGGAATCTTGCGGATGATGAACCACGTGGTGATGGCGCCGACGGCCTCTGCGGTACGGAGAAGTGGGGCAAGCTCGGTAACGGCGGTGGTCTCGGCGTGCTCCCAGTCCGGGAACGCCACGTTGACCTGGCGCCAGGCAGGTTGGGTCATGAAGCGGTCCTCCGTGGTGTTCAGGCCAAGGCGAGGAAGGTGTCCCAGTGCGGGCGGGCGCGTGGTTCGAGCCGAGGGTGTGCAGGGCGAGTGCCGCGCCAGCGGTTCCGTCGAGGAGTTCCGGGTCGTGACCGTCTTGTTCGAGTGCCGTGATCAGCCGCTCGGCGAGGTGCGGTAGCTCTGCGGCGATCTCGGGGTTGTCGGTCTCGGCTGCCATTCGCCACGCCGCGTGCAGAAGTCCGGCCATGCCGTGGCACAGCCCGATCTCGGGGAGCAAAGCGTTCTGGTGCCGGTCGCGCAGGGCGTCGAGGATCGCGTTCTCTGCCAGCCGCACGCGGGTCGGGTCTCCGAGGGCGAGACCAGCCAGCTGCTGGGCCCGGGCGGTGCCACTGGCTCCGTAGCACCAGGAGGGCCGGGGGCGGAGTTCGGCGTGAACGTGTTGGTCGGCCGCTTGCTCCGCGGTGATCTGGCCCGGCCACCAGGGCTGGGTGTCGTTGCCCTGTCGCCAGCGGTCGGTCCATGCACAGATGCGTTCGATGGCATCGGCAAGGCCGGGCAGGGTCACCCTGTAGATCAAGGCCTGCGAGAGTACGGACAAGACAGCGCCGATGCCGTGGGCAAGCCCGAAGTTGCCATGTCCGCCGGGATAGTCAGGGTGGAGCGACCCGGTGGGGGCGACGTTCATCCACCAGGGAGGCAGTCCGGCCGGGTCGGGCAGGGGTTCGGTCAGCCGCACGAAGTAGGCCAGGATCTCGCGGGTGATCTCGTGGTGAGGGTGGCGGCTGAGGTGGTAGGCCCCGAGACCGGAGAGGCCCTGGATGAGGTCGAACTCCTCCATCGGTGGGCGCTCAGCACGGTCGATGCGCTGGTGGGCGGTGGCGAGCCGGGTTCTGGTGACAGCGAGGGTGGCCGCGTCCAGACGCTCCAGGAGCCGCAAGTATCGGGTTGAAGCGCTCGCCGCGCGGTGCGTGATGAACGCGATTGCGGGAGCACCGAAGTACAGGTTCGCGTTGGCCGCAGCGCTGATGTCGCCGTCCACAGCCGCAGCCAGCCATGCGTGCGCGATCTCCCAGGAACCGCGGCCGGCACGAGCCCGCTCGATGTGCAGAAGGGTGATGCCTGAAGCGCCTCCAGCGAGCGACTGGGGCCAGGCCCGGCCACCGCCGGGTCGGCCGTTCGGCCACGCGGTGGCCGGGTCAGCCAAGGCAGCGGCCACCTTGTCGGCGGCCGACAGCACGGCGGGAGCAGGGGCTGTCGTGGTCACGGTGTTCTCCTTGCTCGTACCGTCCAACTCAGGGCTGCGGCCCTGGCCAGGTGCAGGTGCGCGCGCTCCTCCGGAAGGCCGGGGCCCTGCCTCCGGACGTGGTGCAGGTGCAGAAGGTCGGGCAGCAGATCGCAGGGGTTCGTGTCCGTCTCCGCGAGTGCGCGGGCGTAGTTGGTCAGCGCCGTCCACCGCGCGGCCCACGCCGTGACGATTCGTTGGTCCAAACCGGCGGGGTGCGTGTGGACGAGGTCGACGGCCTGTCGGTAGACCGCGCGGGGAGGGGAGGTCGAGTTGGTTCGGGTGTGCTCGATGAACCAGTGCATCGCCGCGGCGCGGTCGCCCAGCAGGCCGGCGGCGATGTCCACCATGCTGGCAGCGGTCACCGCACGGGCGTCCGGCGTGTTCATCGCTCCTGCGGCGGCGAGTTGGGCCAGCGTGGCGGTGGAGTCGGCGGCGAAGTACGCCTCTGCCGCATCGATCGCTGCGAGGCCGCCGAACCGCGCGGTCTCTGGATGGTAGGTCTCCACGCTGGCGTGGGTGATCAGCCCACGGCGGCGAAGCTGCTCGGTCCACTCGCCGATGCGCTCGAAGGTCACACCGAGGGTTCTCGGTGCGCAGGTCAGGCGAAGGCGAAGGTGGTCGTCGGGGTCGGGATAGCGGACGAACCAGCAACGGGAGTCGCCCAGGTCGCTGAGCAGGGGCGGCAGGTGGCGGGTCAGGAGGGGGTCTTGCCGGTCTCGGCGTCCGTGGAGCTGGAGATAGAGACGGTTACCACTGCCGGGTAGGTGCCCGTGCTCGCGGGCCACGACATGCGGTGTTGTCGTACGCACGGGTGCGCGGTTCTGCTCTGTCATCAGGGGAATCACGACTTCGTGGGCACGGTCGCCGATCCATCCCAGCGCCTTGGGCCCTGGGGCAGGGTTCAGGGTCGCCCTGCCGTTGCGGTCGAGGTGGGAACGGAGCAGGGCCCGGTGGGAGGGCTCGGCCAAGTCCAGAGCAATGCGCTGGTCGGCCTCGCTCAGGTACACGTGCCGGGCAAGGTGCACGTCGCTGCACCACCGGGTCAGGACTTCGTCCCACTCCGGCCACGATGCCGACGCGTCG
The DNA here is from genome assembly GCF_042873595.1 of Streptomyces sp. NPDC004629. Taxonomy (NCBI): domain Bacteria; kingdom Bacillati; phylum Actinomycetota; class Actinomycetes; order Kitasatosporales; family Streptomycetaceae; genus Streptomyces; species Streptomyces sp. NPDC004629. Next base: position 308,845 of record NZ_JBIALO010000006.1, on the reverse strand, counting down.
GGCAGGTCGTCCCGGTCGAGGAGCCAGCGAGCCGGGGACAGGATCGTGCGGCCATAGCGCAGCGCGGGCAGGAACGGAAGGTTCGAGGCAGCCGTGCCCCACAGGAACCCGGTGCAGGGCACGGCGAGCGCGACCGGTGCCTCGGCCAGAAACCGCGTGAGCGGATGGGAGTGCAGCCCGAGGTTCACGGCGTTGAGCAGCAGCGTGTGCACCGGGCGGCGACGAGAGAGCGAGACGAGGTGGAGCTGTTCGGCGTCGGCGGTGACGGCCAGGTCCGTCACCGGCATCAAGCGGGTATCCGGGCTCTGGTACTCGCCCAGTGAGATCACCAGATCGGTCGCCTGCGCGGCGCGTGCGACGTTTTCTGCACGGATGGATAGAGGGGTAGCACTGATCTGGGCCACGAGCGCGTTGCGGTGCACTCCCGGAAGCCCGGAGTACACGCCGGTCATGCGACGCCGGTCATCGTCGGACAGCAGGTCGAGAAAGCGGCCGGTGGTGGACCCGGCCGAACGCGCCACGCCGACGACATGCAGGGTGAACTCGCCTCGCTGGAGCGCGGCGGCGTCAACGGCCTCGATGCGTACGGTCACCTCGGTGCTGGGCTGGACCGGGTGGCCGGTTTCGGTGGTGGCCAGGTCTTCCAGCGTGGCGTCGTCGAGCACGACCTCAGTACGGCCTTGGACTGCGGCGGCGTGGGCGAGCTTGATGAGGCGGCTGTCCCGATCGGGCAGGGGGGAGAGCGCCGGCGCGGTGGTGGCGCCGAGGTAGCCGGGCGGGTACCCCAGCGCGTCAATGGTGTCCAGGACGGGGACGATCGCCCGGGGCCCGTACCGGTCGAGGAACCGGGCGTGCCATTCGGTCCAGCCGGTCAGTGCGGAGCGGGGCGCGAGTCGGGTGAGGGCTCTCGCTGCCGTGGCCGTCTCGTGGGCCACCACGTCCGGGATGGTCAGGTCCCAGTCCAGGCGAAGGTCGATCACGGGCCGGCGAGTATCGTCCAGCTCGCTCTTCTCGGCAGCGGACAGGTGATGTGCGTGGTCGTTGAGGCCAGTGAGCGGGTCGGACGTCGTCATCGCGGGGCGCAGACTGGTGAGCAGAACCCGTTGCTGGACCAAGCCCGCGAGGAGCGTGTCTATCGCCGCGGGCGGGGCGTCGGGGAAGTCGACGGCGAGCTTCGCCGCGAGGTCACTCCACGGGATCGGGCTCCGTGCGCCGTTCAGGGCTCCGCGCACGGGCGCCGTCATGCGTATCCGTACGTGCTCGGGGCCGACATCGCGTTTCCCGCTGGGCCGATGCTCGATCACCACGTGATCGTCGTGTTCGACGGCGAGGTTGGAAGTGAGTAATTTCAGGTGGGGTTGTAGTGCGGGGTGATGCTCGAAACGGTCGGCCAGGATCGCGGCGTGTGCGGCGTCTGCTCTGGTCGTGGGGCGGTGCGCGCGGCCGATGCGCACCACGGGCGTGGCCCCTGTTCGCGCGGCTGCAACCCCGGCGAACAGACCGAACGGCGTGGCTCGTCTCCGGGCGCGCAGCAGGTAGCGCAGAACGGCGAGTACGGTACGGCGCACGGTGGCATCCGGCAGCGGGCGGCCGGCGCAGACCTGTTCGACTCGGCCCGCAAGGTCGGGACTGGCAGCCATGATGGCAGCGGCGAACTCGGAGCTGGACCAGATCTGTTGTAGCCACGTTCGCCACGATGCTGCGTTCGCCGCGGCGCTCACGAGGTCGGGCCAGTCGATCTGCTGGTCAGGGTGGCCCGCAGCGCCCCGGATCAGCGCTGCATCGGCATGGCGGTACATGTGCCTCTCCTGTGGCCGTACCGTGTCCGGTCGCGCCCTGGGCCGGGCGCGACCGGACACCGCGAACAAAGCGGTCGATCCCGCTACGGGCAGCTCACGCACGCCGTGGCGCACGTGGAGTTGCAGCCGTCGCTCGTCAGGCGGATCAGCTGGTCTGCTGCGGGGCCGCCTTCGACGATGGTGATGTCGAGGTCCCAGTCCGCCGACTCACCGGACGGCGTCAGGGCGGCGTCCTGCTGCACGGGCGTCGGCGGACTTTCCATCTGGACGGTCATGTATGCCTCCTTGGGGCAGGTGAGGGATGGTGCAAGGTCCCGGAGCCCGAGGGCCCCGGCGTCTTAGGTCCAGGTCGCCGTGACGATGCCGTGGCGGCGCAGCACGGCGTCCTCCGGCAAGGGGGTGGGGGCGGGGCCCGGCAGGTAGCGGAACGTCGCGGCTCCCCGTCGGCGGTGGTTCTGCGCCCAGCGGCGGAGCAGGTCCGCGTACTGGTCGGCGAGTGCTTCGGCCTGCGAGCCGTGGGCGATCACGCCGCTCTCGAAGCCGCCGGTGTCGGCGTTCTCGCGGCGTGTGCGGTAGGCGATGCTGTCCCGGCTCACCAGGGCGGGCACACCCTTGAGGGCAGATGCTTCAACAAGCCCGCTGTCAACGACGACCTGAGCGGCGTGGAGACGGGCCGGGCTCTGGAGCTTGAGCGTGAGGAAGAGATCCAGCTCGTCGGGCAGGTCGTACGCAGCACCAGACCAACGCTCCAGCCGGGGCACGCCGAGGGCCGCGTTGAGCGCTTGGGGCTCCAGGGACACTCGTACGTCGTCGGTCTGCAGAGCGACGCCCTCTCGCAGCATCACCTTGCGCTCGTCGGCCGCACCCTCGCCCTGCATGGAAACAAAGCGCGCCAAGCCGTAGGAGCGGCTGATCAGGCCGTCTTCGTCGCGGTCGAAGGCGATGCTGCGGGTCGTGCCGCACACAGTCAGTGGGACGACGAGCCGGCCCTTCTCCGTGAGTCCACTGATCCACGACGGAGGGATGTCCCATGCCGCCACGGTCACGATGATCCGGTCATACGGAGCGCCGTCGGGTACGCCGTGCTCACCGTCGTCGAGGACCGTCTTCACCTGGGAGTACCCGGCGTAGTCGAGGCACTGGCGGGCTCGGTCGATGACGTCGCGGTCGATGTCGACGGTGGTGACCTCGCCCTCGCTGCCCACCAGCTCCTGAAGATAGGCGGCGTTGACCCCGCCGGACCCGATCTCCAGGACCTTCATACCGGGCTCGACTTCGGCCTGCTCCAGCATGACGGCCTGGAGATGGGCCGCGGACATGACGCTGATGTCCATACCGTGCTTGTCCTTCTTGACCGGCACGGTGCGGTGCAGGCTGTACGCCAGCTCCGGGGACGCATCCGGCGCAAACTTGTGCCGGGGAACAGAGGCGAAGGCGGCGGCGACGGGCTCGGTCTTGACCCCGCTCTCGTCGCGGAGCGCGCGGACCATCTCCGCTCGTAGCGCGTCCGGATCGCGAACAGTCGAGTCATCAATAGCAGTCATCCGATTACCTACTTCTGTTGGGAGGGTTGGTGCTTGCGACGGCCCAACTCGGCTTGCAGTCGGCGAAGACGCTAGCCAGGACGCCACCTCAGTGAGGCGACTACGCGCCGTCGTGGGTGGCAGCGCTCGGAGTCCGGCTGATGGGCCGGCCCGGCACAGCAGCTGGGCGGCGATGGCCGCATCCACGGCGACCATTACGACCTCCTGGCAGGAGCGTTGAAGATGCACCAGGTCATCTCGCCGTCGTCGCTCACGCCCCAGTCGCGCGCCAGGACGGCGACGAGGAACAGCCCGCGGCCGGACGTGTCGTCGGGCTGAGCGTTGGTGAGCGCCGGCTCGGGGTTGCCGTCGGAGACCTCTACCCGCACATCGTCGTCGGCGTAGAGGATCTTGAGGCCGGCGTCTCCTCGGCCGTACCGGATCGCGTTGGTGACGAGTTCGGAGACGGCGAGCACCACGTTCTCCACGGTCGGCTCGGATACGTGCCACAGGCGAAGGTGCGCTGCCGTGATTCGGCGCATGCGGCCGACTTGCGCCTTGTCCGGCGTGAAGGCCACCGCGAAGCCCCGGCTGGTCTGCTGCCTCAAGTCTGAAGCGACCGTGACGACGGTTCCGGCGGGGGTCATCGGCAGTCTCCCAGGTGGCGTACGCGAGGGGGGCACTTGTGCGGGTTACTGGCGTCTGCGTGGGCAGGTTGAGCCGTAGCGGCGCCGTGTGAAGGCCGCCCGCGGGATGAGGGGGACCGGCCGACACGCGAAGCGCGCTTGCTCAACTGCTCTCGGTGGCGAACAAGTTGGAGTATGGCCGCCGGATCGCTCCCCATGTAACGCTCACAACGGAAGTGTCCGCATGGACCTTTCGGGCTCCGGTCAGTGCGTAACCCGGAACCCGTTCCGCCGTGTAACGTCCCTTGCGGTCGCGAAGCGCCAGCAAGGACATTGGCCGCACTCGTCCAAGGGGAGCGCCAGCATGACGAACGAGTCGATACCGGCCGAGCAGAATGGCGAGGTCGAGGGAGGGCCGACAGCACGGCGGCGTCAACTGGGCTTTCGCCTTCTCGCACTCAGAAAGGAGTGCGGGCTGTCAGCCGAAGCTGCTGGACAACGGGCCGGTGTGTCGAAGGCAACGGTCAGCCGCTACGAGCAGGCCAAAGGGAACGTTCGCTGGAACCAGGTCAAGCAGCTCTGCGAGGTCTATGCAGCCTCCGCGGAGGAGACGGCCGAGCTGATCGACCTGGCGAAGAACAGCAAGGTCACGGAGGGATGGTGGGTTCCGTACGCCGGAAAGATCTCGGACCCGATGCGGATGCTGCTCCCGCTTGAGAATGAGGCGCAGTCCATCTGGCACGTCTCTATGGGCGTCGTTCCGGGGCTCTTGCAGACCAGGCGATACGCCACGGCGATCAAGGCAACGCCGGGGAACGCCCTGGAGCCTGAGAGGGTGACCGAGTTCCTGGATATGAGGATGCAGCGACAGCAGATCCTCGAACGCGAGTCTCCTCCGGCGTACCACGTCGTTCTGGACGAGAGTGTGCTTCGGCGCAAGGTCGGCGGTCCCGACGTCATGGCAGAGCAGCTTGATTTGCTACTGGACCGTCGTCAGGAGCAGAACATCACCATTCAGGTACTGCCGTTCGCGGCCGGTGCCTACAGCGCTGCGCTGACCAGTTTCATCGTCTACGGCGGACCGGACCCCTCACTGGACGTCATCTTCATAGAGAACGCGGTGGGTTCCTTGTTCCTGGAGGCAGAGGACGCGCGCGAGGCGTACGGGCACGCTCGCGCCTTCCTGCGCGACGAAGCGCTGGACCCTGATTCCTCGGCGGAGTTGATCGCCGAGGCCCGAAAGAGGCACCTGCAAGATCAGAAGTAGCGAGGAAATCATCCGTGGCCGAACAGACCCAGGAACCGCAGTGGTTCAAGAGCAGTTACAGCGGCACTCCCGACAATGAATGCGTAGAGGTAGCCGAGATGCCCGAGGGACCGTGGGTCCGAGATTCCAAGAGGCCCGACGGCCCGCACGCAGTTTTCTCGCGCGCCGCGTGGGCCACCTTCACCGAGAACATCCGCTCCCCGAAGGCACCCACGCGCGATTGACGTAGCGATCATGTTGCACGGCCCGGCCCGTCATGGACGCCGGGCCGTCGTGTCAGGTCCCGAGAGGCCGTTCGGTCAGCTCTCCCGCGACCACGTGGAAACCGGTGGCGTCGGGCGGACCAGCCTCGGGAAAGTCTGTGCAGCAGATTCTCGATGCGGACAATCGGAAGACGCGAGTGTTGTCCGCATAAGGGTGCCGAAGGGGAAGACATGCCACAGAAGCCCAAGCCCCTGGACGAGACGAAGTCGATGCGCGCCTGGTGGGGCAAGGAACTCCGCAACTGGCGGGAAGCGCGAGGTATGTCGAGCCGTGAGTTAGGCGCGAGGGTGCACCTCAGCGCCACATCGATCGAACGCATCGAGAAGGACGAGCGCCCGTGCAACGCCAACCTGGTCAACCAGCTCGACGATGCTGTGCAGGCCGGCGGAGCACTGCGACGGCTCTGGCGCCTCGTCGAAGAGGAAGCGGACAAGCGGACCGCTGATGCGGACAAGACCCCTGGCGGACCGACTCTTGACGGCATCGGGACACCGGCCACGGGCATGCTTGGACTTATCCCGCCCGTGATTTCGGATCGGAGTCTGTCACCAGTGGAGCGCCGTGCCTTCTTCACCCTCGGCGGCATAGCCGCCCTTGCCCCCGGAGCGTTCATCGACCTACTCCCTGGATCGGGACCAACCGCGCTCCCCAAGATCGTTCGCCCCGAGGACATCGAGCAAGTCGGGACGGCCGCCGACACTCTGGCCGGATGGGACAACCTCTACGGCGGTGGGGGGATCGCGCGCAGTTCCTCTGCCGGGCTGTTCATCTGGGCCAAGGGGCTGCTTGCCACGAAGTACCCCCCGCAGTTGGAGTCAGACCTATATACCGCCGTCGGGCGCCTTTCCATGGTGATGGGAGCGAGCGCATTCGACGCGTACGAGCACCATGACGCCACCGAGCTGTTGAGGTTCGGGTGCAGAGCAGGCGAACAACTGGCACCTGCGGGCCGCGGTCCTCAACTGGCGAGCCCGGCATGAGATCTGGTGCGAAAGGCCCGATGAGGGCCTGACCCACGCGGAGAACGGCCTTGTGCGAGCGGACCGTCTTACGCATCGGGAGCAGGCCATGCTTCACAACGCCAGGGCCCGGGCCTGGGCGAAGATGCAGAGGCCGAAGGAGGCGCTGGCTGCCATCAGGCAGTCGGACGCGGTCTTCGACCGTGCTCGCGATGGGGAGGACGTCCCGTGGATGGCCTATTACGACGAGGCTCAGCACCATGGGGATACCGGACATGCGGCGTTCGACGTCGCGCTCATGCCAGGGCAGTCCCCCTCCTTGGCCATTTCTCGTCTGAAGACCGCGATCGAAGGCCACACGGACGACTACGTACGCTCGCGTGCGCTATCGGGCACCAAGCTGGCGACGCTGACCATGGCCACCGGGGACCCGCAACAAGCGGTGGTCATCGCCAACCGCGCCCTGGACGAGGTAGGGAGGCTCCGTTCCAAACGAGCCGCAACAGACATGGAGGATTTGTCCAAAGCGTCCGCGCGGTATGCCCGGAGACCGGAGGTAGCTGAGCTGAGGGGCCGGATCACCACTACGGTCCTCGCATGACCACGACGCGCGCCGAGGAGTCCTTCGCCGTCCTTCAGGAAGTGACAGCCGCTGCCGGGCTGTCGGCCGAGGGGGCTGAACCCATCCGGCTCGCCGAGAACGACTTGTGGCGGCTTCCAGCCGGAGTCGTCGTGCGCATCGCACGAGCGGGGCAAGACGAAGCGGCAGCCCGAGAAGTGGCCGTGGCGCGCTGGCTGGCTGAGAACAACGTCCCGGCCGTGCGCCCGATACAGCGGGATCAACCTGTGCATGTCGGCGGCCGAGCCGCCACCTTCTGGGAGATCCTGCTTCCCCACCGGCACGGCACCGAAGCTGACCTTGCACCGCTTCTGCGCCAGATGCATCGACTGCCCAAGCCGACTTTCCCCATTGGTCGGCTACAGCCGTTCGTTCGTATTGCCGAACGCCTCGCTGCCGCGCGCTCAGCGAACGATGATGACCGGAAGTGGCTCCTCGATCGGCTCGACGAACTCAAACAACAGTGGGGCAACCTTCCAGCCGGGCTTCCGCACTGCGTGATCCACGGCGACGCCTGGGGCGGCAACTGCGCTGTGACCGCCGAAGGGGCGCTGCTCTTGGATTTCGAGCGCACTTCAATCGGACCACCCGAGTGGGATCTGACCTCCACCGCGGTCGCCTTCGACACCTTCGGCACACTGTCCGCAGCCGAGTACGCGGCCTACTGCGAGCAGTACGGCCACGACGTCAGGGAGTGGGCGGGGTACGCGACGCTCCGCGGCATCCGGGAATTACGCCTCGTGACATTCGCTCTTCAGATCGCGGACCACAATGACGGCGCCCTTGAGCAGGCCCGCTATCGCATCGAGTGCGTGCGTGGCCTACGCGGGCCACGGCCTTGGCGATGGGAAGCTGTGGGGTGAGCCGGTCCCCTGCGCCCTCAGGGAACGCGACGAGCCGTGCTCAGGGCCGTCGCCGATGTCGTCGTAACCGTGCTCGGTGGTACGGGACCGCTCGCTGGCCGCGCAGGGGCGTGCACAGCACGGCGGGCGGCGGCCCACCCTGTGGACCGCCGCCCGCAATGCAAGACAGGACTTGGGGTGCCCGGGATAAAGGAACCGTTGGAAAGTTTGGCTATTTCGTCGGTTTTCTGCCGGTTACGCCCAGGTGAACCAACAGCGCGACATTCGGCTTGAGTTCGGCCTGCTTCACGCCCCAGGACTGGAAGCCCTTCTGGTGCGAGGCCACCGCGGCGAGCATCGCGACCAGCGAACCCGCGACGGCCGCGGGATTGACGTCCTTGTCGACCCGGCCCTTCGCCTGGAGTTCGGCGATGGACTCGGAGAGGGAGTTGTTCACCGAGTTCAGGATCTTCATACGGATCTTGTAGAACCGTTTGTCCCCCTCGGCGGCGCCGAGGTCCACGACCCGCAGGATCGCGTCGTTCTTGCGCCAGAAATCCAGGAACCCTTCCACGAGTTCCTGCGCGGTCTGCCAGCCGGCCTTGCCGGTCCAGGTCCGTCCCGCCAGCAGTTCGGTCAAACCGGCACCCTCGGCGGCCATTTGCTCGGCGATCTCCAGGACGGCACCTTCGACGTCCGGGAAGTACTGGTAGAAGGTCGCGGGCGAAGTCCCTGCCTTCCGGGCGACATCGATGACCTTGACGTCCCGGTAGGGGGAGGAGCTGAGCATCTCGCTGAGGCAGTCGAGCAGCTTCTGCCGGGTCGCCTGCCCACGCCGGCCGGCCACGCGGCCGTCGACGGTACGCACTTGTCCTGTCATGCCGTCAGCTTACCGAGGGGTGATGAGAGCGCGATTCGGCCGACTGCAAATGGGGTGCACAGGGGTACGAAGGATGGTGTGCCTGGTCTGCGGGGTGCGCGCGACCCGGTTACTTTGGCGACATGGCCGAAAACAGGGCATCGGTGTACGGAGAGGGCGTCCCGTGCTGGGTGGACGCGCAGCTTCCCGACGTGGCGGCGGGCCGGCGGTTCTACGGTGAGCTGTTCGGATGGACCTTCGACGAGGAGGTGCCCGCGTCCGCGTCCGCCGTGTGGGCGCGCAAGGACGGCTCACCTGTGGCGGGGCTCACATACAAGACGGACGGCCGGATGCCCACCGTCTGGACGGTGTACTTCGCGACACCCGACGCCCGGGCGCTGTGCGGGCGCATCAGCGCGGCCGGCGGGCAGATCGTCACGGCCCCGGTAGCCGTCGACGGCCTGGGTACGGCCGCCCTGGCCGCCGACCCGGAGGGCGCCGTCTTCGGCCTGTGGCAGGCCGGCGGCCACCCGGGGTTCGGGCGCCGGCACGAGGTCGGCACCTTCGGCTGGGCCGAGCTGTACTCCCGGGACACCGAGGCCGCCAACGCCTTCTACGGGGGTCTCTTCCACGACGCCCTGTTCGGCGCCGACGCCGAGCCGGACTTCGGCCGCGCCCCCGTCTCGGACGTCTTCCCGGCCGAGATGCCGCCGCACTTCCTCGTCCATTTCCTGGTCGCCGACTGCGAGCGGGCGCTGGGCACGGTACAACGGCTGGGTGGGCGGGTGCAGGCGCCGGTCTTCGACGCGTCGTATGGACGTGTGGCCGTTGTCACGGACAATCAGGGGGCGTCCTTCGCGCTGCTGGAGCGCTGATGCGTCAGCGCTGCCACGGCACCGGCATATCGGTGGAATGTCTTACTTGTCATGAGACACCCCCAATGTCGCCGGGTTCGCAACCTGTGCCCGCGACAGGAAGAATCGGGGTGCGTGCCGCCACGGCGGTGCGGTGGTGAGACGCTGCACTGGGTCGCGTACATATGGAGGTGGCGCGGCTCGTACGGGGAGGTGGCAGGCAAGTGGTGGATCAGCTGACGCAGCACGACCCACGGCGGATCGGGCCGTTCGAGGTGCTGGGGCGGCTGGGTGCCGGCGGCATGGGGCTGGTCTACCTCGCGCGCTCGGCGTCCGGGCGCCGCGTGGCGATCAAGACGGTCCGCACGGAACTCGCCGAGGACCAGCTCTTCCGGGTCCGTTTCACCCGAGAGGTGGAGGCGGCGCGGGCGGTCTCCGGCTTCTACACCGCCGCGGTCGTCGACGCCGACCCGCGGGCCGCGGTGCCGTGGCTGGCCACGGCGTACGTCCCCGCGCCGTCCCTCGAAGAGATAGTGAACGAGTGCGGGCCGCTGCCGGCCCAGGCGGTGCGCTGGCTCGCCGCGGGCGTCGCCGAGGCGCTGCAGTCCATCCACGGCGCCGGGCTCGTCCACCGCGACCTCAAGCCCTCCAACGTGCTCGTCGTCGAGGACGGCCCCCGCGTCATCGACTTCGGCATCGCCTCCGGTGTTTCGAACACCCGTCTGACCATGACGAACGTCGCCGTCGGCACGCCCGCCTACATGTCACCCGAGCAGGCCAAGGACTCCCGCAGCGTCACGGGCGCCAGCGATGTCTTCTCCCTCGGTTCGATGCTCGTCTTCGCCGCCACCGGGCACCCGCCCTTCCACGGCGCCAACCCCGTCGAGACCGTCTTCATGCTGCTGCGCGAGGGCCCCGACCTGGAGGGACTTCCGGACGAACTGCGCCCGCTGATCGAGGCCTGCATGCAGATGGAGGCCACCGGCCGCCCCAACCCGGCCGACCTCCAGGCCCAGCTCGCCCCGCACCTGTTCGGCTCGGGCTCCGACGACAGCGGTACCGCCTCGGCCTGGCTGCCCGAGAAGGCCGTCGCCCTCATCGAGACCCGCCGCGGCGGGCGCCCCGCGGTCCAGCCCCCGCCCATCGGCCCGCGCAGCGGCGGCCGGCCCGCCGTACCCACGGTGCCGCCCCCGCCCGCGCACGACCCGGTGATCCCCGCGCCCCCCGCCCCGGTCCCGGTCGGCGCCCCCGACGCCGGGCCGGTACGGCTGGCCGGCGCCCAGGTGCCCATCGGGCCCGGCCCGCGCGTCGCCGACGCCCGCGCCGCCGCGGTCAAGGCGCCGCCGCCGGAGGCCGGACTGGTCGCCAACTGGTCCCGGCCCCGCCCCGGGGTCAACGGCGCCGACCCCGCCGTACCGGCGGCCCCGCCCGCGCCCCCGGAGACCGCGGCGGGCTGGCGCCCCTGGCGTTTCCGCATGTCCAACGACGTCTGGGGCACCCCGTCCGTGGCCGGCGACCTCGTCTACGTCACCTCCTTCGAGGTGCACGCACTCGACGTGGCCACCGGCCGGCGCCGCTTCAAGACCCGGGACGTGGCCTGGTCGATGGCGGTCGCGGACGGCCGTATCCACGCCTCCGACGGCCCCACCCTGTTCGCCCTGGACGCCCGCGAGGGCACCGACCTGTGGCGGCTGTCCACGGACGCCTGGGTGTACTCCCTGAAGGCCGACCGGGGCACCGTCGTCACCGGCACCCGCGGCGGCGGCGCCCAGGGCTGGGAGGCGGCCGGCGGGCAGAAGCTGTGGGAGATCGCCGGCTGCCAGACCGACTTCGAGTCCCCCGAGTCCGGGCCCGCCGTCCACGACGGGACCGTGTTCGTCTGGCAGGACGCCCGGCTGCGCGCCCTGGAGGCGCGCACCGGCGAGGAGCGCTGGGCGTACCCGATCGGCGACGCCGCCTCCTGCGGCATGGTGCCGGTGCGGCTGACCCACGCCCCCGACGGCTGTGTGTACGTCTCCGCGGGCTCCCGTGTCCTCGCCATCGACGTGGCGAGCGGCATGGTGCGCTGGCACTTCGAGGCCCCTGCGGTCTTTCTGTGCCCGCCGGCCTTCGTGCCCGGCCCCGCCGTCGCCGGCGGCGGCATCTACCTGGCCGACTACCTGGGCACGGTCTACGCCCTCGACGCCGCCGACGGCCGCGACCGCTGGCGCATCGCCACGGAGGCCCGGTCCTCGATCGAGCCGGTGCTGGTCGCCGCGGGCCACGTCCATGTCGGCAGCGGCAAGGGTCTGTACACCCTGGACGCCGTCACCGGCACCCCCAAATGGCGCTTCCAGGCGGGCGGCGACATCGTCGGCTCCCCGGCGGTCGCCGAGGGCCGGATCCACTTCGGCTCCACCGACCACCTGCTGTACACGCTCAAGGCCGACGACGGCCGGCTGCGCTGGAAGCTGGCCACCGGCGGGGAGATCACCGGGTCCCCGGTGGTGACGGACGGGGTGGTGTACGCGTGCAGCAAGGACCGCTGCGTGTACGCGCTGGACGCGGAGAAGGGCACGGGCACTGCGCGTTGAGCGTTCAGCGGGGTTAGGTGGCTGTTCGGCCGCGGCTGCGCTGTGGCTGGTCGCGCAGTTCCCCGCGCCCCTTACGGGGCGCGCCCCTTCGGGGCATGGGTTGGCTGCTCCACGGTCGCCGTTTGGTGACATGGTCGTGACAGGGCGTCGTTAGGGTGGCGGCATGCAGTCACGGGGGCGCACACTCACGTTCGCAGCGGTATCGGTGCTGGTCATCCTTTCGCTGACCGGATTCTCCACGGGACGTCACGGCCGCGGTCACCACGACAGCGACAGCGACGGCGGGGGCGGTTGCAGCAGTTCCAGCCAGGACCACGACACGTCGTCGTCCTCGTCCGGCGGCTCCGGCTCGTACCGGGACACCTACGACGACGATGACACCTACGACAGCGACGACACCTACGGCAGCGACGACACCTACGGCAGCGGCGGCACCGGCACGGGTACGACCGCGCCGGCGTCGGCGGACGCGACGGTGAGGCTGCTGAGCTGCGCGTCGAAGAAGGCGCCGTACGCGACCGTGGAGGTCGAGAACCCCCATGGCACACCCGGGACGTTCGCCGTCACCGTCGCCTTCGAGGACGCGCGCGGCAAACGGATCGCCTCCGAGGTCGAGGAGGTCGACGTGTCCGCGCACGACACGGCCACGGTGAACGTGTACGTCGCCGGCTCCGCCCTCGCGGCCCGGGTCGGCCACTGCGACCCGGACCCGACCGCCCCGGCCGTGTGACCCGGCCGCCCGCCGCGGGGCCGTGTCTCACCGGGTACGGAACTCCCCGGAGCGGCGGGCGGCGAACAGCTCCGCCTGGCGGTGCGCGGGCAGGTTGCCGAGCGAGACGAGGTGCGGGGCCTGGGCGAACCCCTGGGCCAGCGCACCCTCCCGGGCGGCCCACAGTGCCCGCACCGTCCCCTGCACCGCCTCGGCCGGATACCCGGCCATGACCGCGGCGCAGGCCCGCGCGGCGGCCAACGCCCCGCCGGGCTCGGTGAGTTCGGAGACCAGGCCGATCTCGTGGGCCCGCCGCGCGGAGATCCGCTCGGCGCCGCCCATGAGCATCATCCGGGCAACCTCCCCGAACGGCATCCGCTGGGCCATCAGCACCGACTCATAGGCGCTGACCATGCCGTAGGCGGTGTGCGGGTCGAAGAAAACGGCGCTCGGGTCGGCGATGACGAAGTCGGCCTCCCCGAGCAGGTAGAACGCGCCCCCGCAGGCCATCCCGCGCACCGCCGCGACGACCGGCTTCCACAGGTCGTTCGTCTTCGGGCCGATCCCGAGCAGCGGATCGTCCTGCATGTACGGCGACGAGGGCTGCGGCACCACGGCGTCCCGGTCGATCCCGGTGCTGAAGGCCCGCTCACCGGCCCCGGTCAGGACGAGTGCCCGTACGGTGTCGTCGAACCGCAACGCCCGCCAGGCAGCGGCGAGTTCGCCGGCCATGGCGAGGTCGATGGCGTTCAGCCGGGCCGGCCGGTCCAGGGTGACGACGGCGACGCCGGTGTCCGGGTCGGCGCTGACGCGGACCGCGGTCATGGGCGCTCCAGGGTCCACTGGGGCAGACAGGTGCCGTCGTCCAGGGTGCTGAAGACCACCTGCACCCGGGCCCCGATCCGGATCCGCTTTGCCGGTACGGAGTCGAGCGGCGCCCCCGGCCCGGCGACCAGGTTCCCGACGAGCCGGATGCGGGGCGCGTCGTCGAGTTCGACCACGATCACGTTGTACGGCGCCTGCGCGGCATAGTCGGGCAGCAGCGGCGGATGGGGCAGCACGTACGACCACACGCGCCCGCGCCCCGAGGCCGCCCGCCACTCGTGGGCGAAGGACTGGCAGTGCGGGCAGCAGGGGCGGGGCGGGAACCGGGGTTCGCCGCAGTCGGCGCAGGTCTGGACGCGGAGTTCGCCCCGGGCGGCGTACTCCCAGAAGGGGGCGCCGTCGGCGTCGGTGACGGGGGTCAGCACAGCGGTGTCAACTCCTGTTCGTCAGAAGGAGGGCGGAGGTGGGCACGCCCTCGCCGGCCGTGACCAGGCAGGCGGCGGCCCCCGGGACCTGGGCGGTGCTGGTCCCGCGCAGTTGTCTGACGCCTTCGGTGATCAGGTTGAAGCCGTGCACGTACGCCTCCGACAGCCCGCCGCCCCCGGTGTTGACGGGCAGCCGCCCGCCGGTCTCCAGCGCACCGCCCTCGGTGAACGCGCCGCCCTCGCCCCGCCCGCAGAAGCCGTACCCCTCAAGGGAGAGCGGGATGAGCGCGGTGAACGCGTCGTAGATCTGGGCGACGTCGATGTCGTCCGGGGTGAGGTCGGCGTGCTTCCACAGGTGCCGGGCGGCGGTCCAGGCCGGGCCGGTGAGGGGGTCGTCGGTCCAGTAGTTGACCATGCCGTGGTGCTGGGCGGGCAGACCCTGGGCGGCGGAGTGGACGTAGACGGGGGCGCGCCGGCAGTCCCGGGCGCGGTCCCGGGAGACGACGATGCAGGCCAGCGCCCCGTCGGTCTCCAGGCAGTTGTCGAAGAGGCAGAGCGGTTCGCTGATCCACCGGGAGGTCATGTACATCTCGCGGGTCAGCGGCCGTTCGTACATCACGGCCGCCGGATTCTGGTTGGCGCGGTTGCGGCAGGCGAGGGCGACGTTGAAGAGGTGGTCGCGGGTCGCGCCGTACTCGTGCATGTAGCGGCGGGCGAGCAGGGCGATCTCGTCCACCGGGCGCAGCAGCCCGTAGGGGCGGGTCCACTGGGCGGGCGTGGGGAGTTGGGCCGTGGTGTCGGTCCAGGGGCGGGGGCCGCTGCCGCGTTTGCGGGACCGCCAGGCGACCCCGACCGTGGCCTGTCCGGCGGCGATGGCGGCGGCGAGATGGGCGACGGTGGCGCAGGAACCGCCGCCGCCGTACCCGGCCTTGCTGAAGAAGGTGAGGTCGCCGAGCCCGACGGCCTTGGCCAGTTCCACCTCGTCGGTCTCCTCCATGGTGTAGGAGGCGAGGGCGTCGACCTCGCCGGGGGCGATCCCGGCGTCGTCGAGGGCGGCGAGTACGGCCCGGCAGGCGAGGGTCTTCTCGTCCTCCGAAAGATGCCTGGCGAACGGCGTCTGCCCGATGCCGACGATCGCGGTGGCGTCCTTCAGACCGTTTCCCGTCATGGTGCCCGCCCCTTCGCCCGGTGGCCGCCCGGCCGCCCGAGGGCCGGCCCGGCGCTGTGCTGACAGTCCGTCAGGCTACCGCTAATCTGACGGACAGTCAGCTATGCGTCGGGAGGCTCGGGGAGGCCGGTTGTGGGCGGTGACATGCAGTGGGGCAGCATTCCGGACCTGGTGCGAGCGGCGGCCGAGCGGTACGCGGACACCGAGGCCGTGGTCGACGGCCGCAGCCGCGTCTCGTACGCGGAACTCGGCGCCCGCGTCGACCGTGCGGCGGCGGCCTGCGTCGCCGCCGGCACCGGCATCGGCGACCGGGTGGCGATCTGGGCGCCCAACTCCCTCGACTGGATCGTGGCGGCGCTCGGCGCGGTGTCCGCCGGTGCGGTCCTCGTCCCGCTCAACACGCGCTTCAAGGGCGCCGAGGCGGCGGACGTGCTGCGCCGCAGCGGGGCCCGGCTGCTGTTCGTGACCGGCACCTTCCTCGGCACCTCGTACGTGGCGTCGCTGCGCCGGGCGGCGGCCGCAGGCGAGGGGACGGCGGGGCCGCTGCCCGGACTGCCCGAGCTGGAACAGGTGGTGGTCCTCGCCGACGACGCCCCGGCCGACTTCCGCACCTGGCGGGACTTCCTGGCGAGCGGCGAGGGCGTGGGCCGGGCCGAACTGACCGCGCGTGCCGGGCGCCTGGACGGCGGGTCCCTGTCCGACATCGTCTTCACCTCGGGAACCACGGGCCGCCCCAAGGGCGCGATGATCACCCACGCGCAGACACTGCGCGCCTACGACATCTGGGCCGACCTGGCCGGCCTGCGCGCCCGCGACCGCTACCTCATCGTCAACCCCTTCTTCCACACCTTCGGCTACAAGGCGGGCGTGATCGCCTGTCTCACGCGGGGCGCGACGATGATCCCGCAGCCCGTGTTCGATGTGGAGACGGCGCTGGCGAACATCGCCGCGGAACGGGTCACCGTCCTGCCCGGCCCGCCGACCCTCCTGCAGTCGCTGCTCGACCACCCGGCCCGGACCGGCCACGACCTGTCGGCGCTGCGTCTCGTGGTGACGGGCGCGGCGGTCGTCCCGCTGCGACTGGTGGAGCGGCTGCGCGGCGAACTCGGCGTGGAGACGGTGCTGACAGCGTACGGGCTGTCGGAGGCGAGCGGCATGGCGACGATGTGCCGGCGCGGCGACGCGCCGACGGTGATCGCGTCGACGTCGGGCCGGGCGATCCCCGGTACCCGGGTCCGGGTCGTGGACCCGGCGGGCACGCCGGTGCCCACCGGCACCCCCGGCGAGGTGCTGGTCCAGGGCTTCCACGTGATGCGCGGCTACTACCGGGACGCGGCGGCGACGGCCGAGGCGATGACGTCGGACGGCTGGCTGCGCACCGGCGACGTGGGCGTCCTCGACGCCGCCGGCAATCTGCGCATCACCGACCGGCTGAAGGACATGTTCATCGTCGGCGGCTTCAACGCCTACCCGGCCGAGATCGAGCAACTCCTCGCCCTGCACCCGGACGTGGCCGACGCGGCGGTGATCGGCGTCCCCGACCCGCGGCTCGGCGAGGTCGGCAAGGCATTCGTGGTCCGCCGCCCGGGCGCCCATCTCACCGCCGACGACCTGATCGCCTGGTCCCGCCGGGAAATGGCCAACTACAAGGTCCCGAGAACGGTCCAGTTCCTGGGAGCCCTGCCACGCAACGCGAGCGGCAAGCTGCTGAAGGCCGAACTCCGCGGACGCTGAGGGCCCGCACGGCCGCCCGCCGCCGGACACGCCTCGCCCGCCCGCCCCCGGACACGCCTCGGCCGCGGCGGCTCCCCCTCCGCGCCGCCGCGGCCGGTCCCCGTCAGAGGAAGGTCTACTTGTCGTCCAGGTCCAGCGCGGGCGGCGCCGGCATGGCGTTGTTCAGCGTGCTGATCGTCTCGTCCTTGACGGGCTCGCTGGGCATGGCGTTGTTGAGTGTGGTGATCGTCTCGTCGTCGGCGGGCGGCGTGGGCATCGCGTTGTTCTTCTTCGAGACGGTCGCGTCCTGCTTCTGGTCGCTCATGGGCCTGAATCCCTCTGTTCGGTGACGAGTGAGGAACGCCCGTCCGGAAGCTCCCCCGAGGGCTGCCGGACGGGCGCTCGGAGCCGCAGATTAACCGGTCGGGCTCCAGGTCAGACCATCTGCCCCCCGACGCGACGGTCTGACAGGAACGAGGATGCCGGGTGGCGATAAACGAACGCTGAACGCCGCTACCCGCCGGGGAAAGCACCTCGGTTCACGCCGCGGAGGCGGGTGCGAGGAGCGGGCGCACGGTGTCGGCCTCCGGTGCGCCGCACTGTTCGTAGAGGTTGAGCGCCTCACGCCAACAGGCCCTGGCCCGGTCCACCTGCCCCAGCTCGCCCAGTGCCTGTCCCAGGAGTGTCAGGACGTTGCCGCGCATCCGGTCGCCGCCGATGCAGCCCAGAGCGAGTGCCTGTTCGGCGTGCTGGGCCGCCTGCGCGAGGCGGCGCCTGGCGAGATGCACCTGTGCGATACGGAAGTTGGTCACGCCCTCCCACAGCCGCTGCCGGTGGTCGTTGAAGATGCGCAGGGCCTCCGCGAACTCGTCGAGCGCCTCGGTATGACGACCGGCCTGGTTCAGGGCGAACCCGAGCGCGAAACGACTGTTGGCGAGGCGCACCGACCGGCCGATCTCACTGTGTGCCGCGAGCCCGCGCCGCGCGATCTCCACCGCCTCGGCGGTATCGCCCATCCCCAGGTAGGCACGGGACAGGTTGCCCAGGACGGTGGCTTCGAACGGCCGGTTCCCCGCCGCCCGCAGACCTTCGAGCGCCTGGTCGAAGAAGACCTTGCCCTCGGCGAACCGGCTTTGGTGCAGACAGATGAGCCCCCGGTTGTTGGCCACCCAGCTGACGGCCGTCGCGTCCTGCACGGCCTCGGCGAGTTCCATGGCGACGCGGGCTTCGTCCTCCGACTGCTCGATACGGCCGGAGACCAGGAGCACATCGCTGAGCACCGTACGGGCCCTGCCCTCGGCCCGTTCGTCGCCCATGGACCGGGTGGCCTCACAGGTGGCCCGCGCCGTCATCTCGTACTGGTACGAGCTGGCCCCCGACTCGGTCAGGTCCTTGGCCACCCACAGCAGATCGACCGCCCGGCGCAGCCTCCCGGTTCCCGCCGCCTGCCGTACGCAGGCCAGCAGCGGCCCCGCCTCCGTGTACAACCAGTCGAGGGCCGCCGCCCCGTCGGCGAAGCTCAGCCCGGGATAGCGCGTGGATTCCAGGTCGTCGACCAGGCGGTCCCGGGGCTGCTCGATGGCGTACACCTGCGCGGTCGACGCCAGGTAGAAGTCCAGCAGCCGGGACATCGCCTCGTCCCGCTCGCTCGGTGGGTGTTCGTCGCGTTCCGCACAGGCGCGGGCGTACAGGCGGACCAGGTCGTGGAAGCGGTAGCGGCCGGGGGCCGCGGACTCCAGGAGGGACGTGTCCACCAGGGACTCCAGCAGGTCCTCGGTGTCGTCCTGGGGCAGGTCCAGCACGGCCGCCGCCGCCGCGAGCGAGATGTCCGGGCCGTCCGCGAGGCCCAGCAGGCGGAACGCCCGTGCCTGGGCCGGTTCCAGCTGGCCGTAGCCGAGTTCGAACGTCGCCTTCACCGCGAGGTCGCCGGCCTGGAGTTCGTCGAGCCGGCGGCGTTCGTCCGCCAGTTTCGCCGCGAGGACGGACACCGTCCAGGTGCGCCGGGAGGCCAGCCGGGACGCGGCGATACGGATCGCCAGGGGCAGGAAGCCGCAGGCCGCCACGACGTCCAGCGCGGCCTTGCGCTCGGCGGCGACCCGCTCCGCCCCGACGATCTTCGTGAACAGGGCCAGCGCCTCGTCCGGGGACATCACGTCCAGGTCGACCAGATGCGCACCGGCCAGGTCCACCATCCGCACACGGGAGGTGACCAGCGCGGCGCAGCCCTCCGTGCCGGGCAGCAGCGGCCGTACCTGGGCCGCGTCACGGGCGTTGTCCAGGAGCACCAGGACCCGTCGGCCGTCCAGCAGCGACCGGTACAGCGCGGCCCGGTCCGCCAGCGAGTCGGGGATGGCCGTGTCCGGCGTGCCGAGCGCCCTGAGGAACGAGCCGAGGACGGTCTCCGGCTCGGCGGCCCGCGGCCCGGCGCCCTGGAGGTCGACGTACAGCTGCCCGTCGGGGAAGGCGGCCCTGGCCCGGTGGGCCACGTGCACGGCCAGGGTGGTCTTGCCGACGCCGCCGATCCCGGCGAGCGCGGAGACGGCCATCACCCGGCCCTCGGCCTCGAAGGCGGAGGAGAGGATCTGGCTCAGTTCGGTGACGAAGGCGGCACGGCCGGTGAAGTCGGGCACGGTGGCCGGGAGTTGGGCGGGACGCAGGGCGACCGGCGCGGGCTCGGCCAGGGGCGCCGAGGGTTCGGCG
This sequence comes from Streptomyces sp. NPDC004629, assembly GCF_042873595.1. Lineage (NCBI taxonomy): Bacteria > Bacillati > Actinomycetota > Actinomycetes > Kitasatosporales > Streptomycetaceae > Streptomyces > Streptomyces sp. NPDC004629. Next base: position 289,120 of record NZ_JBIALO010000006.1, on the reverse strand, counting down.
AGGGCCGGGTCCGCCTGGAGGATGCGCTGCTGGAGGTCGCGCAGGCCGGGGCGCGGGTCGACGCCGAGTTCCTCGGCGAGCAGCCGCCGGGTGTCGGCGTACACGGCAAGGGCCTCCGCCTGCCGGCCGCTGCGGTAGAGGGCCAGCATCAGCAGTTCGCGCAGGCGTTCACGCAGCGGGTGCGCCGCCGTGAGCGCCGTCAGTTCCGACACCGCCTCCGCGTGGCAGCCCTGTTCCAGGTCCATGTCGAGGCGGGATTCGAGGAGTTGCAGCCGCCACTCCTCCAGCCGTACCCGCTGCGCGTCGGCGTACGGGCCGGGCACGCCCGCCAGTGGCTCGCCGTCCCACCGGGCGAGCGCCCGGTTCAGCACATCCCGGGCGTGGCACAGGTCGCCGGAGGCGCGGGCCTTGTCCGCCTCGGCCGCGAGGTCCTGGGCCACCGCCAGGTCCAGGGCGCCCTCGCCGAGGCCGCGCACCGCGTAGCCGCCCGACTCGCTGACCAGGACGCCGGGGCCGAGCGCCTTGCGCAGGCGCGAGGCGTACGTCCGTACGGCGGCGAGGGCCTGAAGGGGCGGCTCGGTGCCCCAGATCGCGTCGATCAGTTCCGGTGCGGTCGCCGTCCTGCCGCCGCGCAGCAGCAGGGCGGCGAGCAGGGCGCGCTGCTGCGGGGAGCCGGTGGCGAGCGGCTCCCCGTCGTGCCAGGCGCGCACCGGACCGAGCACGCTGAAGCGCAGCGCCGCCGGCTCCTGGGCCGAGGAGCCGGGATGCCGCTGCTCCGGTACTCGCGGTCCACCGTCCATGCGTTCGTCCCCCTAGGCATCCCGAACAACTACGTCAGTTTGCCTTGTACAGGGCGGATGCGTCAGCCGTGGGAGACGGCGATCACAGGTGGGCGCGCGGGAGTCCACAACCTCCTCACGTCCTCTTCGCACGGTTCCGCTCTCCTCGCGGGCCCGGCCTCATTCACCCGGAGCTGACGGTTCGTCAGATCGGCGCTACGGTGAGCGCCATGGAGACCCGACCCGCAGCCCCCTTCCCGGAGATCATCTCCGTCGACGACCACACCGTTGAGCCGGCGAACGTCTGGCAGGACCGGCTCCCCAGGAAGTACCGCGACACCGGCCCCCGGATCGTGCGCGCGCCGCTGAAGGAGATGTCGTTCCTCGGCGGCCGGTTCAAGCCCGTCATGGGTGCGCCGGGCGACGACGGCCCGGTGGGCGACTGGTGGGTGTACGAGGACCTGCACCGGCCGCTGACCCGCCTGGACACCGCGGTCGGCTACAGCAGGGACGACATCAGGCTGGAGGTGATCACATACGAGCAGATGCGCGCCGGGTCGTACGACGTGCCGCGGCGGCTCGACGACATGGACGTCAACCATGTGCAGTCCGCGCTCTGCTTCCCCACCTTCCCCCGCTTCTGCGGCCAGACCTTCACCGAGGCCGCCGACCGCGACCTCGCGCTGCTGTGCGTGCGCGCCTACAACGACTGGATGGTGGAGGAGTGGTGCGGGCCCGCCGCCCGGGGGCGGCTGGTCCCGCTCACCCTCATCCCGCTGTGGGACGCCCGCCTGGCCGCCGAGGAGGTCCGACGCAACGCGGCCCGCGGCGTGCGGGCCGTCGCCTTCTCGGAGATACCCCCGCACCTGGGGCTGCCGTCGGTGCACGCCGATGCCTGGGACCCGTTCCTGGCCGCCTGCGACGAGACCGGCACGGTGGTGGCCATGCACATCGGCTCCAGCAGCCGTATGCCGTCCACGTCCGCCGACGCCCCGCCCGCCGTGGGCTCCGCGATCACCTTCGCCAACTGCTGCTTCTCGATGGTGGACTGGCTGATGAGCGGCAAGTTCGAGCGGTTCCCGAACCTGAGGGTGATGTACGCGGAGGGGCAGATCGGCTGGATCCCGTACATCCTGGAGCGCGCCGACGTGGTGTGGCAGGAGAACCGCGGCTGGGGCGGGGTCGCGGAGAAGGTCCACCGGCCGCCGTCCGAGCTGTTCGCCGGGCACGTCTACGGCTGCTTCTTCGACGACGCGTTCGGGCTGCGCAACCTGGACGCGATCGGCGTCGGCAACGTCCTGTACGAGACGGACTACCCGCACTCCGACTCCACCTGGCCGAAGTCCCGCGAGGTCGGCGAGGCCCAGATGGGCCATCTGGCGGCCGATGTCGTCGAGCGGATCGTGCGGGGCAACGCCATCGAACTGCTGGGGCTGACCGCGGACGGCCGCTGGGCGGGCCCGCGATGAGCGTCGCGTACGGCATCCAGTTGCCCGTCCAGTCGCAGAGCACCCTGTACGCGGAGCGCTGGGAGGCCGGCGCGGGCCCCGGCGACCTGGTCGAGATCGCCCGCGCCGCGGACCGCGCAGGATTCGCCTACATCGCCTGCTGCGACCATGTCGCCATACCGCGCCGGCTGGCCCCGGCGATGGGCACCGTCTGGTACGACCCGGTGGCCACGCTCGCCCACCTGGCCGCCGTCACCACCCGCACCCGGCTGCTCAGCCATGTGGCGATCGTGGGTCTGCGCCACCCCCTGCTGACCGCGAAGCAGTATGCGACCCTCGACCACCTCTCCGGCGGGCGGCTGATCCTCGGCGTCGGCGCCGGGCATGTGGCGGAGGAGTTCGCGGTGCTGGGGGCGGACTTCCGGCGCCGCGGGGCCGTGCTGGACGAGTGCGTGGACGCCCTGCGGGCCGCGCTCGGCCCGCAGGAGTTCCCCGTGCACCACGGCAAGGTGTACGACTTCGAGGGGCTGGGGCAGCGGCCCCGGCCCGCCCAGGAGCGGGTGCCCGTGTGGATCGGCGGGTCCTCGCCGGCCGCCCTGCGCCGGGCCGCCCTCAAGGGCGACGGCTGGCTGCCGCAGGGCGATCCGCGTGACCGGCTGCCCGGCCTGATCGCCGGGCTGCGGCGGACCCGCGCCGAGGCGGGCATCGAGGCGCCCCTGACCGTGGGCGCCCTCACCGAGCCGCTGTACGTCGGCCGGCCCGCCTGGGACGTCGGCCGCCGGACCCTCAGCGGCCCCCCGGACGCCCTCGCCGAGTCGCTGCGGGCCTACCGGGCGATGGGCGTGGACCAGATCCAGGTGCGGTTCCGCTGCCGCGGCCGCACCGAACTGACCGATCAGATGGCCGCGTTCGGCGCCGACGTGGCCCCCGACCTCTAGGAGTGGGCATGGGCAGACTGGACGGACGCGTCGTGCTCGTCACCGGCGCGGCACGCGGGCAGGGCGAGCAGGAGGCCCGGCTCTTCAGGGCGGAGGGGGCCCAGGTCGTCGTCGCCGACGTCCTCGACGACCAGGGACGGGCGCTGGCCGAGGAGCTGGGCGCGCTGTACGTGCACCTCGACGTGGGGGAGGAGGAGGGCTGGCGGGCCGCGGTGGCCGCCGCCAAGGAGGCGTACGGGCATATCGACGGGCTGGTCAACAACGCCGGCATCCTGCGCTTCAACGCCCTGGTGGACACGCCGCTGGAGGAGTTCATGCAGGTGGTCCGGGTCAACCAGGTCGGCTGCTTCCTCGGCATCAGGACGGTCGCGCCCGTGATGGAGGACGGGGGCACCATCGTGAACACCGCGTCCTACACGGCGGTGACCGGGATGGCGGCGGTGGGCACGTACGCCGCCACCAAGCACGCGATCCTCGGGCTCACCCGGGTGGCCGCGCTGGAGCTGGCGCACCGGCGGATCCGGGTCAACGCCGTGTGCCCCGGGGCGATCGACACGGCGATGTCCAACCCGGCGCAGCTGGATCCGGCGGCCGACGCGGAGGAGACGAGCCGGGCGCTGGACGAGCTGTACCGCAAGCTGGTGCCGCTGGGGCGGATCGGGCGGCCGCAGGAGGTGGCCCGGCTGGCGCTGTTCCTCAGCTGCGCCGACTCCTCCTATGTCACCGGGCAGCCGTTCGTGATCGACGGCGGGTGGCTCGCGGGAGTCTCGGTCATCTAACTGGATCTGACGGGCCGTCAGCTCTTGACGGTCCATGCGCCCGGTGCCACAGTCGGGCGACAAGCCTGATCTGACGCAGCGTCAGATAAGCGGGACGACAGGGGACGGTGAACCTCCTTGGAATTCGGGCTCTTTGTACAGGGATACGTGGGCAAACGCGCCGAGACCGATCCGCTCGCCGAGCACAAGGCGCTGATGGAGGAGACCGAGTACGTCATCCAGGCGGACCAGTCCGGCTTCAAGTACGCCTGGGCGTCCGAACACCACTTCCTGGAGGAGTACTCGCACCTTTCCGCCAGCGACGTCTTCCTCGGCTACCTCGCCCACGCCACCGAACGCATCCACCTCGGCTCGGGCATCTTCAACCCGCTCGCCCAGGTCAACCACCCGGTCAAGGTGGCCGAGAAGGTCGCCATGCTCGACCACCTCACCGGCAACCGCTTCGAGTTCGGCAGCGGCCGGGGCGCCGGCAGCCACGAGATCCTCGGCTTCCTGCCCGGCATCACCGACATGAACCACACCAAGGAGATCTGGGAGGAGACCATCGCCGAGTTCCCGAAGATGTGGCTCCAGGACGAGTACGAGGGCTTCCAGGGCAAGCACTGGTCGCTGCCGCCCAGGAAGGTGCTCCCCAAGCCGTACGGGACGTCACACCCGGCGATGTGGTACGCGGCCGGGTCCCCGCCCTCGTACGCCATGGCCGCGAAGAAGGGCCTCGGCGTCCTCGGCTTCAGCGTGCAGAAGGTCTCCGACATGGAGTGGGTGCTGGAGCAGTACAAGACGGCGATCGTGAACGCCGAACCGGTCGGCGACTTCGTCAACGACAACGTGATGGTGACGACGACCGCGATCTGCGCGCCCACCCACGCGGAGGCGATCGAGATCGCCGTGAACGGGGGGCTGCACTATCTGCCCTCGCTGGTCTTCCGCTACCACGACACGTTCCCGCGGCCCGACGGCTTCCCGGTGTGGCCCGAGACGCTGCCCGAGTACACCGCCGAGTTCATCGAAATCCTCATCCAGGAGGAACTGCTCATCTGCGGTGATCCGGACGAGGTGCGCACCCAGTGCAAGCGGTGGGAGCAGGCGGGGGCCGACCAGTTGAGCTTCGGGCTGCCGGTTGGAGTGCCGAAGGAGCAGACGCTGCAGACGATCCGGCTGATCGGTGAGCATGTGATTCCGCGGATCGACACGGATCCTGTGCATCGGACCTCCCGGTTCCGGGCGGCGGGGTGAGCGTCGTCGCGGGGTGCGGTGACTTGGCGGTTTCGGCTGCCACGTGAGCGTCGTCGCGGGGTGCGGGTTGTGGGTGGTTGCTCGCGCCGTTCCCCGCGCCCCTTGCGGGGCGCGCTTATCGGGCCGTGGTTCGAGGAGGTGAGCCCTGTGTGTCGGACGTCGCGGTTCCGGGCGGCGTGATCGCTGCCGCGGGGTGCGGGTGCGTGTGGCTGGTCGCGCAGTTCCCCGCGCCCCTTCGGGGCGCGCCGGTGCGCCGGGAAAGAAGGAGGGAGCCCCATGCTTGATCATCTCGTGAAAGGTGCGACCGTCGTCGACGGGACCGGGGCGGCTGTGTACAGCGCCGACGTCGGGATACGGGACGGGCGTATCGCCGTCGTCGGTGCCGTCGGTGCCGTCAGGGAGGAGGCCCGCAGCAGTGAGGACGCCGCCGGGCTCGTTCTCGCGCCCGGGTTCGTCGACCCGCACACGCACTACGACGCCCAGCTCTTCTGGGACCCGTACGCGACGCCCTCGCTGAACCACGGGGTGACCACGGTGGCCGCCGGCAACTGCGGTTTCACGCTGGCCCCGCTGAACCCGGACCGGCCCGACGACGCCGACTACACCCGCCGCATGCTGGCCAGGGTCGAAGGCATGTCCCTGGTGGCCCTGGAGGAGGGCGCGCCCTGGAGCTGGCACACCTTCGGCGACTACCTGGACGCCCTGGAGGGCCGCATCGCGGTCAACGCGGGCTTCATGGCCGGCCACTGCGCGCTGCGCCGCCATGTGATGGGCCCGGACGCGGTGGGCGGACAGCCGACCGACGACCAACTCGCCCGCATGGTCCGCCTGTTCCACGAGGCCATGGACGCGGGCGCCTGGGGCTTGTCCACCACCCAGTCCGGCACCCACTCCGACGGCGACGGACAACCGGTGGCGTCCCGGCACGCCAGGCCCGCCGAACTGCTGGCCCTGGCCCGCGCCGTCGGCGAGCACGAGGGCACCCAGATCGAGGCGATCGTCGCCGGCTGCCTCGACCGGTTCAGCGACCCGGAGATCGACCTGCTGGTGGAGCTGAGCGCGACCGCCGGACGACCCCTGAACTGGAACGTCCTGACCGTGGACGCCGCCGTGCCCGACCGGGTGCCGCGCCAGCTCTCGGCGAGCGAACGGGCCCGTGAGGCGGGCGGCCGGGTGTTGGCGCTGACCATGCCGATCCTCACGCCGATGAACATGTCCCTGGGCAGCTTCTGCGCCCTGAACCTGATCCCCGGCTGGGGCGAGATCCTGGGCCTGCCGGTGCCCGAACGCATCGCCCGGCTGCGCGACCCGGCCGTGCGGGCCGGCATGCTGCGGCGCGCGGAGTCCAAGGAGGCGGGCGTCTTCCGGCGGCTGACGGACTTCGGGCGGTACGTCATCGGCGACACCTACAGCGCACGCAACCGCGGGCTGACCGGCCGGGTGGTCCGGGACCTGGCCCGGGAGCGCGGGCAGGAGCCGTTCGAGTGCCTGGTGGAGATCTGCGCGGCCGACGATCTGCGCACGGTCCTGTGGCCCATGCCCACCGACAACGACCCGGCCTCCTGGGCGCTGCGGGCGGACACCTGGCGGCATCCGGACGTGCTGCTCGGCGGCTCGGACGCGGGCGCCCACCTGGACCGCATGTGCGGTGCCCCGTACACTACCCGCTTCCTCGGCGACTGCCTGCGCGGACGCCGGCTGGTCGGTCTTGAGGCGGCCGTGAAGATGCTGACGGACGTCCCGGCGCGGCTGTTCGGGCTGCGCGAGCGCGGGCGGATACGCGAGGGCTGGCATGCCGACCTGGTCCTGTTCGACCCGGAGCGGATCGACGCGGGCCAGGCCACCTTGGTGCATGACCTGCCGGGTGACAGCCCACGGCTGGACTCCCGGGCGATCGGCGTCCGGGCGGTGTGGGTGGGCGGCGTCGAGGTGATCCGCGACGACGTGGTGAGCGGCGCCGTGCCCGGCCGGGTGCTGCGCTCGGGCCGGGACACCGAGACGGTGGCCACCAAGTGAGCGGCCCGCCCGAGCGGCAGCGGCTGTTCGTCGGCGGCGACTGGGTGGAACCGGCCGCCGGCCACTACCCGGTACTCGACCCGGCGACGGAACGGACCGTGGGCCTCGCCCCGGAGGCGACGCCGGACCAGGCGCTCGCGGCCTGCGCCGCGGCCCGCGAGGCGTTCGGCCCGTGGTCGCGGACGCCGCCGCAGGAACGGGCGGCCGTGCTCGCGCGGGCCGCCGACATCATCCGGGGCCGGCTGGTCCCGTACGCCGACCTGGCCCGCGCGGAGACCGGCGCGACGACCGCCACGGCACGCGGGATGCAGGTGGCGGTGGCGGCGGCCCGGTTCCGCCGCTACGCCCGCCTGGAAGAGACCGAGTGGGCGATTACGCCGCAGATCAGCGAGGCGGGCCCGATGGCGCCGGCCGGCGTGCTCGGCGCGCTCGCGGTGCGCCAGCCGGTCGGCGTCGTCGCCTGCGTCACCTCCTACAACAACCCGTGGGCGAACCCGGCGGGGAAAGTCGCCCCGGCGCTCGCGATGGGCAATACGGTGGTGGTGAAACCGGCCCCGCAGGACCCGCTGTCCGTGTACCGGATGGCGGGCGCGCTGGCGGAGGCGGGCGCGCCGCCCGGCGTGGTGAACGTCGTCTCGGGGCGTTCGGCGGCGGTGGGCGAGGCCGTCGTGGAGTCGCCCGACGTCGACATGGTGAGCTTCACCGGGTCCACGGCCGTCGGGCAGCGGATCGCCGAGGCGTGCGGGCGCGCGATGAAACGGCAGCTGATGGAGCTGGGCGGCAAGGGCGCGGCCCTCGTCTTCGACGACGCGGACCTCGCCTCGGCGGTCGCCGGGATCGGCACCACGTTCTCCTTCTACAGCGGGCAGATCTGCACCGCGCCGACCCGGGTGCTGGCGCAGCGCGGGGTGTACGAGCGGCTGGTCGCCGGGCTCGCGGCGTACGCGGCCCGGCTGAAGGTGGGGGACCCCGGGGAGCCGGACACGGTGGTGGGGCCGGTGATCTCGGCCGCGCACCGGGACCGGGTGGAGTCGTACGTCGAACTGGCCCGCAAGGAGGGCGCGACGGTGGTGGCGGGCGGCGAACGGCCGCCCCTGGAACGCGGGTTCTATGTGGCGCCCACGCTGCTGGCCGACTGCACGAACGCCATGCGGGCGGCCCGGGAGGAGATCTTCGGCCCGGTGGTGGCGGTGATCCCGTTCGACGACGAGGAAGAAGGCGTCCGCCTCGCCAACGACAGCGACTACGGCCTCATCGACTATGTGTGGTCCGGGGACGTGGCGCGGGCGTTCCGGGTGGCCCGGCGGCTGCGGGCCGGCGGGGTCGGCATCAACACCGTCGGCCGCAACATGGAGGCGCCGTTCGGCGGGTTCAAGAAGAGCGGGGTGGGCCGGGACGTCGGCTCCTACGCCCTGCACGCCTACAGCGAGGTCCAGTCCCTGGTGTGGCCGGGCTGAACGGTCAGGCCGAGCGCCGGGGCTGGGCGGTCGGGCTGGGCGGTCGGGCTGAGCAGTCGGGCTGAGCAGTCGGGCCGAGCGGCGGGGCTGGGCGGTCGGGCTGGGTGGCCGGGTGGCTGGGCTGGGCGGGCCGGGTGGCCGGGTGGCTGGGCTGGGCGGCGGGGCTGAGCAGTCGGGCTGGGCGGTCGGGTTGCCGGGCCGAGTGGCTGGGCGGCGGGGCTGGGCGGCCGGGCTGAGCGCCGGGGCTGGGCGGTCGGGTTGCCGGGCCGAGTGGCCGGGTGGCCGGGGGCGTCTCGGTCAGTTCGTCAGGTCCACCCGCACCGTCAACAGGTCCGTGCCGAACGCCCGCACCGCTGCGCTGTTCAGCCGGGGCAGGCCGCGCAGGCGGGCCACGGCGTCGTCGTCCGGGAGGAGGTGCGCGGTGCCGGTGTGCCAGCGGCCCCTGATGCGGACCCGCACCCGGGGATCGGCCTGGATGTTCCGTACATAGTGGGACTTCAGGCCGAACTCCGAGACCAGCCAGAACGAGTCGCCGACGCGCCGCCCGCCCACCGGGGTGCGCCGGGGCAGTCCGGAGGTGCGGCCCGTCGTCTCCAGCACGGTCTGCAACGGAAGCCGCCGCGAGAGCGGATTGGCCAGATGACGCTGCAACCGGGTCACGATGCGGTGCTTCGTCTCGGAGTGTGCGGACATCCGGGTCTCCTGGGGTCGGCGGGACGGGTTACACCTCGGACGGTACGCCCTCGCGCGCCCGTGCGAAGGTACGTCCATGAGCATCGAGGCCGAGATCATCCGTACCCGTCGGCTGGAGCTGCGTCCGCTGCGCGTCGAGGACGCCGAGGAGATGGCCGCCGTGCTGTCCGATCCCGCCCTGCACACCTTCATCGGCGGCACCCCGGCCGGCCCGCAGGACCTGCGCTCGCGCTACCGGCGGTTGACGGCGGGCTCCCCCGACCCCGCCGTCACCTGGCTGAACTGGGTGGTCCTGCTGCGCGCCGAGGACCGGCTCACCGGCACCGTCCAGGCGACGATCGCCACCGCCGACGGGGGACCGGTCGCCGAGGTGGCCTGGGTGGTGGGCACGCCGTGGCAGGGGCGGGGCATCGCCACCGAGGCGGCCAGGGGACTCGTCGGCTGGCTCGGCCTGCGGCCGGTGCGCAGGATCGTCGCGCATGTGCACCCCGTGCACCACGCGTCCGCCGCCGTCGCCGCCGCTGCCGGTCTGGAGCCGACCGACGAGCGGCAGGACGGCGAGGTGCGCTGGGCCCGCGGCGTCAGCGGTGGCCCAGGAAGATCGGGTTGGTGAAGCTCGCCGGCGCGCCGGGTACCGGGCCCGCCGCCGCCTCGTGGCGCAGCTCCGCCCGCACATACGCCGCGTACGACGGGGTCGTCCGCCACTCGACGCTCCCCGAACCGCTCACCGGCAGCGGGTCACTGGTCAGCAGGACGCCTTCGTCCGTCACAAAGCGGACCGTGCAGCGCGGGGCGCCCGAGACCTCCAGGCGGACCGTGACCGGCGTGTCCGCGTCGACGTCGAGGCGTTCGCCGATGCCCGCCTGCCTGCCCCGTTCGCCCGTGGCCGTGAATGCCATCGTGACGTTCTTCGACTCGGCGACGTAGCAGCGGCCCGCGCGGATGCCGTCCAGGACGGCCGGGCGGGTCAGGTCGTCGGCGAGGACGACCGTCTGCGGCAGACCGACCACGTCCGGGGCGCGGTGCGCGTCGCTGTTGCCCATCGCCGGCAGCCACCGCCGGTTCTCCCGCACCGACGCCACCAACTGCGCGTCCCATGCGGCCAGGGCGACCTCGTCGTCGGGCGTGTAGGGGCCGTTCCACACCTCCACCGCGTCGGCCTCGCCGAAGCCGAACTTCCAGCCGCAGCCGATGCAGGTGGCGTGCGGGTGGGCGGGCACGACCAGGCCGCCGGACGCGCGGATCTGCCGGGCGAACCGGCCGAAGCGGTTGTCCCCGGCCCGGTAACGCCAGTCGACGAAGGTGCCGGGATCGGTGCCGAGGGCCACCAGATGGCCGTTGCGCGTCGTGACCTCCTCGCCCAGCATGATCAGCAGGTCGTCGCCGGCCTGCTTCGCCCAGTGCCGGTGCGCCGAGTGCGTGTTGTGTTCCGAGGTGTTGATGAAATCCAGGCCCGCGGCCCGGGCCAGCGCGGCGATCTCGGCCGGGGTGCGGCGGCCGTCGGAGTGCCAGGAGTGCAGATGGCAGTCGCCGCGGTACCAGGCACGGCCGCGCCCCGTCGCCCGCTCCGGCGGATACACCGGCCGCGCGGTCCGGCCCGGCTCGCCGTAGGTCAGCGTGATGGTGAGTTCGTACGCCAGGCCCTGCGGCGCGACCGTGTACGGGCCGAGCGCGATGTGCCAGGTGCCCGCGCCCACCGGGCCCGGGAGATAGCCCGGGGTCGCGTCGTCGGCGCGGACGAAGAACTCCGTGCGGGCACCGCCCGACCAGCCCCTGAAGCCCCGGCCGCCCAGTTCGGTGCCGTGCTGGTCGAAGAGGCCGAGGTCGAGCGCGTTGCCCTGTGCGCCGGCCGGCACGGGCGGTCTCTCATAGGTGGCGGAGACCTTGATCTCCCGTACTCCGGCGGGGACTTCGACGGGTACGTAGACGAAGTCGGGGGAGCCGGGCGGCAGGGTGCCGCGCACGGTCCTGGTCTCTTCCTGCTGTCCGTCGGCCGCGGCGAAGCTCACGCTTCCCAACGTAGGCGCCGCCGCCGCTCCGGTCACGCACAGGGCCCGCCACCCCGGACCGGGTCCGCCGCAGTGGTGGTCCCTCACCCCCGGCCGACCGGTGGAATGCCGACCAGTCGGTATGGACACCTGGCGGGCGGGCGGGTACAGATGGGGGATGCGCATCGCCGTCACGATCTTCCTCACCGACGAGACCATCGCGCCCGTCCGGCTCGCCCGGGAACTGGAGCAGCGCGGCTTCGCCGGGCTGTACCTGCCCGAGCACACCCACATCCCGGTCGAGCGGACCACCCCGTACCCCGCCGGCGGTGAACTGCCGCGCGAGTACGGCCGTACCCTCGACCCCTTCGTCGCGCTCGGGCAGGCCGCGGCGGTGACCGGGCGGCTGGGCCTCGGTACCGGCGTCACCCTCGTCGCCCAGCACGACCCGATCGCCCTCGCCAAGCAGATCGCGACCCTGGACCATCTCTCCGGCGGGCGCCTCACCCTCGGCGTCGGCTTCGGCTGGAACGTGGAGGAGGGCGCCGACCACGGCGTGCGGTGGCCCACCCGACGGGAGCTGACGCGCGACCGGATGCGGCTCATGCAGGCCCTGTGGTCCGACGAACCCACCGCCTATGAAGGGGAGTTCGGCGGCGTCCGGGCCAGCCACGCGCACCCCAAGCCCCACCAGCGGCCGCGCGGCCCGGTGACCGGCCCGCGCACCCTGGTCGGCGGGGCCGCCGGACCCAAGCTGTTCGCACACATCGCGGAGTACGCCGACGGCTGGCTGCCGATCGGCGGGCGCGGACTGGCCGAGTCGCTGCCCGTGCTGCGCTCGGTGTGGGCCGACGCGGGACGCGACCCGGCCGCCCTCCAGGTGGTGCCGTACGCCGTCCTGCCCACGCCCGGCAAGCTGGCCCACTACGCGGAACTCGGTATCGAGGAGATCGTGGTGCAACTCCCGTCCGCGGACGAGCCGGAGGTGCTGCGGGCGCTCGACGCGTACGGCGCGCTGGTGGCGGCCCCGCACCACTGACCCCGTACGTGTCTCTTCTCTGCCGAGGGCTTGGCACACCCCTCTATCGCGATATAACGTTAGTCTTCAGCTGTGTAGCCGCCCGCATCGGCGAAGCCCTGCGAAGCCCTTCAAGGACCTTCAACAAGACCCGGGGGAAGCATGTCGGCAGAGACCTCGCCCGAACTACGGGCCTCGCATGCGGACCGGGACCGGGCGGTCGACGTGCTGCGCATCGCGGCGGGCGACGGCCGGCTGACCGCGGCCGAACTGGACGAGCGCCTGGAGGCAGCCCTGTCGGCGCGCACGGTCAGCGAACTGACCGTCCTCACCGCCGACCTGCCGCCCGTGTCGTCCGCCGGTGGCGCGGTGGTGGAGGGGGTCAAGGACGTACTCCGGATCGAACAGAGGTTCAGTACGGTCAAACGGTCAGGGCGCTGGGTGCTGCCGCGACGGCTGGAGCTTGCGGCGGAGTGGTGCGAGATGACGCTCGACTTCACCGAGGCGGTGATCACGCAGGACACCCTGCGGATCGACTTGGACATGTGCGGCAAGACGCTGACGCTGATCACCGGGCCGGGCATCGTGGTCGATGCCGACGCCCTGACCCTGGAGTTCAGCAAGCTCAAGGTCCGCCGCCCCCCGGCCCCCGATACCCCGGTCACCCTACGAGTGGAACTGACCGGCAAAAAGACCTACGGCCGCATCATCGCCCGCCCCCCAAGAACAACCGCCCGCCTCCGAAAACCCCGCCCCACAACCACACCCTGACCGCGACCTCCCCGACGGCAGCCGCTGCACAGGCCCGTCATACCGTCACGTTCCCCAAGTGCCACCCACCGGCTTCCCTCCTCGACCAGCATCGCGGCCCTCGCAGCTAGCGTTACCCGTCAACCGCCCTGGACTCCCGAGGTAGCGTCCGCTTGCTTCTCCGCGTCGGAGAACAGGAGGGTCGGCTCGGCAAGGATGTCGCGGCCGGCCTCGCTCTTGTAGATCTCGTCGACGCTGCCGAACCGGGCCTCCGAGTAGTCCAGTTCCAGAAGCGCGGCGGCCTGCCGGACCGATGCCTCGTCGGGCCCCTCGATCTCCAGGAACGTGGGAAGGTCGGGCCAGGTGTCGAAGTCGAAGACGACCTCTCCCAGGCGCCATTCCTCACGGTAGTTCTCCTGGTACCGGACCTCGGTGAGGCCGACGCGGCGCAGGATGTCGGCCATGGCGTGCAGGTCGGCGACCTCGGTCTCGATCTCCTTGGTGCCGTCGATCGTCGTGGCGTCGGTGACCTGTTTGAGCGTGAGGGTCGAACGGGCGCCCTCATCGCGCAGACGGAGCCACGCCCCGCCGTCGAGAGAATCGTTCTCGAAGATCTTGCGGGTGAGGAGGGTGCGGGGGAGTGCCTGGACGGCGCCGAGGGAGGTCAGCTTGGCCTGGAGGTCGGCGGTGTCCACTGTCAGGAACTTCGCCTCGTACTCGTGCTTCATAGGTCCTTCTCTCAGAAACGGTCCGTGAGGGTGTGCGAACGGGCCGCCAGGAGCAGGCCCATGCGATGGGTGTGGTCGTGTGGTCGGCCGACGTGGGCCCGTTCGGCGAACTCGTTCGTGCGCAGGGTGAGCAGGACGTTCCAGTCTCCGAGGAAGCGACGGTGCAGGCGCTCGGGAGACGTGTAATGCTCCACCGAGTGGTGGCGCTTTTCGATGGGCATCATGAACTCCGCGCCGAACACACCGCCGGGGCGGACCAGGCGCTGCATGCGGTCGACGAATTCGGCGAGCGGGTGGTGGTGGTTGGCACTGTAGTGCCACGAGCAACTTGTCCAGACCGCGTCGCATTGCATGTCCAGAGGTTCGCCCTCAAGGAAGTCACCTTCGATCACCTCAACGCGGGCATGCAGTCCTTCGAGTTTCAGCCGGTCTATCAGGCCCATCGCGTGTGCGTCACTGTCACCCGGGAGACGGACCTCGCCTCCGTGCAGGGCGAGCGCGTCGCGTTCGATGGCAACCACGCGGTAGCCAGCGGTAGCCAGAGGCAGGACGAACTTGCCGTCGCTCGCGCCGATGACCGCGACGGTGGCGTCAGGGGCGACGCGTTCCCGCAGTGCGGCGAGGTACTGCGGGAAGAAGGTGAGGGTGTGCTCCCACAGGCTCTGCGTCTGCATGGGGTCGCGCTCCTTGTGTATCGGTGGCGGTGATCACGCGGAGGACTTCTTCAGGGCTGAGCCCTGTGGTGTCTATGCGGTGCGTCGGGAATGATGCGTAGGCGTCCGTCACTTGGTCTGTGACGGTTTCGAGCAGCGAGTCCCACCGCGATGTCGGCTTGTTCCGGGCGGTGATGCGGCGTCGGCGTTCGTTGTCGGCGCAGACGAGTTGGTAGGTGACAGGCGTGGGCAGCCAGTCCGGCAAAGTGACGCCGAGCTGGGCGCCCAGAGCGCGGTGGCTGGCAAGGCACCGGGCGAAGTAGCTCTCCACGACGACCGGGACACCGCCTTCGAGGTGGCGTTGGATCTGTTCGGCCGCCGTGAACAGCGCGGCGAGGTAGAGGCACATACGCGCATCGGCATTGGTCCGCTTGTCCACCTCCTGCCTGAGAGGCTGGTACAGGGCCGGCACGGTGGGGACGAGGACGGCCTGGCGGACAGCGGCCAGCATCGGTGCGATGGTCGACTTGCCGGTGCCCCGTAACCCTTCCAGGCTCTCGAAGCGCGGGAGGTCAGACACGTGCATACACCACATCTGGCACCGAAACGGTGAGTTCGTCCGTGGCCGAGGGCCGGTGGACGATGCAACCTGAGGTCTTCTCGTACCAGAACGCGTGGGAGTCCTTGCCCACGGCCTTGCAGGACATGGTCAGCGCCCCACGCGGGTCTGCCTCGATCCGGTCGATCTCGTGAGGCCCGCCAGAGGGCGCGCAGACCTCCGGGGTGCCGTGCTCGGAGAGGTCCTCATCGACGATCACCTCAAGAGGCAGTTTCACCGAATGGAGCTCTTCGCGGAGCCGGCCATAGGCGGCCAGGTCGGTGACCAGCAGCTCGGGGTGGTCGGCTGCGTTGCCGACGGGCCGCAGGTGGTGCAGCTTCAGCTGCTTGACCCCGAGTTGCGCCAGGATGCGGGCGAGGGAGACTACCTCGCCGATGTTTCGTGAGGTCACGGTCATGGTCGCGCCTGCCGCGACACCGAGGTCCTGCGCCAAGCTGAGCGCGTTGAGGGCACTCTGGTAGCTGCCGAGCCTTCGGATGCCGTCGTTGGTCGAGCCGACACCTTCCAGAGAGACCCTGAGCAGGTCCAGGTGCGGAGCGATCTCGGCCAGGCGGCGTTCGATCCGGTATCCGTTGGTGCAGATTTCGACGCGCTGACCCAGTTCCTCCTTGGCGTGACGGACGACCTGCGGGAGTTCCCGGTGGACGAACGGCTCCCCGCCGAGCAGGGTGACGGCCTGCGTGGCGTACTGGTCTCGCATCAGGGCGAGAAGGCTGATGGCCTCGTCGGCGGTGAAGGCATCCGCGTACTGGAGCCGTTCGCCGTGGAAACAGTGCAAGCACGCGAAATTGCAGCGGTACAGCAGCTGCAGGTACAGCATCCGGATCTTCCTGATCCCGGTGACTTCGCCGATCACATGGGCTCCTTCGACTGACTGTCTGAGGGAACCCCGATGGTGGCCGTCTGTCCGGGGACCTCGTCACCGCGTTCGGGGACGGTCCGAGGACGTCCTGGGACGTCTCCCGTGACCTGCGAACGACTCCAGGACACTGAGAACGCGCTTCGTGTCCGACAGGTCGGGCAGGATCTCGGGGGCGCCGGCGGCCGCCAGTTCCCCAGGACTGTGGATGCCGGATGCGACCGCGATGATGCCGGCACCCGTGGCCAGGGCGGCTTCCACGTCACGGGGGGTGTCCCCCACCAGGACGGCAGGCACGTCGGCCGCAACGCCACGGAGCCGCTGTATACGCTCGCGGGCGACCGCGACAAGCTCGGGACGCAGCTCGGCGTCCGCTCCGTAGGCGCCCACCGACAGATCCAACAGAGAGTCGAGACCGAAAGCAGACAGCTTCACACGAGCATTGGCGGCGATGTTGCCGGTCAGGACAGAGGAAACCCAACCTCTCATCACGGAAGCAGCCTTCAGCACCTCGTGGACCCCAGGCAACGCCGTGCCGCGCAAGCGCAGCTCGTCCAGGCGCTCACGCCCCGCTCGGGCGAGGGCGGTCTCGATATCGGACCATTCGGGCACGAGCAGCCCGTCGCGCAGGAACATGTCTCGCATGATCAGTCGATCCGTACGCCCCTCCGTATGTGCCGGCGCCGTCGGCTCGCGTTGCGACAGCGCCGTGAAGGCATCGGCGTAGATCTCCTTGCTCACCCCAGCGTTCTCGATGAGGGTGTGGTCGATGTCCCACAGGACGATGAGCTCCATGGCGCCAGCGTAGGCAGTCGGCAGCTCTGCTCTTCCGCCACGACGTCCCGTAACCTCCTTGCGTGACCGCGCGGCGCAACGCTTCCATGGCTGCTGTGAACGACCGACTGCATTCTGTGCTGGCGCAGCGCGGCGTCTCGCCCGAATCGCTCGCGGAAGTCTGCGAGGTGGATCCCAAAACAGTGAGCCGGTGGCTGGGCGGGCGGGTTCCCCACGCACGGCATCGCTTCCGGGTCGCGCGCCACCTGCGCGTGGAAGAGACATTCCTCTGGCCGGCGCCGCCTCGACGATCCGGCCGGTCGCGTGACGGGCTGGGAACCGAACTGGCCGGCACCTACCAGAACCGGGCCAGCGTGCCACGGGATGTCTGGCTCTCGCTGCTTCGAGAGGCACAGCGCGAGATCGGCGTCCTTGTCTTCTCCGGCACGTTCTTCGCCCAGTCCAACCCGCATGTCGCCAAGATGCTCTCCGAACGCGCCGCCGAGGGCGTCCGGGTGCGCCTCTGCTTCGGCGACCCGGACGGTCAGGCAGTGGCCATCCGAGGTCGCGAGGAGGGAATCGGCGACACCCTGGCCGCCAAGATCCGGGCATCGATGACGTACTACCGCCTGCTGCTGGGCGAGGCCGGGTGCGCGGTTCGGCTCCACGACACCACGCTCTACACGTCCATGTTCCGCTACGACGACAACTTATTGGTCAATCCGCACATCTGGGGACAACCGGCCAGTGCCAACCCCCTGCTCCACCTCAAGAGAACAGATGGAACTGGGTGGTTCGACAACTACGCTCAGAGCTTCGACTCCGTCTGGGCCGCCGCGCGACCCTGGACACCCGATCAGGAGAGGACCGCCGACCGTGGGCAGGACTGAGTACTACAACGACCCGGCCGCCCCGAAGGCGAACACCCTCATCCCGGCCAGCAACCTGCTCGTCGTCGACGAGACCGGCGCAATTCTCCTCCAGCGCCGTCGTGACACCGGCCAGTGGGCGCTCCCCGGCGGGGCCCAGGACATCGGCGAGACCGCGGCCGAGTGCGCGGTACGCGAGTGCCTGGAGGAGACCGGCATCATCGCGGAGATCACCGGCTTCCTCGGCGTCTACACCAACCCGAACCACATCGTCGCCTACACCGACGGCGAGATCCGCCAGCAGTACGAGAACACCTACATCGGCCGACCCGTCGGCGGAGCACCCACGATCAACGACGAGGCCGACGGAGTCCGCTTCGTCCAGCCGACCGACCTGGACCAGTACGACATCCACCAGAGCATGCGCCAGCAGATCGGCGACTACCTCGCCGGCACCTACCCCTACCTCGGCTGAGCCACCAGGGCAGCCTCAATCCTCTCGACCGAGGAGAAGATCTCCGGCGCCGCCCGTCGGATGAACCGCCCGACCACACTGTCCGGGCCGTAGCGACCGACGACTTCCGCGATGCGCTCCCGTGCGGTGGTCCGGTTGCCGTCGGGCGTCGTTGTCACGTCGCAGTACACGAGTGCGTCCACCAGCAACGGATCTTCCAGCAGCGGGAACTCCGTTACCAGCTCCTCACCCAGCTCGCGCTCCTCGGCTTCCAGCAGCGCGAAGGTGTGGTTGGCGACCAGGCGGGTCAGCCGTTCGTCCGCAGCGTGCTCGTCCCTGAGGAAGCGGGCGCCGTCGAGGGGGTGGAAACCGGTCATCGCCAAGCGGGGCGCGTAGCCGACGTCGTGCAGGACGGCAGCGGAGATCAGCAGGTCGGCGTCCTCGCGCAGAAGCCGCCCAATCTCGGCCGCCCGGGCGGCGACTCCCTGGCTGTGCGCCCATCGCCGAGGAAGCGCGTCAGCGAGCTCGGCCTGTGCGATGGACTGTGCCCAGTGGTACATCGCCTGGTTCATGGACGGCTTCATGCCCTTCCGGAGCATCTATCAGTCCTCGTACCGTGCGCCTTGTGTGCAGTGCTTGACGACGTTCTTGCCGAGCAGGCCTGTGCGGTGGTGCTGTCTCTGAAACAGGCAAGGACGCCGACGAGGTCGGCGCGTGGGCGCGGACCGTCCGATCGTCGTCGCTCGACGGGCGGCGGGGCGCGGGGATCTGCGCGGGCGGCCACGACGGGCCCGCGCCCGGCAACGGCACCGCACCTGCCGAGCTGTCCCCCGTCTCCGCTGAACCGACAGTGGCGGGGACCGCCCCGAAGGGGCGCGGGGAACTGCGCGACCAGCCACGACGGTGCCGCCCCCGGCAATGGTCCCGGACCTGCCGAGCTGTCCCCCGCCCCCCGTTGGACCGCCAGTGGCTCGGCCGACCTAAGGGACGCGGGGAACTGCGCGATCGGCCACGACGGCGCCGCACCCGGCAACGGCCCCGGACCTGCCGAGCTGTCTCCCGTGCCCCCTGTTGGACCGCCAGTGGCGTGGGCGCGGGGAACTGCGCGATCGGCCACGACGGCGCCGCACCCGGCAACGGCCCCGGACCTGCCGAGCTGTCTCCCGTGCCCCCTGTTGGACCGACAGTGGCTCGGCCGACCTAAGGGGCGCGGGGAACTTCGCGACCCGCCACCACGGTGCCGCGCCCGGCAATGGCACCGCACCCCCGACCCCGCTGAACCGGCGGCGCTCGAACGTATGCTCAAGGAATGACGACTTCCGCGACCTCCGGAACCGGCCCGACCGAGAACTCCATGCGTCGCGCCCTCAAACGCGCCCGGGACGGCGTCGCCCTCGACGTCTCCGAGGCGGCGGTGCTGCTCCAGGCGCGCGGTGAGGCCCTTGACGACCTCGCCGCGTCCGCCGCCCGGGTGCGGGACGCGGGCCTGGAGGCGGCGGGCAGGCCCGGCGTCATCACGTACTCGAAGAGCGTCTTCATCCCCCTCACCCGGCTGTGCCGGGACAAGTGCCACTACTGCACCTTCGTCACCGTCCCCGGCAAGCTGCGCCGCGCCGGGCACGGGATGTTCATGTCCCCGGACGAGGTCCTGGACATCGCCCGCAAGGGCGCGGCGCTCGGCTGCAAGGAAGCCCTGATCACCCTCGGCGACAAGCCCGAGGACCGCTGGCCCGAGGCGCGTGAATGGCTGGACGCGCACGGCTACGACGACACCATCGCCTACGTCCGTGCCGTCTCCATCCGCATCCTGGAGGAGACGGGTCTGCTTCCGCACCTCAACCCGGGCGTCATGACCTGGACGGACTTCCAGCGCCTCAAGCCGGTCGCCCCCTCCATGGGCATGATGCTGGAGACCACCGCGACCCGTCTGTGGTCGGAGCCGGGCGGCCCGCACCACGGCTCCCCGGACAAGGAACCGGCCGTACGGCTGCGGGTCCTTCAGGACGCGGGCCGCTCCTCCGTCCCGTTCACCTCCGGGCTGCTGATCGGTATCGGCGAGACCTACGAGGAGCGCGCGGAGTCCCTTTTCGCGCTGCGCAAGGTGGCACGCGCCTACCACGGCATCCAGGAGCTGATCATCCAGAACTTCCGCGCCAAGCCGGACACGGCGATGCGCGGCATGCCGGACGCGGAACTGGACGAGCTGGTCGCCGCCGTGGCGGTCGCCCGGCACATCATGGGTCCGAGCGCCTGTCTGCAGGCCCCGCCGAACCTGGTCGACGCCGAGTACGAGCGGCTGATCGGCGCGGGCATCGACGACTGGGGCGGCGTCTCCCCGCTCACCATCGACCACGTCAACCCGGAACGCCCCTGGCCGCAGATCGAGGAGCTGACCGCGAAGTCCGCGGCGGCCGGCTTCGAACTGCAAGAACGCCTGTGTGTCTACCCGGAGTTCGTGCGGCGCGGCGAGCCCTGGCTGGACCCGCGGCTGCGTCCGCACGTGGCCGCGCTGGCCGACCCGGAGACCGGCCTGGCGCGTCCGGACGCCCGGCCTGCGGGGCTGCCCTGGCAGGAGCCGGAGGAGGCGTTCGCCGCCACCGGCCGTACCGATCTGCACCGCACCATCGACACCGAGGGCCGCACCGCCGACCGGCGCGACGACTTCGACGAGGTGTACGGCGACTGGTCCGCCCTGCGGGAGGCGGCGGCCCCCGGGATGGCACCGGAGCGGATCGACACGGATGTGCGCGCGGCCCTGGCGACCGCGGCCGACGACCCGACCCGGCTGACCGACTTGGAGGCGCTGGCCCTGCTGCACGCCGACGGCGAGGCGCTGGACGCGCTCACCCGGATCGCCGACGAGGTGCGCCGCGCGGCGGTCGGCGACGATGTCACCTACATCGTCACCCGCAACATCAACTTCACCAACGTCTGCTACACCGGCTGCCGCTTCTGCGCGTTCGCGCAACGCCGCACGGACGCCGACGCGTACACCCTCTCCCTGGAGCAGGTCGCGGACCGCGCCCAGCAGGCGTGGGACGTCGGCGCGGTGGAGGTGTGCATGCAGGGCGGCATCCACCCGGACCTGCCCGGTACCGCGTACTTCGACATCGCGAGGGCGGTCAAGGAACGCGTCCCGGGGATGCATGTGCACGCCTTCTCACCGATGGAGGTGGTCAACGGCGCCACCCGCACCGGCCTGTCGATCCGCGAGTGGCTGACGGCGGCGAAGGAGGCCGGGCTCGACTCCGTCCCGGGTACGGCGGCGGAGATCCTGGACGACGAGGTGCGCTGGGTGCTCACCAAGGGCAAGCTGCCCACGGCGACCTGGATCGAGGTGATCACGACCGCGCACGAGCTGGGCATCCGGTCGAGTTCGACGATGATGTACGGCCATGTGGACCAGCCCCGCCACTGGCTCGGCCATCTGCGTACGCTCGCCCGTATCCAGCGCGAGACGGGCGGTTTCACGGAGTTCGTGACGCTGCCGTTCATCCACACCAACGCGCCGGTGTATCTGGCGGGCATCGCCCGGCCGGGCCCGACGCTGCGGGACAACCGGGCGGTGACCGCGATGGCCCGGCTGCTGCTGCACCCGTACATCCCGAACATCCAGACCAGCTGGGTGAAGCTGGGCACCGAGGGTGCGGCGGAGATGCTGCGCTCCGGCGCGAACGACCTGGGCGGCACGCTCATGGAGGAGACGATCTCCCGTATGGCGGGCTCCTCGTACGGCTCGTACAAGTCGGTGCGCGACCTGGTCGCGGTGGCCGAGGCGGCGGGCCGCCCGGCCCGGCCCCGTACGACGTTGTACGGGGAGGTGCCCGAGGAGCGGCAGCGGGCGGCGGCGGCCTCGGACGGGCATCTTCCGGAGCTGCTGCCGGTGCTGGACTGACACCCTCGGGAGGCCGCCGGACGGCACGGTCACAGTACGATGATCCGACCCCCGTTCGACGGGGACCCGTAGCGGAGGAGATGCGTGCCCGTGCCAGCCCGACTGCCCTCGTGGGCCTGGGTCACCGGTCTGACGGTGGGGGCGACCGTGGCCGTCGTCGTCCTCGCCGTCCAGGCCGACAAGGGGCCGCACCCCACGGCCGCGGCGGCCCGGCCCAGCGCATCGGCGTCCGCGAGCGCGCACCCGGCACCCGAGCCGACCCGGACTGCGGCCCCCGCGGTGCCGGACGGCTCCGGCACCGGCCGCCGCATCGTCTACTCGCTCGGCCAGAAGCGGGTCTGGCTGGTCGACGCGGCGGAGAAGGCGACCAGGACCTTCACCGTGTGGCCGGGGACGGTCGGCCCCGATCCCGGCACCTACACGATCTCCAACACCCGCCCGGCCACGACCGGTTCGGACGGCGTACCGATCGAGCACGTCCTCTACTTCGCCGGCAAGTCGGGTCTGTCGATCGCCTTCTCCAACGCGGTCGACGGCTCGTCCCCGCCGCCCGCCGCGGGCCAGCAGACCAGCGGCATCCGGATGCCCAAGGCGGACGGCGCCGCCCTGTGGACGTTCGGCACGGAGCCGGACACCAAGGTGACGGTGGTCAGCTAGCCGACGGCCGCTGCGGCAACTGGACGATCAGCAGGACGACGCCGCTGAGCAGGAACGCCCGGGTCGCCGCCGCCAGTCCGTTCCACGTCTTCGACTGCCACATGGCGAACCACTCGCCGCCGATCGCGATGAACCCGGCGCCGAAGAGCAGCATCACCATCAGCAGCCCGTACGTGGACAACCGCCGGGCCCGCCCGTGGTCGCGGCGCACCCACAGCCACGTCCCGGCGACGAGGACGAGGGCCGCGACCCACTCCCAGACGATGATCGCGACGTAGGCGGCGTCCTGGAGCGCGGTGCTCGTGACGGCCCGGCCCATCAGGTCCTCGTCCCGGAACGTCGTGTCCATGGCCAGAACATGCCGTACGAACTGCTGATTGGTGCCGAAGTCCGTGACGTTCCCGATGGCGACGAGCGTCATATAGAGGGCGACGGTCGCGGTGAGCACTCCTGCGGCCAGGGCGAGCCCACGGGGTTCGGTGGCGGCACCGGCGTCGGCGGTGCGCGTGGTGGAGGTGGTGACCATGACCGGTTCCTTCCCTGCCGACTCCACCGCGTCCCGTACGCATTGAGCCAGAGTGACTCCTCGCCGGCCTCGTTTCCCAGGCGTTCACGAAGCTCTCATGCGTCAAGGCTTGGTGACGGCTTTACCCGCGACCTACCTTCACGGGGCACAGTCGGTCCGACACAAGCGAGGCCTGAATGCTCCTCCGGCATGCAATCGCCGCCCTGGCAGTGGTGCCCGCGCTCGCTGTCCCGGCGACCGCCCAGGCGGCCACCGCTCAGCAGGGTGCCCAGCACGTTCTTCCCCAGAAGACCCACTTCGATCTGCAGGCCCACCGCGGCGGCATCGGCATGACCACCGAGGAGTCCCTGGAGGGCTTCGGCAAGGCCCTGCGCCTCGGGGTGAGCACCCTGGAGCTGGACACGCACGTCACCAAGGACCAGAAGGTCGTGGTCAACCACGACCGGCAGATCAGCGCCCAGAAGTGCAAGGACACCGGCCCGGTGACGCCGGGCGACCCGATGTACCCGTACGTCGGCAAGTACATCAAGGACCTGACGCTGGCCCAGATCAAGACGATGGACTGCGGCTACCAGCAACTGCCCGGCTTCCCCGAGCAGGAGCAGATCAAGGGCTTTCGCATGGTGGAGCTGAAGGACGTCCTCAACCTGGTCAAGCGCTACAGGGCCAAGCAGGTCAAGCTCAACATCGAGACCAAGGTCGAGGCGGGCGCGCCCGAGCAGACGGCGCCGCGCGAGCTGTTCGTACGGCGCGTCTACGAGGAGATCCACCGCTCGGGCATCGAGAGGCAGGTCACCATCCAGTCCTTCGACTGGGGGGCCCTGAAGGCGATGCACAGGCTCGCGCCGTCCTACCCGCTGGTGGCGCTGACCAACTACGACTTCCTCCAGGTCGGCAAGCCCGGCGCGTCCCCGTGGCTCGGTGGCATCGACGCCGACGACTACGACGGCGACTTCGTCAAGGCGGCCGCCGCCGTCCCGGGCGTCAAGGCGCTCTCGCCCGTCTACGGCATGCCGCAGAACGGAACCGTCGCGGACCCGGACTTCAGGTTCTACGTCACCGAGAAGATGGTCGAGGACGCCCACGAGCGCGGCCTGAAGGTCATCCCGTGGACCTGTGACGACAACCCCACCATCGAGGCGCTGATGGACATGGGGATCGACGGCATCATCACCGACTACCCCGACCACGTCCGGGACATCATGGCCGAGCGCGGCATGCGCCTGCCCAAGGCCTACCCCGCGCCCCGCGGCCACTGACGGCGCCCCCTTCCGCGCCGGTGGTGTCGGCGGCCCCGCCGACACCACCGCCCCGCCGGGACTTGCACGCCACCGACACCGACACCGCGATCGGCCACCGTCTCGCCCAGCGCCCCGAGTTGTCGCTCTCCGTCATTTCTGTCACATCCCGCATACTGATCCGCCTCATGAACGGACCGTTCCCGGTCGAATACAGTGCTGTGCTGTCGTGCGTACGGACACTGCCCGGAGGAGGTCTTGGTGGGTGCGACAGCCGGTGCGGTCTGGGGCCGTGCCGAACAGCAGGACTTCCGCAGCCGGGTGCGGGGCACGCTCCTCGGGGCGGCCGTCGGCGACGCGCTGGGGGGCCCGGCGGACGGGCTCACGCTGGAGGAGATCCGCTCCTCGTTCGGCGCCGAGGGCTTGGTGGACCTGGCCGTCGGCTTCGGCAGACGCGGCGCGGTCACCCACCACACCCAGCTGACCCTGTTCACCGTGGACGGGCTGATCCGCGCCCAGGTCCGCCGCGACACCGGCGCCTGGCATCCGCCGACCGATCTGCACCGGGCGTATCTGCGCTGGGCGGCCACCCAGCGGGACTGGGGCCCGGACGAGCGCCGTGCGGAGGACGGCTGGCTGGCCCGGGAGGAGTGGCTGTACGCCCGGCGGGACCCGTCGCGGGCGCTGCTGATCGGCTTCGGCGACGCGCACATGGGCACGCTGGACAAGCCCAAGAACCCGGGTGAGCTGGGCCCGGAGGCGGTGGCCAGGTCGGCGCCGTTCGGGCTGCTGGTCGGCTGGGAGCCGCAACTGGTGGTGCAGCTGGCCGTGGAGTGTGCGGCGCAGACCCACGGGCATCCCACGGCGTATCTGGCGGCGGGCGCGTACGCGGTGATCGTGCACGCGCTGGCCCGCGGCGAGAGCCTGGACGGCGCCGTCCAGCGGGCGCTGGCCCTGCTCGCCGCCCGGCCCGGCCATCAGCCGGTCTCGGACGCCCTCCAGCACGCGCTCGGCGCGGTGCGGCAGGGCATGCCCAGCCCGGCGCGGGTGGAGGAGCTGGCGGGCGACGGCACGGCGGACGGGCTGCTGGCCGCCGCCGTGTACTGCGCGCTGGTGGGCGAGGACGTACGGCACGGGCTGTGCCTGGCCGTCAACCAGGCGGGGCCCTCCGGCGCGGCGGGCGCGCTCACCGGCGGACTGCTCGGCGCCCTGCACGGCGAAACGGCCCTCCCGCCGGCCTGGCTGGCCGAACTGGAGGGCCGCCCCACGATCCTGGAACTGGCCGACGACTTCGCGATGGAGATGACCCAGGGGCCCGCGCTGCACGGGCCCGCCGGGTCCTCGCCGGGGTGGCTGGTCCGGTATCCGAGGGCCTGACCGTCACTCCTTCGCGGGCGTGCCCACCACGTTGTCGCCCGCCTGCGCGGGGGCGGGCACGGCGCGGGCCGCGCTGTCGTCGTCCGTGTTGATCCGCTCGATGATCGCGAGCCGTTCCGGGGTGTCCTCCGGCTTGAGGTAGCCGATGAGGATGTACAGCACCAGGGAGACGGCCAGCGGCACGGACACCTGGTACTGGAGCGGGACGCCGCCGTCGACGTTCCAGTTGATCGGGTAGTTGACCAGCCAGAAGGCCAGCAGTCCTGCAGCCCAGCTGACGAGCGCGGCCGTCGGACCTGACCTGCGGAACGTGCGCAGCAGCCCCAGCATCATCGGGATGGCGATCGGTCCCATCAGACCGGCGACCCACTTGATGACGACGGTGATGATGTCCTTGAACGTGGGCGAGTTGACCTGCGTGGCCACCGCCATGGACAGACCGAGGAAGACGACGGTGGTGATGCGCGCCGCGATCAGGCCCGACCGCTCGCCCCAGTCCCGCGCCCGGGCGGACAGCACCGGTGCCACGTCCCGGGTGAACACGGCGGCGATGGCGTTGGCGTCGGAGGAGCACATGGCCATGGTGTGGGAGAAGAAGCCGACGATGACAAGACCCAGCATGCCGTGCGGCAGGAGCTGTTCGGTCATCAGGGCGTAGGAGTCGGAGCCGTCCGGCTTCTGCGCCTGGACCAGCAGCGGCGACATCCACATCGGGAAGAACAGGACGACCGGCCACACCAGCCAGAGCACCGCGGACAGCCGGGCCGAACGCGACGCCTCGTGCGGGCCTGCGGTCGCCATGTAGCGCTGGGCCTGGTTCAGCATGCCGCCGTTGTACTCGAAGAGCTTGATGAACAGGAAGGCGAGCAGGAAGACGGTGCCGTAGGGGCCGACCAGCGGCTTGCCGTGGCCGTGCAGCGCGGGCTCGTCCCAGGCGCCGAGGAACCCGATGTTCCTGTCGTCGAGTTCGACCACCACCGCGACGAACATGGCGAGACCGGCCAGCAACTGGATGACGAACTGGCCGAGTTCGGTCAGTGCGTCCGCCCACAGGCCGCCGATGGTGCAGTAGATCGCCGTGATCACACCGGTGATGAGGATGCCCTGGTTGAGGGAGACGCCGGTGAAGACGGACAGCAGTGTGGCGATGGCGGCCCACTTGGCGCCCACGTCCACGATCTTCAGCAGCATGCCGGACCAGGCGAGGGCCTGCTGGGTGGGGAGGTTGTAGCGGTTCTTCAGGTATTCCAGCGGCGAGGCCACATGCAGCCGTGAGCGCAGCCGGTTGATCCGCGGCGCGAACAGCTTCGAGCCGATGGCGATGCCCAGCGCGATGGGGAAGGACCAGGTGACGAAGGAGGTGACGCCGTAGGTGTAGGCGATTCCGGCGTACCCGGTGAACATGACCGCGCTGTAGCCGGACATGTGGTGCGAGATGCCGGAGAGCCACCAGGGCATCTTGCCGCCCGCCGTGAAGAAGTCGCTCACGTCGTCCACGCGCTTGTGCGACCACACGCCGATCGCGACCATCACGCCGAAGTAGGCGATGAGCACGGCCCAGTCGAGACCGTTCATGTGCCCCCCTTCCAGGGTCCGCCTTGTGGACTCCGCTCAGCCGGCCGGCACTTCGCATGAACGGAGCGGGGACGGGGAAGGCCGCGAAGTGCCCGCTCATCGTGGGCGAGTTGAAGAGGGCACGACAAGCTGATGGAGGGTCAAGTGCAGGTAAAAAGGTTCGTCTTACTGACCTTGATTCACATACTTGAACGCCCTCGCGAGGTCGGCGAAAGGGCTCAGCGCATCAGCTCACCGGCGTTGACCAGCAGGGACTGCCCCGTGATGGCACGCGCCCGGTCCGAGGCCAGGAACACCGCCGCGTCCGCCACGTCCCCGTCCGTCGCCAGCTCGGGGAGCGCCATCCGCTCCGTCAGCCGGCCCAGCACCTCCGCCTCCGGTACCTGCTCGGTCTGCGCGGTGAACCGCACGTAGGCCTGCACCGGCGGGCCCCACATCCAGCCCGGCAGCACGGTGTTCACCCGGATCCGGTACGGCCCGAGCTCGCGCGCCAGCGAATACATCGCGCTGGTCAACGCCCCCTTCGAAGCGGCGTACGCGGCCTGCTTCACCTGTGAGGGCGCCGCCAGGGCCGACTGGGTCCCGACGAACACCACCGAACCGCCGCCCGCCTTCAGCGAGGGCAGGCAGGCCCGGGTCATCCGCAGCGTGCCCAGCAGGTTCACGTCGAGCACCGACCGCCAGGTCGCGAGGTCCGCGTCCTCCAGCCCGCCGAAGTAGGAGTCCCACGCGGCCACATGCACCACGGCGTCGATCCGTCCGAACCGCTCCCGCGCCAGCCCCGCCAGCGCCGCGCACTGCTCCTCGTCGGTGATGTCGGCCGCCCGGTACGCCGTGTGCGCGCCCGCCGGATCGATCTCCGCCGCGCTCTTGGCGAGGTTCGCCTCGGTGCGCGCCCCGAGCACCGCGTTGCCCCCGTCCCGTACGACGGCCGCGGCGACCTGGTGGCCGAGCCCGGCTCCCACCCCCGACACGACGACGGTCTTGCCCGCGAGCAGTGACATGGTGGACCTCCTGGCTGTCCCGGCCCTGGCGCTTTATCTGACGGAGCGTCAGAGTATGGGCGTCCGCAGAAGTTAGGAAGAGCACGGACCACGGAGGGGAACGGCATGAGTGAGGAAACCCGCAGCGAGCTGTACGCCGAACTGGCCGCCGTCGGCCCCTACGGGGTCCGCCCCGGGCACGCCCTGATCACCATGGTCGAGCCGCACCCCGGCCACGAGTACGCGTACAACAGGTGGTACGAGGACGACCACTACTACGCCGGGGCGATGGCCATGCCCTGGATGTACGCGGGCCGCCGCTGGGTGGCCACCCGGGACCTGCAACTCCTGCGCTACCCCGAGAAATCGGCCGTGGCCCGGCCGGTCACCGCCGGCTGCTACCTCTCCACGTACTGGATCACCGACGGCCGCTACGACGACCACATGCGCTGGACGGTCGCCATCAACCGGCGCCTGAACCGCGACGCCCGCGTCTACCAGGACCGCACCCATGTCTTCACGGCCTTCCAGGACCACGAGGCGACCGTCTACCGGGACGGCGCCGCCGGCCCCCGCGACCAGCACGCCCTCGACCACCCCTATGCCGGCCTGGTGCTGGAGGTCGTCGACGCCGAACCGGCCGGCGGCCGCGCCGCCCTGCTGGAGTGGCTGCGCGCCCGTCACCTGCCGAGGCGGCTGGCGGGCTCCCCGGCCGCCCTGGTGACCGTGTTCCGGCCGACGCCGCTGCCCGGCGACCGCATGACCTATGTGAAACAGGTCGAGGGCACCGACACCCGCCTCACCCTGCTCTGGTTCCTGGAGAGCGACCCGCGTCAGTGCTGGGAACGGCACTTCACCGGACTCGACGAACAGGTACGGGAGTCGGGCCTCGGCCGGGTGGAGCTGGTGGCGCCGTTCATCCCGACGATCCCCGGCACGGACCGCTACGTGGCCGAACTGCGGGCCACCGGACCGTCCGACGCCTGACCGGCGCGGTCACTGCTTCAGCTCGTCCGGGCACGGCGTGCCCCGCGGCAGCTGGTACGGCGCCGCCAGACGGTATGTCCCGGCCCGCGGAGCCAGCAGCATCGTCCACTTGTCGCCCTTGGCGTCCTCCGCCGTCTCCATCAGACAGCCGTTGACGTTCTCGTACGTCTTCGGCACCCCGTCCGCGCGATGCTTGGAGGACTGCGTCTCCTGCGGCGGCTTCAGGCTCTTGCCGTCGGCGTCCACGATGCTCAGCCACGGCGAGTACGGGATGCGGATCAGGACCCGGCCCGCCCTGCGCACCTCGATGGTCAGCTCGCCCTGCTCCGCCCGGTCGACGACCGCGTTCGGCTCGGCGAGCGGCGCCGGGTCCGTCACCCGGAACAACTGCCAGTTGGCGTCGCCCCAAACCTGCTTCAGATACGGCAGCCCGCGCTGGACCAGCTCCCGCTCCCGCTCGCCGCCGTCACCGTCCGGCTCGTCCTTGGGCAGCACCACGAAGTGGACGGCCCAGCGCTGCAACCACTCGTGGTAGTTCGCCGAGTTGAGCGTGTCGTCGTAGAAGAGGGGGTTGCGCTCCATGTCGGCCTGCCGGTTCCAGCCGCGCGCCAGATTGACGTACGGGGCGAGCGCGGACGCCTCCCGATGAGAGCGCGCCGGGACCACCTCGACCCGCCCCTTCTCGGCGCCCACCTGCTGCAACTCATTGACCAGCGGGGCCAGCTCACGCGCCCAGGAGGCCGTCGGCGTCGTGTGCACGATGTCGTCGACCGACTTGAAGCCGATCCAGCCGGCGAACCCCAGGAACGACAGCACGATCGCGTACCACTTGCGCGACCGCGGCACCGCGAAGGGCAGCGCCGCGACCAGCGCCACCCCCGCGAACAGCATCGCCAGCCGGGAGATGTTCGACCCGATCTGCGAACTGACCAACCAGACCAGCAGCACCGCGAGGCTGTACACCGCGGCCGTCAGCCGGACCGTCGTCCACTGCTTCGGCACCAGGAACAGACAGAGCAGGCCGTACACCAGCGGCAGCACCGTCGAGCCGAAACCCATCGGCTGGGTGCCCGAGAACGGGAACAGCCAGGCCGCGACGGCGACGACCGCGGCCGGCGCGAGCCCCAGCGCCCAGGCGCCCGGGCGGCGCTTCTGCAGGAACAACGCCACCGCGACCAGGCCCACGAACAGGCCCGCGACCGGCGAGGCCATGGTGGCCAGCGCGGCCAGCGGCGCCGTGACCAGGGCCTTCGCCCACCGCTTGTGGCGCCAGCGGTAGGGCCAGCAGAAGACGGCCGCGACCGCGCCCAGCGCGAACAGCGTGCCGAGACCGAAGGTCACCCGGCCCGACAACGCGTTGCACAGCAGCGCGAAGACCCCGGCCAGCGCCGCCCACAGCGGATTGCGCACCGACCGGCTGCGGATCAGGATCATGGTCAGCAGCCCCGCCGACACCGTCCCGGCGACCATCATGGTCGTACGGACACCGAGGACCGACATCAGATACGGCGACACCACGCTGTACGACACCGGGTGCATCCCGCCGTACCAGGCGAGGTTGTACGCCGAGTCGGGGTGCCGGCCGACGAACTCGGCCCACGCGTCCTGGGCCGCGAGGTCCCCGCCGCTGTTGGCGAACGTGAAGAACCAGATGATGTGCAGCACACCGGCGAGCGCGGTGACGGAGAGGGCCGGGTGCCGCAACAGCCGCTGCCGCAGGGGTTCGGCGACGCCGAGCAGCCCGGCCCGGCGGAGCGCACCGCCGTCCGCGTAGCCGACCGGGTGGTCGTCCGTACCGCCGTCCGTACCGCCGTCCGCGTGGTCGGCGTGGTCGGCGGGGCTGTCCGTGTGGTCGGCGTGGTCGGCGTGGCCGTCAAGGTCGGTCGTGGGCAGGCGTATTCGCGGGCCGGATCCCGGGCCCGGATCGGCGTCGTCGGCGCGTGTCGGCTCCGCAGTGGCCACCTGAAGGCACTCCCCGTGTCCCGTCTTTTGTTCTCGGCCGGGTTCCCCGGTGTTTCCGGCCGCTTACCGGCCAGTTCGCGGCCCTGTCCCTTGACCGGCGACCTGTGCCCGATTCGTGACGCTAGCACGCACCCCGTCGACGGGCCCCCGGGTGGGGGCCGTCGACGGGGTGCGGGGACGGACCGGGTGCGGCGGATCAGCCGAGCCGGGTCAGCTTGTCCGTGAAACCGGGTTCCGCGAGGTCCTTCTGCAAGGCGACCGGCACCTTGACCGCGCCGTTCGAACCGTCGCCCACGGTGAGGGTGCCCACCTTCGTGCCCGCCTTCGCGGAATGCGGCACATCGTCGGCGGCGAACGACAGCCCGACCTTCAGGCCCGCCCAGCCGACCGCCGTGACGTCCTTGGTGATCACGACCGGCGTACGGCCGCCGAGCCCGTCGTCGACGTACCCGACGACATCGCCCTTCTTCAGGATCGTCGCCGGCTTCAGCGCGCCCTGCGCGGCCCGGATCAGCTTGTCGCCCGCGTCGAGGGCGCCGCTGATGATCGTGTTGTCCGCACCGCCGGGGCCCTGGCCGACCACGGCGCCGACGATGGTCCGCGTCTCCCCGCCGACCTCCCGGGTCGCCGCGAAGACCAGATTGCCGCCGGCCGCGGTGGTGGTGCCGGTCTTGATGCCGATGACGTCGTTGTAGCCGACCAGGCGGTTCCAGTTGCTGTGCTTGGTGCCCTTGTAGTCGGTGTACTCCATCATCCGGGCGACCTCACGGAAGGAGGCGTTCTGCATCGCGGCCTTCGCCAGCTTCACCTGGTCCACGGCCGTGCTGACCGTCGTCTTCTCCAGGCCCGACGGGTCCGTGTACGTCGTGTGGGTCATCCCCAGGTCCTTGGCGGCGGCGTTCATCTTCGCCACGAACGCCTTCTCCGAACCGGCGTCCCAGCGGGCGAGCAGCCGCGCCACATTGTTCGCGGACGCGATCAGCACCCCTTCGAGCGCCTCCCGTTCGGTGATGGTGTCGCCCGCGCGGACCTCCACGGTGGACTCGCCGTCCGCGGTCGCCTGGTCCTGGGCCGTCTGGTCCACGGGGATCTTCGGGCCCTCGCCGCCCTTGAGCGGATGGTCGCGCAGGATCAGGTACGCGGTCATGACCTTGGCGACACTGGCGATCGGCACGGGCTTCTGCTCGCCGGACGAGCCGAACGAGCCGATGCCCTGCACTTCGAGCGCGCCCTGACCGCCGGACGGCCACGGGATCGACGCCTTGCCGCCGTCGAAGGTGTAGCTCTCCTCGGCGGTCAGGTCGAGGCTCGGCGTGGGCAGCGGGCGCAGCGCCTGCACGACCGCAAAGACGACGGCCAGCAGGACGACCAGCGGGGTCCAGATCTTGACCCGGCGCACGATCGTACGGACCGGGGTCTGCGGGGGCGGCGGCGTGTTCGTCAGCTCGGCCAGCAGGTCCAGCGGCGGCTTGGGCGGGAGCGGCTGCTGAGTGGTGCGCTCGGGGCCGAGCCGGGGGACGCGGGCGGTGGCGTCGGCGGGGGCCGCCGGTGGCCTGCGGGTGGCCGGGTCGTCGAGCGGCTTGAGCGCGACGAACCTGCTGGTCCGCTCGGCGTCGGTCTCGGACGTGCCGGGCTTCCCGGCGCCGCCCAGCTTGAGCATGGTCGTCGGCTGGTCGACCGGCGCGTCCGCGGGCACCCGCACGGCCTTGAAAACAGCGGTCGGCTGGTCCACCCCCTGCGCCCCGGCTCCGTGGCCGCCACCGGCATCGTCACTCCGGCGCCCACCCGGTCCTCCGGCGTCCCGAGAACCACCGACGCCCGCATCACCCTCGGCGTCCGCGTCGGCTTGGGCACCGGCACCCGAGGCAGACCCATGACCGGCCTCGGCGTCGGTCTTCGCCCCGTCACCTGCCGAGTCCGAGGCGGCGTCTGCGGCCACGGCATCGTGGGCCCGCGCGGCGGAGTCGGCACCCGCCTTGGCGCCGGACGCCCGAGGAGCATCAACGCCCGTGGCGTCCTCGGTCCCTGCCTCGGTTTCGTCGTCCGTCCGGGTGCCGGAAACCGAGTGGGTGGCTATGACGGCGGCCTCGGCCTCCGCCGTAGCGGCGCCACCTGCCTCCGCACCCGTCCCCACACCGCCCCCCGCCTCGCGACCCGCCCCGGCCTTGGGGCCCGCGTCCGTCTGGGGGTCTGCCGCCGTCTTGGGGCCTGCGTCCGCGTCGTGGCCTGCCCCGGCTTTGGGGCCCGCGTCCGTCTGGGGGTCTGCCGCTGTAGTGGGGTCTGCCGCCGTCTTGGGGTCCGTGTCCGCGTCGTGGCCTGCCCCGGCTTTGGGGTTTGCGTCCGTCTGGGGGTCTGCCGCTGTAGTGGGGTCTGCCCCCGTCTTGGGGCCCGCGTCCGCGTCGTGGCCCGCTCCGGCTTTGGGGTTTGCGTCCGTCTGGGAGCCTGCCGCCGTAGTGGAGCCTGCCGCCGTCTTGGGGCCCGAGTCCGCCTCGCGGCTGGCGCCCGCCTTGGGGTCCGTGTCCGCCTCGCGGCTCGCGTCCGCCTTGGGGTCCGCCGCCTTGGAGCCCGTGTCCCCGGCGGGGGCCGTGTTCGTGTCGGCGGCTGCGTCCGTCTGCTGGGCAGCCGCCGCTTCGGGGGCCGTCTCGGGATCCGGGGTGTGGACGGCGTCCTCGGGGCCGGTTCCGGAAGCGGAGGGCGCCTTGGAGCCGGCGGAGCCCTCCGGTCGAGGCTCAGCGGCCCCGGGAAGCGGCTTGGAGGGCGCTCCAGCGGTCTCCGCGCCGTCGGAGTCCCCGGAGTCGCCCGAGCGCACCCACGCCGCCACAGCAGCCGCCAGGCGCGCTCCCGTCCCGTCGGTCTCCGGGCCGACGCCGTCCTGCACCGAGGCCTGCGTCCCGCCCGTGTCCCCGGCCTCCGCCGCACGGTTGGCGCGCGCAGCGGCCTCGGCCGTGTTCCCGGCCCCCGCCCGGCTCTTGGTCTCGGCCGTGTTCCCGGCCCCAACTCGCCCCTTGGTCCCGTCCGTCTCCGCGCTCCCAGTCTGGGCCCCCGCCCGGCGGCTCTCGGTCTCGCCCGTGTCCCCGGCCTCCGCCGCACGGTTGGCGCGCGCAGCGGCCTCGGCCTTGGTCCCGTCCGTCTCCGCGCTCCCAGTCCGGGCCCCCGCCCGGCGGCTCTCGGCTTCGTCCGTGTTCCCGGCCCCCGCCCGGCTCTTGGTCTCGGCCGTGTTCCCGGCCCCGGCCCGGCTCTTGGTCTCGGCCGTGTTCCCGGCCCCGGCCCGGCTCTCGGTCCCGGCCGTCTCCACGCTCCTGCTCCCGGCCCCGGCTCGGCCCTCGGTCCCGGCCGTCTCCGCGCTCCCACTGCGGGCCCCGGTCCGGTGGCTCTCGGTCCCGTCCGTGTTTCCGGTTCCCGGCCGGGGGCCGGCGTGGGTCGGCTTCCCGGTCTCCGTCGTGTGGTCGGCGTCGGTCGACGCCTCCCGTGTCGAGAGCACCTTGGTCGCCGTGTCCGCGCCGCCCCCGTGGGACTCGGACGCGCGGGCCACCGCGAGCCGCGGATCCCGCGTGTCGGGAACCGCACCCGCGCTCCCCGACGTCGGTTCTCCCGACGACTCG
Source organism: Streptomyces sp. NPDC004629 (assembly GCF_042873595.1). Classification (NCBI taxonomy): domain Bacteria; kingdom Bacillati; phylum Actinomycetota; class Actinomycetes; order Kitasatosporales; family Streptomycetaceae; genus Streptomyces; species Streptomyces sp. NPDC004629. Next base: position 254,260 of record NZ_JBIALO010000006.1, on the reverse strand, counting down.
CGCTGCTTCGACCTGTCGGGGGACTCGCCCGCCACCGATGCCTCCTCCATGCGCCGCACGTCCTGGGTGCGGCCGCCGAACCGACCGTTGTTGACCGCTGGCCCCGCCCGGACCGCGTCTCCCACCGCTGTCCGAACCATGTACCAGTGTCCTGTGTATGGGCCAAACCCATGGGGTAGACGAGAACGACATACCTACCGGTTCCCTCACGAACCGGTCACGCACCCTCGACAGACCAATGTGAGAGGGGTCACCCTGTCATTCATCCACGCGGGGAGGCATGGATGGGCAGGAGCCGCAGAACACTTCCGGAGGAGCTTCTGCTGCTGGCATTGGACCCGACCACGGGTACCACTGCGCAGCCGCAGTCGCTCGACCTCGGTCTGGCCGGAGCACAGCTAGTGGAGCTGGCGCTGGCCGGACGGATAGCCCCAGACGGGGATCGTATCGCCGTGGTGGTGCCACGGCCGACAGGAGATCCGACTCTGGACAGTGCGTTGGAGTTGCTGCGCAGGCGCGGCGCTCCGGTGCGTGCCGTCCACTGGATCGGCGGGCCGCGTCTAGGGCTTCGCCAGACCTACCTCTCGCATCTGGAGCGGTGCGGCATGGTCGCCGCCGTGCCGGGCCAGATGTGCGGGGTGCTGCCGACCACTCGCTATCAGGCGACGGACACCGCCATCAGCCGGGAGATCCGTGCGCGGTTGGACTCCGCGATCCGCACCGGCGTACCGCCGGACCCGCGGACCGCGGCGCTCGCCGCCCTGGCGCACGCGGTCGGCCTCGGCAAGCACCTGTATCCGGGCAACGAGGGACGCTCGTCCCGCTCCCGGCTGCGGGACCTGATCAGGCACGACCCGATGGGCGGCCTCGTGGCGCACGCCGTGATGGACGTCCAGAACGGTGCGGTGGCCCAGCCGCGCCGCGGCCCCGCCGCGGCCGGTCGGCAGCAGGCCGGGCCCGGTGCCCGGCCCGCGGTGGAACCCGCGCGCGGGGTTCCGATGCAGCCGCGCCACGGTTCGATGGCGCGCGCCGTGGTCCACTGAGCCGCAGTTTCCACGGCACCGCGCGCCACCCGGCCGCACGGAGCACCACCGTATGCCGCACCGTCAGTCCCCAGACCCGGTTCGGGAGCCGCTGGTCCGAGCGGGACGGTGAGACCCCGGTCTCGCCGTCCCGCTCGGCCGTCTGTGCCTGAACTGACGCGTACGCGCCGCATATCCACCGTTTGCCAGCGGTAATAAGCACCTTGGTGGCAGTCTGCTCAACAGCAGATACGCAAAGTGCCAGGTACAGGCAGTCAGCCGGAGGTGCACGTCCCGTGGCGTCCAATGTCAATCCCACCGTCAGACGACGCCGGTTGGGCCAGGAGTTGCGCAGGCTCCGCGAGCTCAAGGGCATGACGGCGGAGGAGGTGGCGGAGCGACTGCTGGTGTCGCAGTCGAAGATCAGCCGCTTGGAGAACGGGCGGCGCAGCATCAGCCAGCGGGACGTCCGTGACCTGTGCGGGGTGTACGAGGTCGAGGACCAGCGGATCGTCGACTCGCTGATGGAGATGGCCCGGGACTCGCGACAGCAGGGCTGGTGGCACGCGTTCGGGGACATCCCGTACAGCGTCTACATCGGTCTGGAGACCGACGCGGAGTCGCTGCGGGTGTACGAACCCCAGCTCGTCACGGGCCTGTTGCAGACCCGCGCGTACGCGGAGGCCCTGGTGCAGGGGGCGTTGCCGGAGACGTCGACCGAGGACATCGACAAGCGGGTCCAGGTGCGGATGCGGCGACAGGAACGTATCAGCGCCGAACACAACCCGCTGCGGCTGTGGGTGGTGCTGGACGAGGCCGCGCTGCGCCGGCTCGTCGGCAGCGAACTGGTGATGCGCGAGCAGCTGGAGCATCTGATCGAGATGTCCCATCTGCCCCATGTCACCGTGCAGGTGCTGCCGTTCGAGTGCGGGGCGCATCCCGGGCTCAACGGGCAGTACGCGATCCTGGAGTTCGCGGACGCGGCCGACTCCAGCGTGGTGTACCTGGAGGGGGTCACCAGCGACCTGTACCTGGAGAAGGCGCACGACGTTCAGAAGTACGCGGTGATGTACGAACATCTGCGGGCACAGTCCCTGAATGTGGAGCAATCCCGGCAATTCATCGCGGAGGCGGCGAAGAGTTACGCCCGTTGAGCCTCCCGCCGAGCGGGGCGCCGCATCGTACAGGGGCCCATCGCTGCGGCGGAAGACTCCACTGGAATATGCCATCCAGTCGAGTGAAGGACTCCTCCGCGAGGGGAGGGTGGCGAGTAGCGTCGATCACGCCAATCGGAAGACCGTTGGCGCGAATCGCACGACAGAAACTCGCAACAGGAGTGGACATGGCACTGCTTCAGGGCGCCACGGCGACGTGGACGAAGTCCTCCTATTCCGCAGGGAACGGGGCGTGCGTCGAGGTCAAGTCGCCCGCACCCGAGGGACTCGCCGTACGCGACTCCAAGATTTCCGAAGGACCGGTCCTGGCCTTCCCCGCCGACGCGTGGAACGCCTTCGTGGCGTCGGTCAAGGCGTAGGCAGACCTTTCTGGCCCCGCCGGATTCCGCCGACGACCGCACCATCCACAACCGCACCATCCACAACTGCACCCTTTACAACTGCACAAGCTCGACCCAGAGCCCTCTCGACCAGTTCGCCGTCCTTGCCGAGGGGGCTCGCCCCTTTTCCGGGTCATCCGGTCCGCGCACGGCGCCGACCGCCCGGCGTCACCGGTGTCACCGGTGTCAGCGCACCGGGAACGCCACGTCGCACACCGCGTCCCCGGGTCCCGCCGCGTCCCAGTCCGCGAAGTACACCTCACGGCACGGCCCCGCCGGCTCCAGCCGCCGCGCCGTCAGCCACTCCTCCACCGCCTCGAAGGCGGCGAGGATCTGCGGGTGGGCCACCTGTGCCTTGGTGATCCGGGTGAACGCCAGCCGGGCCGCGGGCTCCACCCGCACCCGTGTCTCCCAGGACCGCCCGCGTCGCGCGGCCCACTCCCGCGCCGCGGCCTCGTCGGCCACCGGCACGCAGGACTCCGCGGGTCCGTCGCTCTCCGTGGACACCTCCGCGTGGTACACGACGAACGGCGGCCCGACGACGCCCCCGCACTCCCGTGCCGCCGCCTCCAGCCGCCCCAGCGACGCCCCGATCCACGCGGGCAACTCGTCCGCCAGCGTGTGCCGGGTCTCGGTGAGCACCACCTGTTCGGGCACCTCCACCGTCCCGACCTCGAACGTCCGGTACATCTCGGAACTCCTCCCCGACAGCCGTCCACGGAGGTACTCGGCGAGCGTCCGCTGCCCGGCCAACCGCGACTCGACGTCCGCCCAGTACGCGGCGAGCCGGTCGGCGGCCTCGGCCCCGTCCGCCTCGACCACCTCGGCGACCCGCGCGAGCGGCATGTCCAACTGCCGCAACATGGCCACGAGACGGGCCCGTTCGACCTGGTCGGCGCGGTAGTAGCGGTAGCCGCTCGCCTCGTCGACGTACGCCGGGGACAGCAGCCCCAGACGGTCGTACAGCCGCAGGGCCTTGGCCGACAGCCGGGACCTGGCGGCGAACACGCCGATGGTGAGCAGCCCTTCGTCCACCACAGCAGCCTCTCCTTCGGCCCGGCTCACCCGTCCTCCGTCACCGGGCGGTCCTTCCGCCCGGTGACAAGGACGCTCAGCCCTGCCCCAGGGGCAAGGTCAACCGCGTGGGCCGCCGCTCAGCCGAACTGGCCCTCGATGGCCGCCACGACCTCCGCCGACTCCGGCTCGGTCTGCGGCGCGAACCGGGCGACGACCGTGCCGTCCCGCCCGATCAGGAACTTCTCGAAGTTCCAGCGGATGTCGCCGCTGTGCCCCTCGGCGTCGGCGAAGCCGGCAAGACGCTCGTACAGCGCGTGCCGTTCCGCCCCGTTCACCTCCACCTTCTCGGTCAGCGGGAAGGTCACGCCGTACGTCGCGGAGCAGAACTCGGCGATCTCCTCGGCGCTGCCGGGCTCCTGCCCGAGGAACTGGTTGCAGGGCACGCCGAGCACGGTGAAGCCCCGCGCCGCGTACCGCTCCTGGAGCCGTTCGAGCCCCGAGTACTGCGGGGTCAGGCCGCACTTGGAGGCCACGTTCACGATGAGCACGGCCTTGCCCGCGTACTGCGGCAGATCCGCGGGGCCGCCCTGGAGGGCATCGATCTCGACGTCGAGCACGGAGCCGTTCTGGTCGGTAGTCGTCATGACGCGATGCTATGCGGAGCCGCGGACCCGGGGGAGCGGCCGGCCACGATGTCGCCGCAGTCGACCGACGGCGCGTCACGGCCCTGCGGCCTCGACGAGCACCTGGCCGACCGCGGTCCGCGAGTACAGCACCGACCGGCCCGCCCGCCGCCGCTCGACCAGTCCCGCCTCCAGCAGCACCTTCAGATGCCGCCCGACCGACCCGAGCCCCTGCCCGGTCACCGCCATCACCTGCGTCGTGCTCATCGGGGAGCCGAGCAGCACCAGCACCTCGGCCCGAGCCGCCCCGAGCAGCGCGCCCAGGCTCGCGGGCACCGCACGGTCCCGTACGTCCGTCAGCACCCCGGCGCAGGGGTAGATCACGGCGTACCGGTCCCGCTCCGCCCAGGACACCCAGCCCGTCTGCACGGTTACCGGCACGAAGACCAACTCCGCGCCGGAGATCTGCCGGGGCGGGTACTCGTGCCGGTTCACCTGGAGCCGGTTCTCGCCGAGCCAGCGCGTGCGCCCTGGCGCGAGCGCGTCCAGCGCCGCCGCCCAGCCGCCCCGGCTCACCTGCGCGGTCCGCGCGACCACATCCGCCTCCAGGACGCGCCGACGCCGGTCCCAGTACGGCCGTACGGTCCTTGTCCAGACGTACTCCAGGAGCGTGGCCGCCCGCTCGGGCAGGTCGTCGCGGTGCAGTGCGGCGGGGACCGGGCCGGCCAGGGACACCCGCAGATCGGCCCGCGCCGCCTCGGGGCGGGCCGCCCGCACCCGCGCCACGCCCTCCGCGAAGGTCTCGCCGTCGCGCGGCGGGGGAGTGAGGAAGTCGGCGTTCCAGCCCTCGACCTCCCGGTCGCCCGGCCGCGCCGGCTCCGGCCGCAGGGACCGCTGCCGGCCGAGGCCGGCCCGCACCAGCAGCGCGGTGACCGGGTCGGCCGCGAGCCGCGCCCGGTACGCGGGCAGATGCGTGCGCAGCCACTCCGCCTCGCCGGGATGCGTCCCCCTTCCCGCGTGCAGCAGTTTCAGGGCGGCGAAGGTCTCGGCGAGCGGGGAGAGCACGAACCGGCTGCCGGCGAGCGTGTCGGCGTTGATCTGCCACCAGCCCACGGCGGTCTCCTCCCGTACGACGTTTCGCGCCAGTGCGAAACAATAACGGCCGCCGCCGACCGCCCCGAGACTCCGCCCATGCCCCACACCAACCCACCCCCAAGCGCCGACTCCGCCGCCCACCCGACCCCGGCCCCTGCGCCTTTCGACGATGCGGCAGCCGACCGCCCACCCGCCGCAAGCACCGGCTCCGCCGTCCACCCGTCTCCGGAGCCTCCACCCGGGGGTCGGCCGGTCCAGGAGCGCCCGTCGCCCGACCGCGCACCCGCCGCAAGCACCGGCTCCGCCGTCCACCCGTCTCCGGAGCCTCCACCCGGGGGCCAGCCGATCCAGGAGCGCCCGTCCCCTGACCGCGCATCCGCGGCAGGCGCTGGCTCCGCCGTCCCCCCGTTTCCGGAGCCTCCACCCGGGGGTCGGTCGGTCCAGGAGCGCCCGTCGCCCGACCGCGCACCCGCCGCAAGCACCGGCTCCGCCGTCCACCCGTCTCCGGAGCCTCCACCCGGGGGTCGGTCGGCCCGGGAGGGTGTGTCCACCGGCCGTCCCTCGTGTGACCGGGCGCCTGTGGAGCGTTCGCTCGGGGGCCGGCCGGGGTACCGGAGCCTCTTCCGTACCCCGGAGTTCGCCCCGCTCTTTGTCGCCACCGCCGCGCACACCGCCGCCCAGACCGTCAGCGGTCTCGCCCTCGGGACGCTCGTGTACCGGGCGACCAACTCGCCGCTGCTGTCCGCCCTGAGCATGTTCGGCCCGTCGCTCGCCCAGGTGCTGGGCGCCACCCTCCTCCTGTCCGGCTCCGACCGGCTGCGCGCACGGGCCGCGCTGACGGGCATCTCCCTGTCCTTCGCGGCCGGCACGGCGGTCCTCGCACTGCCCGGCCTGCCGATCGCCGCGCTCTTCGGCGTCGTCCTCGCCCTCGGCCTCGTCGCCTCCCTCGGCGGCGGCGTGCGCTGGGGACTGCTGAACGAGATCCTGACCAAGGACGGCTATCTGCTGGGGCGTTCGGTGTTCAACATGATGTCCGGCATCATGCAGATCACCGGGTACGCGGCGGGCGGCGTCCTGGTCGCCGTCCTCTCCCCGCGCGCCTCGCTGCTGCTGGCGACCGTCCTCTATCTGACGGCGGCCCTCGTCCTGCGCCTGGGTCTGACCGCGCGCCCGCCCCGCGCGGCCGGCCGCCCCTCGGTCACGGCGACCTGGCGCACCAACGCCGTCCTGTGGTCGGCCCGCCCGCGCCGCCTGACCTACCTGGGCCTGTGGATCCCCAACGGTCTGATCGTCGGCTGCGAGTCCCTCTACGTGTCGTACGCCCCGGACGCCGCGGGCACCCTGTTCGCCTGCGCGGCGCTGGGCATGCTCGCCGGTGATGTGACCGTCGGCCGGCTGCTGCCGGGGCCGGTCAGGACCCGGCTTGCGACACCGCTGCTCGTGCTGCTTGCCGCGCCGTACGCGGTGTTCGCGCTGCGCCCCGCGGTCCCGCTCGCCGCGGTCTGTGTCACCCTCGCCTCCGTCGGCTTCGGCGCGAGCCTGGTCCAGCAGGAGCGGCTGATGGCCCTGACCCCGGACGAACTCAGCGGCCACGCCCTGGGGTTGCACTCGGCGGGCATGCTGACGATGCAGGGCGTGGGCGCCGCGCTGGCCGGCTCGGTGGCCCAACTGACCTCGCCGGCCACCGGGATGACGGCGATGGCGGTGGCTTCGCTCGCGGTCACACTGGCCCTGGCCACGGCCGGGCGCCGCGCCGCCGGAGCCCACGGCGGCCGGGCGTCCCGTACCGCCGCCGACTGACCTTCACCGTCGCGACCGCCACGCACGTGCACGCCCGGACCCCAGGACGCAGCAGAATCAGCCCGGTTCCCCCGATCTGGCGAAACGTTTCTGCATGCCCGCGCACGCCCCGGACCCGACGGCGATCATGGCTCGGGCCGGGCACAGTCCGGCCGTACGGAGCGGGCGCAGGCGCTGCGCCCCGCTCCCCGACGCACCCTTAAAGAGAGGTCACGAGTCATGCGCGCAGAGGCCACCCAGCGAGTCGCCCTCGTCTTCTCCCTGCTGGACGCGAACGGCAACGGAGTCCTGGAGGCCGAGGACTTCACGCTCATGGGCGACCGGGTCGTCGCCGCGGCACCCCGTTCCGGCCAGGCGGCCAAGGACGCCATGCGGGCGGCCTTCGAACGGTACTGGACCACGCTGCTCACCGAGCTGGACGCCAACGGAGACGGCCTGATCAGCTTCGAGGAATACACCGCCTGTGTGCTCTCGCCCGAGCGCTTCGACGCCACGGTCACCGGGTTCGCCCAGGCCCTCGCCGCCCTCGGCGACCCGGACGACGACGGGCTGATCGAACGCCCGGACTTCATGGCCCTGATGACGGCGATCGGCTTCGAACGCGGCAACATCAAGGCCCTCTTCGACGCCTTCGGCCCCACGGCCGGCGACCGGATCCCCGTGCCGACCTGGGTCGAGGGCATCAGGGACTACTACGCCCCGGACAAGGCGGGCATCCCCGGTGACCACTTGGTCGCCGGGGTGGGGGCGGGCACCGGGTCCGCGGCCTGACGCGGCGGCCGGGGTTCGTCATGAGCAGCGCGGAACACATCGTCGGCCTGGCCGTCGGCCGGGGCACGGGCGCGGAGATCGCGGCGGTCTTCGAACGGGTCCTGGACGGGTTCGCCCGGGTCTACGGCAGCGACATCGCGGTGGTGCGCTCGCCGCGCACCTACCACTCGTACCTCTCCCTGCGGGCCCAGTCCGCCGCACGGGACGCCGACGGCATCGAAAAGACCCGCCGGCTGACCCAGGAGGACGCCGACCACTACGAACAGTTCGTCCGCGCACGGGCCGCGGCGGGCAACCGGGTGATCTTCCGTACGGCGATCAACGCCCAGACCCTGTACCTGGTGCGGCAGCGGCTCCGGGCCGTGAAGGTGGACACGCTCGACGCGGGCGGGGCCAGGATGCTGCTGGTCCGGGACCAGGCGCAGGGCTTCTACACCGGTGACAACGAGCACCGGCCCGGACACATCCGGCGGGTCACGGAGTTCAGCCGGGAGATCACCGGCAAGGTCCTGGAGTACGCGCTGCGCCGGGCCTGGCGTGAATGGCCGCACGAAGGGCCGGACCGGATCGTGATGGCGTACAAGTTCCATCTGCTGGACGGTGCGCTGGACGACTGGGCGGCCGAGTTCGCCGACCGCCACGGCGTCGACGTACGGGTCTTCCAGCCGGACACGGTCAACCGGAACCTGATCGCGCACGGCCCGGCCGACCGCACGGTGCTGGTCGCGGGCAACGAGTGGGCCGACATCATGCACGTCGTCCTGCTCGACCGGTTCGGCGCCGGACGCCAGGAGGATCACTGCACCCGCAATGTGCATCTCCACCCCGATGCGCACGGGCTGGTCGAGTACCAGACGGTGCACGGTTCGGCGGACGACCTGGAGGGACGCGACCTGGTCAACCCGGTGGCCACCGTCCGGGCCGCCGCCGCGATCGCCGAGCGGCACGCGCACTGCCCCGGCGCCGGGGCCGCGGCGGAGCGGGCCCTCGCCCGCGTCCGCCGGGACGGCATCCTCACCCCCGACCTCGGCGGGCACCACGGCACGACGGACGTGGTGAACGCCTTCCTCGACGCGCTGGAGTCGGGCGCGCAGGCGAGGGCGGGACAGCCCGTCACCGCCTCACGGCCCACCGGATCATGACGCCGGCGGCGCACCGGGGCACGGCGCTGGTCGTCGTCGACGTGCAGAACGACTTCTGCACCGGCCCGCTCGCGGCCTCCCGTTACCCCGGTGACCCGGCGGCACTGCGGAGTGTCGTCGCCCACACCGTGCGCGCGGTCGCGGCGGCCCGGGACCACGGCACCGAGGTGGTGTTCGTCCGCTTCACCGGTGACCCGGACCACCAGGGAGCCGCCTGGCGGCGCCGGGACGAGCGGCGCGGACGGCCGCCCAAGTGCCTGGAGGGCAGTTGGGGCGCCGAGTTCGCCGCGCCGCTCGAACCGGCGCCCGGCGAGCGGGTGTTCACCAAACGGGCCTGCTTCGACGCCTTCCTCTGCGCCGGCTTCGAGGAACACCTCGCGGGCCGTGGCACCGGACACCTGGCCTTCGCCGGGCTGTTCACCGACGTCTGCGTGGACAGCACGGCCCGTACCGCGTTCCAGAAGGGCTTCCACATCACGGTCCTCGGCGACTGCACCACCGCCCTGCACACCCCCGACGAGCAGATCCTGGGCTTCATGCGGCGCCTCTACGGCGCCCGCATCACCCCGTACGAGCACACCGCCGTATGGACCCGGCACCCCGAAGAGGAGGAGGCATGTCCACAACCGTCCACGAATCCAACGGCGTTGAGCAAGGCGTCGGCCTGACCGCGCTGCTGGTGGCCGCCGCCCGGGCCATCGAGACACACCGGCCCGACGCGCTGGCCCGGGACGAGTACGCCGAGCACTTCGTCCGCGCCGCCCCGGCCTGCGCGGACTGGCCGGTGCGCCCCGACGAAGTACCGGACGGTGACGCCGACCCCCTGTGGGGCAGGCTCGGCCGCTACTTCGGCCTGCGGACCAGGGTGTTCGACGACCATCTCCAGGACCGCGCCGAGACGGGCACCCGCCAGTTTGTCCTGCTCGGCGCCGGCCTCGACACGCGTGCGTACCGGCTGCCGTGGCCGAGCGGCAGCACCGTCTTCGAGATCGACCAGGAGCCCGTACTCGCCTTCAAACAGCACACCCTGGGCTCCCTGGAGGCCGCACCCCGCGCCCGGCGCGTGACGATCGCCGCGGACCTACGACGGGACGAGTGGCCGCACGCCTTGCTCGAAGCGGGCTTCGACCCCGCCCGCCCGACGGCCTGGCTGGCCGAGGGCCTGCTCCTCTACCTCCCGGCGGCCGCCGAACGCCGGCTGATCGCGGCCGTCACCACCCTCAGCGCCCCCGGAAGCTCCCTCGTCTACGAGGTGAAAGAGGGCATCGAGTCGGCCGCGGTCCGCAACTCCGCCACGTACACGGCGGCCCGCGAACGCATCGGCGTCGACCTCCTCGCCCTGTTCGACCCGGACCCCCGCCCGGACTCGGCGACCACCCTCACCCAGCACGGCTGGCACACCACAACCCACACCCCCTTCGACCACACCCACCGCTTCGCCACCAACCTCCACCCAGAACCCCACGACGCCCTGTCCACCAACCGCTGGATCACCACCACCCACCAACCACCCCCGGACACGGCGACGTCCGGCCAGTGAACCGGCCCCCGGTCTCCGTCCGCGCCGGCTCCTCGATGTCCGGCGCGGCCCGCACGACCTGTGCGGTGTCGTGGGTGGCGGTCCACAACACCACATCGGCACCGACGCCCTCGGCGCGCCAGGCACAGCGGAGCACGGCGGCGTGCTGACAGAGTCCGCCGAAGCGTCCATCGCCAGTATTTGGCAGCCGGTCCACTCACGGACCCGCAGGGGGTGCTGCCTGGTGCCGGTAGTCACTGGGAGAGACGCCGTAAGCACGCCGGAAGGCGCGGGTGAAGTCGGCGGCGCGGGGGAAGCCCGAGCGGGCGGCGATGGCGTGTATGGGGGTGACACGCAACGTGGGGTCGGCGAGGGCGCGGCGTGCCAGGATCGTGTCCTCGCCGTGGCTGGTGGTCGCCCGTACGAGGTGGGGCGGTGAGGTGTCGTGGAGAACCAGGCTCGGGGTCGGACTGCTGGATCAGCTTCCGCGTTCGCCGCAGTGTCATCGGTGAGTGTTCCATCGTCCACAGCTGTACGGCTCCCAGCGCCAGGATGCCGTGGAAGATCTTCCGGGCGAGGGCGTGGCGGCCCTCCTGGAGGTTGGCCTGCGCCTTGATCTGGCGGCGGTGACCGGGTTCATCGGCAGACGAAGGATTGCAGGGACTGGCGGAACGTCAAGGATGGGGCCACCGCACCACCCCGAGGCTTCACCTCACTCCCGGAGTCCCGCGGTGGCCACCAGCGCTGAAGGGAAGCTCAGCGACTGTCCAGTTGGTTACAGTCCGACCGGGTTGACGTAGGTGGCCGGGTGGGTGGCGCCGTCCTGCTTGAGGATCTGGCCGCCGAACGGCCACTTCAGGGTGAAGTGCTTCGTCTCGTTCGGCGGGGTGACCAGGAACTTCGCCGGAACGAACTTCTCCTTCTGCGGCGTGGACCTGGCCACCGGGAGCAGGGTGATGCTGAAGTCCACCGTGTCCCCCTGCTCCAGGGTCATCTTCACGGGCTTCTTGGAGGAGCGCGCCAGCGACCAGGTGCCGTCGGTCTTCTGAGCACCGACCATGTCGACGCCGGCGAAGCCGGACAGGGTGCAGGTGCGCTTGCTCTGGTTGGTGAACCAGATGTACGCCTGGGTCTGCTTGGTGGTCTGCCCCATCTCCGGCTTCGCGTCATCCCCCGTGGCGAAGCCGGCCTTCAGGTCGGCGGTGTGGCAGCGGGTCGGCTCGGCCTTGGCGGCGGCCGAGGCCGGGACGGCGGTAGCGGCAGTGCCGGCGACGACGGCGGCCGCAAGGGCCACGGCGGTCAGCTTGCTGTTCATGAAGTTCGGGTTCCCCTCGCATACGAATCGGCGCGCGAGGTCAGTGCGCGCCTACGCACCTGAAGATGTGCAATGCCCGCAAAAGGTTCGGTGCGCCGGGGAACCTTTTCCGACAGCCGGGCTCCCGACCGTGGCCGCGTACGAGAACTCATGCGGTGCAGGCCGTTGCAGCGTCGCGGGGAGGACACCGCAGCGGCCCGCGACCCCGCTCAGCGTCCCGGTCCGGCGAAGCGGGACCGATGGCAGCGTGCGACGTTCGTACGGTGTGTGAGTCCGGAGTGCCGTTGTCCGTGCGGGTCCCACGCAGTGCCCGGCACCCCGGGACGGCCGTGTGCGTGTCCATCCGGGCGCGGGCCTGCCGACACGACAGCCGGACCAGACCAGTGTCCGGGCAGGCGTCGCACGGGCTCACGACCTTCCCCGGCCCTGGACGGCGACCGTCTCGTACCGCATCCGTCTTCGAGCGGGCGGGGCCTCCGAGCCAGGCCGGGGCGTCCGCTTCACCCAGGCCGACACCGCAGAGCCGTCGTACCCGCCTCGGCACACCGGCCCAGCCACGACAGCACCGCCGCCCGGCGGGCGTTCCATGCGCTGACCGCCGATTCGCCCACGAGTCAGGGAAGACGTCGGCCGCCGTTCGGACGGTCAACGCCCTTCCCAGCGGGCAACCGCACGACTGCGGGCCCCAGAGGCGTTCGAGGCGGATCCCGGCGCCTGGCGGAGCCGGCTCCTCAGGGTCCTGGCGGGACCCGGGCGGAGACGGACGAGCAGATCCGCGCGGCGGCAAGCACAGCACTGCCCGGCGGCAAGCACAGCACTGCGCGGCGACCCGCACACCACTGCGCGGCGGCAAGCACAGCACCGCGCGGCGGCAAGCACAGCACTGCCCGGCGGCCTGCACAGCACCGCGAGGCGGCAAGCACAGCACTGCCCGGCGGCCTGCACAGCACCGCGAGGCGGCAAGCACACCACTGCGCGGCGGCCCGCACAGCACTGCCCGGCGGCGACCACAGCACCGCGCGGCGGCCCGCACAGCACTGCCCGGCGGCGACCACAGCACCGCGCGGCGGCGACCACAGCACCGTGCGGCGGCCCGCACAGCACTGCCCGGCGGCGACCACAGCACCGCGCGGCGGCAAGCACACCACTGCGCGGCGGCCTGCACAGCACCGCGCGGCGGCAAGCACAGCACCGCGCGGCGGCAACCACAGCACTGCCCGGCGGCCTGCACAGCACTGCGCGGCGACCCGCACACCACTGCGCGGCGGCAAGCACAGCACCGCGCGGCGGCAAGCACACCACTGCGCGGCGGCCTGCACAGCACCGCGCGGCGGCAAGCACACCACTGCGCGGCGGCCTGCACAGCACCGCGCGGCGGCAAGCACACCACTGCGCGGCGACCCGCACAGCACTGCCCGGCGGCGACCACAGCACCGCGAGGCGGCAAGCACAGCACTGCCCCGCGGCCGGCCAGCGCAGCGCTACGCGCCGACCGGAACCTACGGCATCACCTCGACCACCCGCCCGCTCCGGAAGAAGCGACAGGGCGACGTCCTCGGCCGCGACCTACCCCGCGACCTACCCGAGGACGGACGCCGAGGCGCCCCGTCCGGCCGCCGCCCGGAATCCCCCCGGCCCGAACCCGCGCGCGGCCGACCGGCGGGACCGCCGGGACGCCCCGTTGGGGAGAATGGGGGCGGTTCGGCAACGGCGAGGTGGGAGACGGGTATGGCGGGCGACGGCGGTCCGGTGACACTGCGGGGGATCGCGGAACGGCTCGGACTGCACGTCTCGACGGTTTCCCGGGTCCTCAACGGCCCCTCCGGGGAGCAGGGCCGCGCGGCGTCCGGCGAGACGGCGCGACGGATCCGGGAGCTGGCCGACGAACTCGGCTACCGGCCCAACCCGCACGCCACCAGCCTGCGCACCCGGCGCAGCAACCTGGTCGGGGTGCTCTTCCCGCGGCTGTCGGAGATCGTGGTGGCCACCATCTACGAGGGTGTGGAGGAGGAGGCGACCCTGCGGGGGCTCTCCACCTTCGTCACCAACACCCACGACGATCCCGCGATCCAGCGCGAGCGGATCGGAATGGTCCTGGGCCGCCGGGTGGACGGCCTCATCATCGGCGACGCGCACCTGGACGGGGCCGCGCTGGCCGACCCGGCCCTGGACGGCACGCCCTTCGTGCTCGTCAACCGCCGCACCGACACCGGCCACCCGGCGGTCACCTGCGACGACCAGCTGGGCGGGCGCCGCGTGGCCGAGCATTTCCTGGCCCTGGGCCACCACCGGGTGGCCGTCGTCGCCGGTGAACCCTTCGCCAGCACTGGCACCGACCGCACCACCGGCTTCACCGACCGCTACCGCGAGGCCGGTCTGCCGCTGTCCGCCCACTGGGTGCGGCACTGCCGTTTCGACACGGCCGGCGGACACCGCGCCGCCGTCGAGTTGCTGAGCGGGTCCGACCGGCCGACGGCGATCTTCGCGGTGAACGACCTCGCGGCGATCGGCACCATGGGCGCCGCCCGCGACCTGGGCCTGCGCCTGGGCGAAGACCTCGCGCTGGCCGGGTTCAACGACACTCCGCTCGCCGCCGAACTGCCCGTACCGCTCACCAGCGTCCGCTCTCCCATGGCCGAGCAGGGCAGACGCGCCGTACGGCTGCTGCTGCGCCGTATCGCGGGCGAGCCCGTCGCCTCTGAGGTGCTCAGGCCCGAGCTGGTGGTGCGGGCCTCGTCGGGCCCGCCGATCGGGCCGAGTCTGCGGTGAGCGCGAGAGCGTAGAGCCGCCCGATCACCCGTCAGTTCCGTTCTGTACGAGGTCAGCGGGCGCCGCTGCCCAAACGATTGGCGCAAACGATTGGGTAGAGCATACTGAGCACAGGACACACGTCCGGCTACGGCAATGGGGGTGGGCTTGGTGGGGTGGTTCGGCAAGCTGCGCGGGGCGGCATCAGGTCCTCGCGCGGATTGGGCCGCAGCGCTGCGGGAGGACAGCAGGGAAGCAGAGTTGACGGGGCGTCAGGGCAATGCGGGGGAGGCCGCCGAACGCTACGCGGATCTGGTCGCGCTAGCGGAACGCTTCCTGGGACCGCAAGATGCCAACACACTTGCGCTCCGGCATCAACTGGCCCACTGGACAGGCGAGTCCGGACAACCGGAAGCCGCAGTGCACCTGTTCGGCCGGCTGATGGCCGACCGGGAGCGGATCCAGGGACCACGCCATCGGGACACCGAACTGGCCCGGCATCAACTGGCCCACTGGCACGGCCGGTCGGGCCGGCCCGAGGAAGCCGTCCGCCGATACGAAGCCATGCGCCGGTCCGCCGAGGCGGAGAACCGCACCGAGACGGCGCTCACCCTGCTGTGCGAGGTGGGCTACTGGCAGCAGAAGAGCGGCGACAACGCGGCGGCGCTGCGCGCGTTCTCCCAGATGTTGCAGACCGCCCAACAGGAACTCGGCCCCGGCCACCAGCTCGTCAAGATCGCCCGCCAGCGCTACGCCGAGGTCGCCGGCGGCCTCCCGTTCGGCAACGAGGGCGGCCAGGACGGGCTGCAGGACCTCCTCGCGACGGCCGCCGCGGTCGAAGCCGAAGGAGACTTCCAGCGCGCGGGCCGGATGTACGGGCAGATAGCCGCGCGCTCCGAGGAACTCTACGGCGCGGACAGCTCCCAAACTCTCTCCGCGCGCGTCCAGCAGGCGAAGGCGGCGGTGGCGGCGGAGGACTACGCGACGGCCGTCGACTCCTTCGCAAAAGTGCTCGCCTGCATGGAACTACGGGGCCAGGGGCCGGGCTCGCCGGAATACGACATCCTCCGCGCACAGCGTGACGAACTCGCCCGGATGGCCCGCCGCCCGGCGCTCCGCATCCATGAACAGACCGCGACGCTGTTGGGGGAGACCGTGCAGGCCGCGCCGGAGACGGCATGCGCCGTGCTGGCACGCGAGGCCGGCCCGTCCGGAGCGCCCCGCCTCGCGGTTGTGAACAACGGCGCGGACGACGTGACTTGGCGGGTATGGAACGCGGAGCAGTGGGCGGCCGTGCTGCGGGGCCTTGCCCGGCAGGGGTATGAGGCGACCGCCCTCTGCTTCGCCCGCGGCGACCTGCGGCCGACCCCCGAAGAGGCCTCCGTGTGCGAGCGGTTGGGGCTGCCCGGCGTCTACGTCTCCCGCCTGAGCGACGAGAACGTACAGATCGAGGCGTACGTCTTCCAGAAGGGCGAACCGGTGACGGCACGGGTCGCCGTGGTGAAGGACGAGCAGCCCGCGACCGGTGAACAGGACGCGCGGAAGCGGAGGTCCGCGGGCGCAGCTGATGGCAGGATCGCGGTGCACCCGCAGGCTGCGGCCATCGGGAGCTGGCGGGAGATGGAGCGGGCACGGCCCACCGCCGGGGTGAACCAGCCACCCGCCTTCGGCACGTACGAGGTGCTGGAGTGCGTCGGTGAGGGCGGCTTCGGACGTGTCTACCTGTGCCAGGATCCCGACGGGCTGATGGTCGCGGTCAAGACGCTGCACGCACACCTCGCGGCGGCTCCCCCGATCAAGCAGGGCTTCGCCCACGAGGTGCGGGCGGCCCAGCGGGTCGACGGGCGGTTCACCGTGCCGGTGATCGTCGCGGACACCGACGGTGCGACGCCGTGGATGGCGGTGCCGTACGTGGCCGCCCCCTCCTTGCAGGAACTCGTCGAGCGCTGCGGACGGCTGGAAGCCGACCTGGTACGCACGCTGGGGGCGGGCATCGCCGTCGCCCTGAGCGCCATCCACGCCGAGGGCATCGTGCACCTCGACCTCAAGCCGGCCAACGTCCTGCTGACCGAGGACGGCCCGCGTGTCATCGACTTCGGCATCGCCCAGATCGAACAGCTCACCGAGCCGCGGCGCGGCTTCGCCGGCACCTATGCGTACGCCTCCCCCGAGCAACTGCGCGAGCAGCCCACGTTCACACCGGCCAGCGATGTGTTCTCCCTCGGTACCGTCCTCGCCCGCCTCGCGCTGGGGCGCAGCCCCTGGGGCCAGGACACACCGTCGGTGGTCGCCGCCATCCGGGCCGGTAGACCCGATCTCGCCGGGCTGCCCCGAGACCTCGTGAAGGTGATCCGGTCCTGCCTGCGCCCCGATCCGGAGCGGCGGCCGACGGCCGGTGAGGTGGCCGAGGCACTGGTTCCCGGAGCCGGTGAGGGCGGCATCGAACCGCCGCCGCTGTCGGAGCAGGCGCGGACCCTCGTCGCACAGCACGCCACCGTGCCCGCCACCCGCCACTACCAGACGCTCGCCTACACCCGAGCCCATGCCTCGGAAGACACCACATGGGCCGCACCGCAGCCCTCCGACACCGTCGGCACCACGCACCCCACTGCCGGCCCGGGGACGCTTGACGGGGCGTCCGAACGCACACGCACTACCGAGACCGCAGCCACCACGCAGGCGCGCGACGGTGCCGCTTCCGGCACGGGGTCGCTGGGCGGGGCGTCCGAGCGCACTGCCGAGGCCGCAGCCACCACGCACGGGCACGATGATGCCGCTTCCGGCACGGGGTCGTTGGACGGGGCGGCCGAGGAACTGGGGGCCCGAGTCCTTCGCTGGGAGCGCGGACAGGAGGGGATGTCCATGGCGGAGACGCGCCGCGGCTGCGGCACCTTCCTCAGCGAGGCTCAAGCGCGGCTGGGCGCACGCCACCCACTGACCCTGCGTCTGCGGGTCTCACACGCCATGCTCGGCTGCGACCAGCCCGGCGGAGTACGCAACGCCGAACAGGTGCTGAACGACGCCGCCGTCCACCTCGGCGAAACCCACCCCACCGTACGGGACGCCCGCACGTTGCTGGCGGTACTGAAGTCATCAGGGGTGGGCTGACTCCCGCGCTTCCGGTGGGGCTGTGGTCGGTGTGGAGACCCCCACGGCGGATCTCCGGGCGGGGGAGGCCCCGCAACTGCCAGCAGGCGTTGCGGCGGCGGCACGGCCTCTCCTTCTCTGCTCCGTCGGCCGGTTGGCTGCGCCCTGGAGTACCTTCTCCCTCTGGCAGGCATCCGCCCCACTTGCAGTCGATAAAGACCTTTTTATCCTCATTGGCTGGCTTCAGCCGAATCAGTTGACCCGCCCTATGTGGTAAAAAGCTCCGCTAGCATGATCGTCCAAAATGTTGACGCTCATGGGCGCTCAGCCGGGTGGGGATCGAGGTCAATATGTACTTCTCGATAGATTCAGTTGTCGATCGACTTGTCAGAAAGGGATTTTTGTTCGACCGTGCAGCTGTCGAACTGGACAAAACCATCCAGGGTGCGGATGATGACGAGTTCTCTTCGCTACTGGTGAGGGCCGGGTGCATCCCGGAACGATACAGCCACGACTCTACCGAGGAAAAGCTCTATGCCAAGGCAATGGATTCGATCGTTGCCGAGTCCCTTCGTCGGCTTGGGTATGAAGCCGAAGTGTCGCAAGAAAGGTCCAACTCGGCGGACGTAGTGGCAGAGGGGGGATCACCCGCGCACTCTCTAGTGGCGGATGCCAAGGCGTTCAGGCTTTCTCGTACAGCACTCAATCCTAAGGATTACAAGATTGAGGCGCTAAGCAAGTGGCGGAAGGGTGCTGATTATGCAATTTTGGTCGCCCCTATTGCCGGCTACCCAGAAGGAGAAAGTCGCCTCTACGTGGAGGCTGACCGGTATCAAGTGACGCTGCTCTCATACTCGCATCTCGCCCTGATGATTGACTCAGGGTCAGGGCCGTCTCGGCTTGAGAGTATTTGGATGCGTAGCGTCGACCATAAATCAGTCACCCTTAGTGCTCCGCAATATTGGAGCTCACTGGACAGCGCCTTGCGTCAGGCTCTGTCGTGGGATCAGGTGAACTGGTCGGAGGCAAGGAGAAAATACTTCGAAAGCCTTCTGCTCAATGCAGAGGGAGAACTCGCCTATTTCGACCAGGTGAAAAATGACATCGCGGCCATGGATCGCGAAGAGCTGGTCGATATTGCAGTAGGTGCACTCAAAATTGACAGTAAAATGCGGACCATTCGAGCGCGGGTTGCTAAAACCAGGTCTCTTATGAACGAGATGGAAGATCGAGAGCAGTAGCTGGCTGATGCGTTGCCTCCTTCGGTGCAGCACGACCGAAGGAGGCAACGTGGATCAACGTGATGAGAAGCTGAATTCCGGGATGCTCTCATAAATTCGATCGGCAACTTCGCGGCACGCGGAGTTTACCGTGTCTTGCTGGCTCAGCATCTCGTCCGTGAACTGAGTGAGCCGGGCTTCGACCGCGGAGACGAAAGCCAGAGTTGCTGCCACGTCATCTGGCCAGTTGCGCGCAGCCGCACGATCCAGAGCTTCTTTGATCAGCGCGTCAGTACTGGCTGCATCTTGTACCAGTCCCATTGCGCTTGCCGCTTCACGAGGTCTGGCAACCAAAACGAGAGAGGTGTTGATCGCGGCCGACTTCATCGAACGGGGTCGGTGTGTCCGCTCGATTGTCATGGGCCACAATTGGGTGATCTTTAGCCCGGCCTGCACATAAGCCGCGATGAGTGATGACCAACCGCTGATGGAACTGTGAGCGTAGCAAACGGTAATCACGCCGTCTCGCTTGATAACCCGCCGTGCCTCTCGCAGGACTTGCGTCATCCCTGTACTGAAGTATGTCCAGGCTTCGGTGGGACTTCCCTGGCGCCGAGGAGCTGCGGTCAGCTCCCTGGTTGAGTCAGTTCTGGGCTCGCTGAAAATCTCAGGGAAGCTGCCGATCAGCGCCATCCTTTTGAAGGCATAGATGCAGTCGGCAAGGATGCTGTAGTAGAGATTGTCGTAGTACGGCGGGTCCGTGACGATAGCATCGAAGAAGGCGTCTGGGTAGGCCATTGAGCGGGAGTCGCCGCGGGTGATCCTTTCCTCTTGATCCGCCGGCGTGGGGATTTGTTCTACGCCGGCAGCGATTCGCTCAAGTTTTCCGTAGAGATTCGCTGGCCCGCGCAAGAGTGGGTCAATCTCAACGAAGTCCCATAGCATGGGCATCCCTGGACCGGAGAGGCCGCGTCCCACCTGCTCATTTTGTGAAATCCACATACATAGCCGAGAATTCCAGTCAGCGAGCTGATCGATGAGACCGGAAAGGAAAGCGGCGATCGCTTTTGATTGGGATTCGCCATATTTCTCTTCCCAGGTCTTCTGTCGCTCATTTAGAATCCTGCATAGGCGGGTGGTGACGGCAAGTTGCCGCTCCGTGAATAGGGAAGTGATAGTGTCGTGGCCGTACACGGTGGGATTCGTGATGCCCGACCAGGCCGGAATTTCGACGTCAGGAAGCTGAAGGCCGAGTGCAGCACAGTCTTCTTTGATCATCCGCTCTGCAGCGGTATCAGTAATATAATTTTGCGGCTTCGTCGCGGGAAGGAAGTGCTTTCGCTTATCGAGCTTTGCGATTGCCGTGAGTTTGTCGGCCGAAGCCGTTCGGATCAGCTCGGCCGTTTGCTGTCTGTCGTATTCCTGTCCGCAAAACAGGCAACGTAGAGAGTTTCGCCCGCTCCAGGCCGAGTGGTCGGTTACTGCCTCGGAGGTCGCTTCAACGACGTGGACATCGAATGATTTAGTCTCAAAGTCTGGCTGTTGTACGATGGCGCGTTGCCTACCTGCTTTTTTAGAAAGCCAGGGCCGTTTTTGGAGAGGCATTTCGTTACCGCAGCCAGTGCACGTAGCGGAACGGCTCCAGAAGTAGCAGATAATGTTCTCAGCGTCGCGGGCAGGATAAAGCTCACCGGTCTCAGATTTCAGTTGGTCCAAGACATTCCTTCCCTCCAGCATCAGTAGATGTCGGAGCTGTCGGCCAGCGGACCTGCTGAAATCGAGGAGTGCCTTCGCCGTGAAATAAGCGAGCTGGTTGTTCTCCATCCCGTACATCTTGACGCCCAGGCGTGTGCCTGCAAGCGGGAACGTGGCGCCACCCACGAACGGGTCAAGAACCTTTGATTCTTCTGCTGTTTGATCCGGGTCCAGGGAAGCGGAGATCAGGTCTGCTGCCGTAGAGAACGGGCGGCGAGCCCACCAGGTGAAGACAGTGTGGGGAGAAGAGGCGCGTTGGTACCTTTCGGAGGTGCCCGCTTCGGAGATCGATGCGACATCGAGATACTGTTCAATCGGACGCTTCTGGATCTCCGACACTAACTCTCCTTAGAAGATTTTAATCAATGTAGTGTCCCATATTCCCGTGTGCTCTGACGGAGCCCGACGGCATCGTGGTCCACACGACCATACTGAAGTCGCAGTGTTAGCGGGGCCGGTGGTGGCGTCCCCGCGGGGAGAGCACGCCGGCGAGGGCGCGGAGCGGCTTTGGGCTGGAGCTGCCATGGGGCGAGTGATCACGGCTCCATGGTGGCTGCCTGAAGTCCAAGGCCGTGAAGTTACGGGCTGATGGGTCCTGTCAACAGGATGTCGATGCTGATGGTGGCCTGGTAGTCGTGGCGGTCGACGCGCAAGCCTTCGTAGGCGTAGCGGAACAGGGGCGTTTGACTGCACATGGGCTGATGCGTAGTCAGCAGGCCGGCATGAGGTTGTCCAGGACTGCCCGGCCGATGGCGCCGACGAGGTCGATGGTGGTGTCGGCGATGGCGATCCGCTGGGTTCGCGTTCATCGACCAGCACGACGCCGACGGGGTGGGCACGTACGTGTGCGTGGCCCTGGGCGGCATCATGCCGGTGTTCTCGAACGTGGCACCGCCACGGCTGCACCCGGGCCAGCTGCTGTACCTGATGGACACCGACGTGTTCGAGGTCGGACAGCAGGCGGGTACCAAGCGGCAGGTCCGGAGCAGATCCGGCCATCGTCGTCCGACCAGGTGCCGTTCCCGTCATCGCCGCAGACAGGCTCGTTCACCGACTTCACAGCCGCGCAATGGCCACCGATCACCGTCACTGTGCCCCCATCGGGCATGCTGAAGATCACCATCGGTGCCGCGTGCCTGAACACGAACACGTCTACGTCCACGGCCTGGTGCCGGTGGCGTTCCACGGGCGCGCTGACAGAGACCTCCACGGCCGCGAACTCCGTCTCCACGATCGGCAGCCGCGTCTACGCCAGCCGCACCATTCTCCGCAGGGATCTCACCCCCGGCGCGGCCGTGACGCTCACGCCGCAGTACAACATCAGCTCATACGGCGCCGGGGCCACGTCCGTCAGCGCCGGACAGCTGATCGTCGAGCCGAACGCATGACCGCCGACCTGTATACGGCGGACCTGTCCGCGCAGGCAGAGCACACCTACACGTACCTGTTCTGCGACCTGCGCACAGACACGCTCCTCGCTGAACTGCCGCTCGCATCGGTCTCGTACTCGTTCGAGCTGAACGGCATCGGCCGGCGACCTGGTCACCCGCGTCCGGAACATCGACAAGCGGACGGCCGAGCTGGCCGCCGCCCTCAAGAAGGGAGCCTGACCATGAAGGACACCTCCAAGCGCACCGCGCGTACCGTCTTGCAGACCACCGTGGGTGTCGCCGTGGCGCTGCCCGGGATCGTCGACGCCTCCGGTATCCCGGCCTCCCTGCCGTGGGTGGCGGGCGCCCTGGCGGTCGCCGGCGGTCTCGCCCGGGTGATGGCGCTGCCGTCTGTGCAGCTGCTGCTGCCGTCGTGGCTGCGCACCGACGAGGCGGTACCGAAGGGGGAGGGATGACCGTTCCGGCCGCCGATGTGGCGGTCGAACTGGAGCGGCTGCGCGGCACGGTCACGACTGGGTTCGCGGAGGTCAAGGGTTCGCTGGCGGTGCTGGTCGAGCGGACGGCCCGCACGGATGAGGCGGTGAAGCAGCTGCGCGCGGACACGGACGAGGCGGTCAAGCAGCTCCGCGAGGAGACCGAGACCGCGCTGAAGAAGCGGGACGAGGTCGCCGGTGCCCTGCGCGCTGACATCGAGGCGTTGAAGCAGGGGCGTTGGCCACTCGGCCAGATCGGCGCCCTGGTCGGGGTGGCTGGTGTGGCGACTGGCGCCGCCGCCCTGTTCCTCCGCTGACACCCTGTACACACCATCGCGGCCCCGCTCCTGCTTCAGCAGGGGCGGGGCCGCTTTCGTGCGTTCAGGGGCGGTCATGCCTCCGGCGGGCGGTCGTAGGCGGCGAGCGTCGCCTTCGCCGTTGACGCGTCCTGGAAGACCAGTTCCCACGGTCCGGTGTTCACGTCGAACTCCTTGCCGAAGCCCACCCACTTACCGGTCATCCGACGCCCGGTCGGCTCGACGAGCAGTTGGATCGCGCCGTGGTAGCGGGCGCCGCGGTAATAGCCCTCGCTCGCGGTCTGCTCGGTCCACGTGCCGGTGGCCACGTGCCCGTCGATCTCCAGGTCCATCGTCAGCGGCGAGTTGGGGTTCGTTGAGCCGTTCGGCAGGGAGCGGGCGGTGAGCCGACTGCCGTGTTGCAGGAGCACGACGTAGTGCAAGCCGGTGAACGCGGCGTCCCGGCCGGAGCTGAAGTATTCGTACCGCGACAGCCACACCCCGGAGTAGTTGCGGTGGGCGGCCTGGGGTTCGGGTTGCGGTGTCGTGCTCACCGTGGGGGCGACGGTCCCCGGGGCGGGCTCCATATCGTGGCCCCCGTGGCCGTCCTCGGAGATGCGGGCCATGGGCACGGGGATGGTGAAGCCCAGTGCCTCTATGGGCAGGCCAGTGACGGCCTCCAGGGCGCGGGCGTAGATGGGGCGGGGCGACGTGGTGATGCCGGATTCCCAGCGCTGTACGAGGCGCTTGTTGGCATCGTTGGGCTGTCCGGCGCGGGTGCCGGCGTCGCGGATGGCTCGGGCGAAGTCGTCCTGTGACATGAGCAGGCCCATGCGGGCTGCTCGCAGTGCGCTGTTCGGTGTGGCCATAGGGTTCACGGTAGACCTCTCACGCTCCGAATGACACCGAAATGACACCCCGGGTGTCGTCGGTTTGACGCCTGCACTGACGCCGCGCAACTCACTGTGACCGGAGCACCTTAAATCCGTGACCGACACAGGCAGCGAGACCACGCCCCCCGGCATCACCGTCAGCGTCTACCGGATCAATCCCGAGACGCTGCAGCGCACGCCCGTGCACACGCGGACCCTCGCGCCCCTCGACGCGCCCGTCTTCAACCTGGAGTTCCCGCCGTGCGAGTGCCCGCGCTGCCGCACCGCAGGAGCGTCACGGTGAGCCCGATGTGGGACGACCGCGAGGAACGCGACTCCGGTACCTGCTGCGCCTGCGGCATGCACACCGACGACGGCATAGTCCGCTGGCTGCCCCGCAGCAGCGGTCCCGACGTCCGCCTGATCGTTCACGCCAGGAGCGAGGACTGCACGCCCCGCGAATCCACCCCGCCTCTCAGGCTGGCCCGCCACCACGCCAGCCCTTGAAGACCCCTCCCGCCACGGCGCGGGAGGCCCGGCGCTCTCGATCGAGGGCGCTCGTCCACAACTGGAGGACAACGTGACCGTAGCGTTAGAACGTCCCGCCGCGACCCGCACCCGGGACCCGCAGGAACTCCTCAACGCGGTCGCCCCGCACATCGCCGAGTTGACCGTCAACATCTTCGACAGCGGCATGAGCATCTGGGACCGCGAGGTCGCACTGCTCCTGCGCGACCACACCATGGTCCGCGACATGGCCGAACGGATCCTCGGCAACGCCGTCATGTACGTCATGGGCTCCATCGAGAACCCTGACGTGCACCTCGGCGTCGGCAAGCTCGTCGACATCGGCGTCCACCAGCTCATCCTCGACACACCCGTCTGGTGGGGCATCTGCCGCCTGTACAACGGCGGCCGGTTCAAGCACCACGCCCCGTTCATCGAGCGCCGCAGCGACGGCCTGTGCCTGCGCACCGGCGACTTCCTGAAGAGCCAGGGCTGGGCGATCGACGAGGAACTGTGGGCCATCGACGGCGCGGACTGCTCCCCGTGCGACGACAAGGTCCACGACAGCCACTGACCCCGTTACAGTCGCCCCCGCCCTCACAGCTCCCCGAGGGCAGGGGTTCCCGCATCCTGACGACCGAAGGAACACGCTGTGCCCGTACCGCACGACATCGCCGCCGAGACCGAACTGTGGGACGCCTACGCCGAGTCGGCGTTCAAGGACGACGCCGAGCCGTCGTTCTGCTGGACCCAGTACGCCGGCCACGGCCCCGGCCCGGAACTCCTGGGCGCCCCGGAGTCCGTGCTGGAAGTCGGCTGCGGCACCGGGCGTGCCCTCGCCCACCTCGCGCAGCAGGGCGTGAAGGCGACCGGCGTGGACCTGGCGCCGCGCATGGTGCAGCGCGCGGGCGAGAAGTGGGCGCCGCTCGGTGTGCGGATCGAGCAGGGGGAGATCCTGAACTGGCTCGCCACCCACGAGGGCTGCTACGACGCGGTGTACTCCATCTTCGGTGCGGCCTGGTTCACCGACCCGTCCCGTCTGTTTCCCCTCGTCCGCGAGCACCTGGCGCCGGGGGGCGTCTTCGTCTTCTCCCAGCCGCCGGCGATCCCGGGCGCCTACGGCCCCCAGGGCATGTACAAGGGCGGCTTCGCCGGGAAGGCGATGTTCACGTACCGGTACAGCTACCGGCCCGCCATGTGGGAACGGCTTCTACTCAGGGCCGGATTCGCCACCGCCGAGGCCACCGAGGTGGATGCCCCGAAACCCGGGCACATCGGCACCCTCATCGTCCGGGCCCGCGCCTGACCCCTCGACGGCCCCGGCCGGACGCCGATCCGGCCGGGGCCGGAGAACGATGAGCGACACCACCACGCCGGTGGAGGAGTAGAGCCTCCGGCGTCGGCGAGGGCGAACCGCCGGCGCTGGAGATGAACGGGCCGCCCCCGTCCCCCGCGGGGGCGGTCCCATGCCTTCTCGACGTGCCGGGTGTGTGAGCTGTGCTCGGCCGCATGCGGATGATGGCCGGCGTACCTGTGTCCGCCGGCGGTCATCCTCTGCTCTGACTCGGTCAGAGCAAGCCGCCTCACCCCCTGGCCGGGGTGGGGCGGTCTACGTTTGTACGGGCGACCCCCGGCCGCGTACGTCGGCGGGGGTCGTCGCCTGCGGGCCGGGCCTCCCCGCCCAGGATCCGCAGGAGGCGACGAGCCTGTGTCTGGCGCGCACGAGGGGAGTCGCGCCGTCCTCGTCTGGCTTGGCAGCGTAGAACGCCGCTCGTTGTGATCAAGTCCTCCGGAACGGGTGGCGATCAAACCATGTTCGCCGGGGATGTGGACTCCATGTGGACTCTGATCATGAAGCGGGCCCCCTGTTCGAATAGAACAGAGGGCCCGCTACGCAGGCTGTGCCCCCGGCAGGATTCGAACCTGCGACACCCGCTTTAGGAGTTCGATCAGGTGGCAGCGAGCCCCTGGGAGGGCAGGAAGCTCGATGCCGTGCACGAACGCCAAAGTCTGCGGCTGTCCGGCCTCGTTGATGTCAGCCGTGGATGTCAGTGGGGGTAGTGGAGCCCAGCTGAGCCGACCTGGTGATCAGTCGCTTGCGGCTCTGGCTGGCCGTGCCGCCTTCACCGCAATTCCCCGCTGCTGATTGACCGAGAGGCACCGGCGATGCGCCCCGTTCAGGTGACGTGCGCTCCCTCTGTGCGCTGGGTGCGACCTTGCGTGATTCGCCAGGGGGACAGCACGGTTTGGGCGGACGCTGCTCGGCGCTGTGCTCAAGCACCACCAGGGAGGGGCGGTACGTCGTGGGTTCAGCCAGTCGATGGGCAAGTGAGACGTTCGGAGAATCCGCCGGTGAGCTGGTGGACATCATCCCTGCCTGCCTCGTCCGGGCTCACGAGCGGGCCCGCACCGGACATGAAGGCGTCCATACCCAGACGCTCGAAGCCTATGGCCACGGCCTTTACGCCGTGCAGTACGAAGAACTGGCCGCCGGCCTCGCTGGTCTCGGGGACGCAGTGCGCCTTCAGGGACGAACGATGATGCTCATCCAAGGGTGCCTGATCTACCCCCTCCGCTACGCGAAGAAGGACGTGCCTGTTACGGCTGCACGCCTCCGGCGGGCCACAGGCTTTCGAGCAGACTTGATCCGCCGCCACGGCCCGCCGCCCATGCAGGAGCCGTTTGACCTGGACTGGGGAGACCTCGACGACTCCGAAGTACATCCCGACCTGGAGCTGCTTCCCGAAGACGTGCGACTCGTCCTCGTCGCCTACGCCTGCTCTATGGGGGACGGCGTCATGCGCATCGAATGGGGCTCCGCAGAGTTGCGCCGAGAAGACCGGTACTTGGTCTGGCACCGGCACGAGCCACTGCTTCCAAAGGCGTGAGGGCGAAACCTCAGCTTGGGAAGCTCGGGTTTCTTGGGGGTGGTCGGTGGGCTGACCTGCGGCGGGACGGTGCTGGGGTCGTGGTCGCATCCGTGACCGGTCCCCGCTGTTCCCCGTGGTTCCCCGCAGGATCTGGCACGCGAATGGCACGGTCTGCTCGTTGGAGAATCCGGGGCGGAAGTTTGGTCTCGGAGGTCTGAGCCTCAGCCGACGAAAGTCAGCCACGATGGCGGGTGCGCCGACCGATCAGGCGCGCGTGTGCCTCGCTGTACCTCAACTGGCATCAGCCACGCTATCTGGCTTGTCACCGATCGCCGCAAGCGGTGATGGTCAGTCCGTGACGGCGGTGCGGACGTTAGATGCTGTCATTGCCGAGGGCGCGGCGAGCGCGGGCTATGAATTCTTCTCTCCTTCGTTTTGCATTGTTGAAGACTTGCTGAACCCGTGCAGAAGCAAGCTGCTCAATGGACGTAGATGTGGCAGCAGCCCTCAGCATCATGTCTTCGGCCCCCAGCGTGGTGAGCACTTCTTCGAGGGACGTTCTGTACTCTTCGGCTGCGTGAGCAGCGCTTATTTCCCCTTCGAGTTGAACGACCGTTACATTTTTCTTTACAGCTCCCATCGCCTCGTTAGCGGTATCCGCCTTGGTTAGTAGTGCGTCGACGTCCTCCACCTTGTAGTAGCTGAGGTCGTATAGAGCGTGCATAGCCACGTCGGTCTGTTCTATGAATTCGCTGTAAGCGGTGCGGCTGATCTCGCGGTGACGTACTCGATGCTGTTCTTGCAGTTCACGAATTTGACTGAGGTTGGTTCTGTCCGCTTGATCTCGGGCGGTTTTCCTCGCCATCACGCCTGCGGCAAGAGCGCCAACCAGAGTCCCCAAGATGGCGCCGCTTGCGCCAACTACCGCAACGTACGTCTCAGTCATGCGGCAATCCTGCCGAACTTCTGGCTACCCGACACGGATCTCCCTGAGGTTGGGGTCATGATCTTCGAGGCTCCCGCCAAAGTCGTCCCGTGAAGCCGCGGAGTCGATCGCTCCGCCGCGATGTACCCCTTCTCTCACGGCAAGCGGCTGACCCTGCGTGCGGCCCGGCCCGCGGCCGGGCTGGAGCGGGGCGGAGACAGGAGCGCAGGCCCGGCCGGGGGCCGGGCTGCGCGCGGGGAGCGGAGCGAGCCGCCTTGAACCAGTAGAGAAAGTTGTAACTCAGTCGGTCGCCATGGGCGTGAAGTCGTGGGCGCAGACTGGTAGTTCGATGCCCTGTCGGTGAGCGAGTGGCGCGAAGAGTACTGGTCGGATGGTCCAGGTGATGCGGATGGTGTTCTGGGTGACTGACACGGTGCAGGGTTCGGAGCGCAGCAGGGCGCGTCTGGTCTGGATGCGGCCGTTGTAGAGCCAGTTCCAGGCTTCCTGGGAGGCGTCGGGGTCGAGTGCCGGAGAGATCGTGCGGAGTGCGACCGCGACCCATCTGTCTGCCTGGGGTGCCGAGTAGGCGTCGAAGGATGCCCGAAGTGCCGGCGGTCTCTCCTCGGTGAGGTCTTTGGTCCAGCACTCGCACCAGTAGCCGTGTACGGGGCCCTTCATGATGCCGCTCCTCGGGGGTAGGCCGCGAGAACGTAGCGGGTGGTGTCGTCGTAGAGGGTGAGTTGGTAGGCGGTTCCTGTGGACAGGTAGGCGAGGGCTCGTTCGTGTTCTGGTTCGTCGGTGAGCCAGTGGCGGCCTGGTTGTGCGTATGCGGTGTCGAGTTGGTCAGTGATGTGGCTCGTGCGCTCCCGGAGCCAGCGCAACGCCAGGCGCGGGCTTGCAGTGGCGTGTGATCCCAGCAGGATGAAGTGGACCCCGTGCAGGGGGTAGGCGGCGGCCCGGCATTGGTATGAGACGTCGTGCCCGCCTGCCTGCAGGTCCTCTGCCACGATTGACGTCAGCATGGGTGTCCTCCTGGGCCGGGCTGTGTGAAGAGTTCCGCGGTGACGGTGTGGCCGCTGTCGCTGTTGTGGACCACGACCCGGTGGGCGATGACGCTGACCATGCCCAGGCCCCGGCCGTGCTCGGCGCTCTCGGTCTGGTCCTCGGCCTTCGGGGCGGTCGCGGTGCCTCCCTCGTCGGTCACCGAGAGAGCGATCACCCGTGGGGAGACGGCAAGGGCCAAGTGGAAGCGGCCGGATTCCAAGCCGCTGGCCGTGTGGAGGATGGCGTTCGCGCTCAGCTCGCTCACGATCAGTTCGGCGTCCTCGGCTAAAGGCGATCCGCGCAGGATGTCGCGGGTCCAGCGGCGGGCCCGGCTGACCTCTTCCGGGAATCCTGGGCAAGTGAGCCCCCAGACCCGGGCTGTACTCGTATACTCGTGCATACAAGTTCCTTCGTGCTGGTAGGCCGCCATGTGCAGCGGGTTCGGGTTAGACGAGTTTCACGCCGTCGTGGGCGCGGATGGCCGGCGGGGTCGCCTGGTCGAGTGCGTCCAGGACGCGGATCGCGTATGCCTCGTCGGCAAGCTCGGTGACCTCTTCGCGGGTGGCCCAGCGCAGTGCGCGGGTCTCGTCACCGGTGGTGGGTATGCCGTCGGCGACCTGGCAGCGGAAGACCAGCGAGACGATCAGGCCCGTCATGTTCTTGTAGACGCCGGTCAGGGTCGCGGGAAGCGTGATCTTGATGCCGGTTTCTTCGAGGACTTCGCGCTGGAGGGCTTCGGGGATGGTCTCCTCGCGTTCGAGGACGCCGCCCGGGGGCTCCCAGTGGTCGTTGTCGCGGCGCTGGATCAACAGGGCCCGGCCCTGGTCGTCGACGACGACCCCGGCGACGCTCACGGAGTGCGGGCGTTCTGTACTCACGTTCCTCGGCCTTCTCGGATGGCTAGGCTCTCCACCGTAGCAACAACACTCGCCCACTCGTCTAGATACCTAAAGGAGTACTCACCGTGAGCCCTCTTTCCTCCGGCCTCCTCGGCGCTCTCGACCCCACGAGCGATCGTGCGGTCTTTAGGCAGATCGCCGACCAGCTGCGTGAGGCCATCGACCGCGGGCGGTTCAAGGAGGGCGAGAAGCTGCCTTCCGAGGCTGACCTTGTCGAGCACTACGGGGTGTCCCGGATGACGGTCCGCAACTCCTTCTCCGTCCTCCAAGGTGA
This sequence comes from Streptomyces sp. NPDC004629, assembly GCF_042873595.1. NCBI lineage: Bacteria > Bacillati > Actinomycetota > Actinomycetes > Kitasatosporales > Streptomycetaceae > Streptomyces > Streptomyces sp. NPDC004629. The sequence continues at coordinate 224,040 of NZ_JBIALO010000006.1, read as the reverse complement.
GGGCCTGGTCCACGCCGAGCACGGCAAGGGCGTGTTCGTACGGCCACGCCCCCCGGTGCGACGGCTTGCCTCGGACCGGTTCGCCCGGCGGCACAGGGAGCAAGGGAAGTCCGCGTTCATCGTGGAGGCCGATGCGGCCGGCGGTCACCCGCAGGTCGACAGTCTTGAGGTCAAGGAGGAGAAGGCGAGCCAGGACGTTTCCGCGCGGCTGGGGTCCGTGCGGCGGGTGCTGGCCCGTCGGCGCCGGTATCTGCTGGACGGGCGGCCGGTCGAGTTCGCCACGTCGTATCTGCCTCTGGATATCGCGCGGGGGACCCCGATCGCCGAGCCCAATCCCGGACCCGGTGGTATCTACGCCCGTCTTGAGGAGCTGGGTCACCGCCTCGACCACTTCGAGGAAGAGATCAAGGCCCGGATGCCCTCGCCTGCTGAGGTCAAGACGCTCCGGCTAGCCTCCGGCGTGCCGGTCATTCACCTCATCCGAACCGCTTACGACACCGAGGGGCGGGCCGTGGAGGTCTGCGACACAGTGATGGCGGCGGACGCGTACGTGTTGTCGTACCAGCTTCCGGCGACCTGATCGTCCTGGTTTGCGGTGGTGCGCGGGGACGTCTTTCCGAACTCGTACACGCCGACACGCATACTCGTATAGACGAGTGGGCAAGTCGTGTGGCAAGGTGGTCCACGCGAACCCGGCGATCGGGTTCACGGGACGACTCTTGTATAGACGAGTAGATAGGACAAGTTCCTTGCGTACCATCCGTGTTGAGACCTCCGCCGCGACGATCCTGTTGACCGAGGCACCCGAGCCGAAGGTTCGCGACCGTCAGACCGGCGAGATCGCCAAGGACGCGAACAGCGGTGAGGCGCTGATGACGATCGGCGTCGTCTACATCGAAGACGGTGAATCGTCGCTGATCAAGGTCACCATCCCGGAAGGCGGGATCTCGGAGGGGCTGACCCTCGGGGCGCCGGTCTCGCTGCCGGGGCTGGTGGCCCGGCCGTGGGAGTCCGTGTTCAACGGGCAGCAGCGGCATGGGATCGCCTACCGGGCTGCCGCCGTGACTCCGGCCGCGTTCCCGGCCGTCTCGGGGGCCGCTGCCTGATGACCGACTTGACGACACTTCTGGAGGTAGGTGGTCCCCTCGCCGCGCTCGGCGGCGGGGCTGCCTACGCCCGGGCCCAGCATCCGGGCGTCTACTGGTCCACCATCGGCTTGCCGATATCCACGGTCCGGCTGCTCAGTTCGTACGGCTCGGTCATGGAGGCGTGCGGGCTGGCCGTGGCGCCGTCCCGGCTGCGGGCGTGGGCGGTCAAGGTCACCACCCGGCGTGAGGTCCGTCCCGTTCCGCCCCGCCGGGGGATCATCTGTCCCACGTCGACCGGCCTGCGGCTTCGTCTGCGGCTCGCTCCGGGCCAGGAACCGGCAGATGTCGCCGCTTCGGCGGAGCGACTGCGGCACGCCTGGGGCGTTCACGCCGTCTATGTCACGACGGTCAAGCCGGGCGTGGTCGAACTGCGGCTCGTCGGTTTCGACGTCCTGCGCAAGGTCCGGATGCCACGCAAGGCCGAAGCCGGGTTTCTCAAGGTGTCGGTGGCGCTGCGGGAAGACGCCACTCCCTTCGTGCGCGACTACCGGACCGTCCCGCACCAACTGACCCTCGGGGCAACGCTGTCGGGCAAGTCCATGTACCTACGGCACCTGACCGCAGGACTCGCCCGGCAGCCGGTCGCCCTGGTCGGCATCGACTGCAAGCGGGGCGTGGAGCTGGCACCGTTCGCCGCCCGGCTGTCGGCCCTGGCCACCGACCTCGAACAGGCGGCGGACCTGCTGCCCGTGCTCGTGAAGGAAATGGAGGACCGATACGACCTGATCAAGGCCCGGCAGGGCATCGCACTGGACACCCCGGAAGAAGAGATCACCTCCGACATCTGGGGCCTGCCTGAGACGGAACGCCCGGTACCGATCGTGCTGTTCGTTGATGAGGTGGCCGAACTGTTCCTCGTGGCAACCAGGAAGGAGGAGGAACGGCGGGACGAGATGGTCACCCAGCTCATCCGCCTCGCCCAGCTCGGCCGCGCCGCCGGCATCTACCTGGAGGTCTGCGGACAGCGCTTCGGCGCCGAACTGGGCAAGGGCGCCACCATGCTCCGGGCCCAGCTGACCGGGCGTGTCTGCCATCGCGTGAACGATGAGGCGTCGGCCAAGATGGCGCTGGGTGACATCGCCCCCGAAGCGGTCATGGCTGCCTGCGCCATCGCTCCCGAGCGGCCCGGCCTGGCCGTGGCGGGCGACACCTCCGGCGGCTGGTCCCGCATCCGCACGCCGTACCTCTCCCTTGGCGACGCCGCCGAGATCTGCCGGGCCTCGGCCCACCTGGTGCCCGGCCTTCCCGCCCTGAAGCCGTTCCAGCCCGACGTGCCCGTACATCCGGTCGATACACCGGCTCCGGTCGTCAAGCTGCGACCGGTGACCGACTGACCTCTGCCTCTCCCCATCCCGGTCGGCGTGACCGCCTCACGCCAAGTCCCTACTTCTCCCATGCCTGAAATCCGAGAGGAACGCTCGTGACCGCCTCCATGGCCTTCTACGCGGACGGCAACACCACCATCCGTCTCAGCCAGTACGGCACGACCCGCACCCCGATCCTCACCCTGGACGGTGAGGACCACTCCCTGACCGTCTCGGCCTTCGCCAGGGTGCCCATCGCCGATCACCTGACCTTCGCCCGTGATCTGACCGCCGCCTGCGCCGACTACGTCAAGGCCCTGGAGACCTACGCCGCCGCCCAGGCCGACAGTGAGAAGGAACGGAACGAGGAGTCGTGAAACGGTTGCCTGCCCGCCTGGACGCCGTAGTCGTTCAAGCCCTGATCGCCGGAGCCCTGTCCTTCGCCCACCTGCACGACATCGCCTCGGCGGCCGGACAGACCGGCTGGAAGGCATGGGCCTACCCGATCAGCGTCGACCTGCTCCTGGTCGCCGTCTGGCGACGGCTCCGCACCAACGGCCGCTCCGGGCTTGCCTGGTGCTGGTTCCTGATCGCCCTCGTGGCCTCGCTCGGTGCGAACGTCGCCACCGCCGGACTCCTCGACATGACCCACGTGCCGGCATGGCTGCGCATCCTCGTCGCGGGCTGGCCAGCGATCGCCTTCCTCGGCGGAACCCTCCTCGCCCATTCCGCACCGGCGTCGACAGAGGAACCCGGCCTCCACGCCCAGGCGGACGCTCCCGATCCCTCGCCGGAACCGCCCACCCAACCAGTCATCGAGACATCCCCCGAACGTCCGGCGCAATCCGCGGTGCCCGTCCCGGCCGCCCTGGTCGAACACGCGCGCAAGGTCGCCGCCGACCACCACACCCGCACCGGAACACCCATCGACACCCCAACCCTCCGTGCCCGCCTCGGCGTCCCGGCGCCCATGGCCGATGCCATCGCCGCCCGCCTCTGAGAGGAGAACCGCATGCCCGCGAACCGCCGCTTCCGCCACGTCACCCGCATCGGCCCCGTCCAGGTCGGCACCGCCTACGACAACCGGGGCCACGAGAAGCACACCGCCGCCTGCACGGCCCCGCGCTGCGGCTTCTCCGCCGACTACGACAGCCGCGCCGCCGCCGAACTCGCCGCCCGCACCCACCGCTGCCCCGTCCGCTGGAAGGACCCCGAACCCGTGACCGTCAGCCTGCCGCTCGTCTTCGTCCTCGGCCTCTTCGCGTGGGGAGCGGTCAAGTTCCTCGGCGTCCGCATCTGGGCCGTCGTCCTGATCGCCCTCTTCGGCTTCTGGCTCTCGCACACCTTCCTGGCCCCGGCCATCGAATCCGGTACGCGCTCCGGCGTGGACATCGTCAACGGATCACATGACTAGACGAGTAGGTAAGGAGGCTTCGCCGTGTTCCTGCCCAAGTACCCCGCCAACCCCACCCCGCCGTCGGCGCACATCCACACCACGGCCGACCCGGCTCCCGTGCAGCGCACGGCTCCGCAGATCTCCGTCAGCACCGGAACGGTCGCGGCCGTCCTCGTCGGCGGTGTCGTCCTGACCGCGCTCTTGGCCGCCGTCGCCATCACGGCCATCTCGGTGACGGTCGCCGCCGTCGTCCTGCGCTCGCTGCCCCGCGACCAGCACCGCCGTTGACACCCCAGCTCCACCAGACCCCCGGGACGGCCTGACACCGCCAAGCATCCGCCGCCCCGGGGGCCCTGCCCCTCCTGACCGAAGCCAGAAGGAGAACTCCCATCTTCACCCGCGACACCTCGCCCCCGCTTCAGGAACTCGGCAAACTGGCCGCCCTCGGCACCATGCCCGCTCTCCTGCGCCAGCTCTCCGGCCTCGGCGGCTGCACGCACCCGATCCGCCTCGACGGCCACCGCACCGAGTACGACGTGAACACCGCGACCGGCGAGATCGGCAGCGTCCTCCACCACCTCGACTCCACCCGCCTCCCGGCCGGTCACCTCCTGGTCCGCTGCAACAACCGCCGCACGACCCGGTGCGCGGCCTGCGCGGAGGTCTACCGCCGCGACACCTTCCACCTGATCACCTCCGGCCTGCGCGGCGGCAAGGGCGTCCCTGAACGCGTCGCCGCTCATCCCCGCGTCTTCGCCACGTTCACGGCCCCTGGCTTCGGCCCGGTCCACAACCGCCCCACCGGTCAGGCTCGCACGGTCCGTGCCTGCCGCTGTGGCACCCTCCACGACCAAGAGGACCCCGCGCTCGGTACACCGCTCGACCTCGATACGTACGACTACGAGACGGCTGTGTTGTGGAACGCCCACGCGGGACCGCTCTGGCGCCGCTTCTCCACCTACCTCCGCCGCGAGGTCGCCAAGCGCGCCGGCCTCACCCAACGGGCCTTCCGTGAGCACGCGCGGGTGTCCTTCGCCAAGGTCGCCGAATACCAGAAGCGTGGCGCCGTCCACTTCCACGCGGTCATCCGCATCGACGGGCCGGAAGGCGGCGACACCCCGCCGCCCGCCTGGGCCACCCCCGATCTGCTCACCGACGCCATTCGCGCCGCTGCCACCGCCGTCCGCGTGGACGGACCGGAGATCGACGGCCGCGCCCACACCTTCACCTTCGGCCGCCAGCTCGACGTCCGCACGATCCGCTCCGCCCACTTCAACGACGCCAAGGAGCTGACCGAGCGTGCCGTAGCCGCGTACATCGCCAAGTACGCCACCAAGGGCGCCGAGACTGCGACGGGCGCCCTCGACCGCCCCCTGAAGTTCGCCGCCGAACTCGCCCAGCTCGACATCAGCGACCACGCCCGTCGCCTCATCCGAACGGCCTGGACACTCGGCGCCCGCAAGGATCTCGAACACCTCCGTCTACGCGCCTGGGCCCACATGCTCGGGTTCCGCGGCCACTTCTCCACCAAGTCCCGCCGCTACTCCACCACCCTCGGGGCCCTCCGCGACGCCCGAGCCGAATGGCGCGCATCCCAAGCCGCAGAGGCCATCAACGGCCATACCACCTCCGGAAATCCGGATGTGGTCACAACCCTCGTCCTCGACCACTGGATCTACGCCGGAACCGGCCTCACCGACACCGAAGCCTGGCTCGCCGACTCCATCGCACCCGCGCCCGGAACAGAGGGGGAACCCACTCATGCCCGATGACGAGCTGCTGACGGTGCCCGACGTGATGGCTCGGCTCAAGCTCGGTCGCTCGACGGTCTACGACCTCATCCGTTCTCGCCGTCTGTCGTCCCTCACCATCGGCCGATGCCGCCGCATTCCGGCCCGAGCCGTCCGCGACTACATCACCAACGAATTGGAGGCGGCGGCCTGATGGCCCAGCAACGCAAGCGCAACCCGAATGGCGCCGGCACCATCACCAAGCGCAAGGACGGTCGCTTCCAATGCGCGGTCTACGTGCTCCAGCCGGACGGCACCCGCGCCCGCAAGTTCGCCTATGGCAAGACCTGGGCGGAGTGCGACACCAAGCGCCGTGAACTCCTCGACAAGGTGGACCAGGGCGTGCCCGTGCCCACAAAGTCGGCCAAGCTCTCCGAGTGGCTGCCGTACTGGCTGGACAACGTCATCAAGCCCCGACGGAAGCTCAGCACCTTCGACAAGTACGAGGCACACGTCCGGCTCTACCTGGTGCCCCTCCTCGGTGCCAAGCGCCTCGAATCCCTCGGGGTCGCCGACGTCCGCCGCTTCCTCGTCCGCCTGGAGAAGGAGACCACCGCCGCAACCGCCAAGGAATCGCACCGAGTTCTGCGCTCGGCTCTGTCCTCCGCCTGTCGCGAGGAACTCATCACGCGCAACGTCGCCAAGCTCGTCGAGCCGCCCCGCACGGACACGCCCGAGCTGCACCCCTGGACCCTGGACGAGACGCTCGACTTCCTCGCCGCCTCCCGTAAAGACCCGCTCTACGCGGCCTTCGTCCTCGCCATCGCCATGGGCCTCCGCCGGGGAGAGATCGTCGGTCTCCGCTGGTCGGACCTCGACCTCGACAACCGCGTGCTCTACGTCCGCCACCAGGTCCAGCGCCGCCGTGGCGTCCTCTACGACGACGATCCGAAGAGCCGCCGTCGCCGTGCCGTCCCGTTGCCCGCCCTCTGCATCGCGCCCCTGCGCTGGCACCGCATGCGGCAGGCTGCTGCTCGCACCAAAGCGGAGAAGAGGTGGCAGGACTCGGACTACGTCTTCGCCACCCGCACCGGCCGCCCCGTCGAGCCGCGCAACCTCTATCGCTCCTTCACCCGCGTCGCCGAGTCCGCCGGCCTCCGCGTCATCCGCCTGCACGACGCCCGCCATGGCACCGCCACCCTGCTCACGGCGGCCGGGGTCGCGCCCCGCGTCGTGATGGAGATCCTCGGGCACTCCCAGATCAGCATCACCATGAACGTGTACACGCACGTCGTGCAGGACACTCAGCGCGAGGCCATGAGCCACATGGACCGGCTACTCCGAAAGCGGCGTCCCGGTCGTGCGTGACCGCCTGCGTTGATGTCAAAAGTTGATGTCAAAGGCCCCGGACCATGATCGGTCCGGGGCCTTTTGCCTGGTGCCCCCGGCAGGATTCGAACCTGCGACACCCGCTTTAGGAGAGCGGTGCTCTATCCCCTGAGCTACGAAGGCGGGGGTCTGTCGGGAGACGGCTGAGGGGTGGTCCAAGATGGGTGGGCCGTACTCAGTTGGGATCCCGGCAGAGCTGTGGTGATGCGGTCGATGATGACTGCGCCACCGCAGTCAGTGTAGCGGGTGGCCTGGTGGCGGTAGGCGACTTGCGGGGGGTCGGAGCGACGGCCGGCTGTGTGTGGTCGTCGAGTCGGCGTCGTCGTTGTGGGGTGCGTCGCGTTGGTGCCGGGGTCGTCGGGCGGCTTTCCCGGCTCATCAGTCTGATGTGTCCGCCCAGCCCGGCGGCATCGCCGCGTCGGCAGGGGGTGACCCGAGCGACGCGTCTCGGCAGACTGGTCGGGTGACCTTCCGGTTGATGCCCGGCACCGGGCTCGTGCTCCCGGCGAACGCAGGCGTCCTGCGATTCGGCATGACCGAGCGTGCGGCGCAGTGGACCGCGTCGACCCTGGCGGAGATCCGCGCCGGCGGGTGGATATGCGGAGCGCACTGGACCTTCTTCTTCGTCCACCACGGCGTTCTGGTCACCGCCTGTGCCTGCACGGCTTGTGCCGAGCAGACCATGGGGCACCTGATCGTCGAGCGGACCGAGCGGGTCCCGGACCGGGCCGCCGACGTACCGGTCGCCTTCGGCGACGTCGACCTCTTCGGTTACCCGATCCATGAACTGACCGAGGTCCTCGCCCCGTCGGACCGCAAGCTCCTGCTGTCCGCAGACATCAACCCTCACAGCACGCACTACCTGACCGCCGTACGCCTCGACGCGTGTGAAGGCGACCGCCGCTAGCGGTCGGCGTCGGCCGCCAGGTCACCACCGACCCCGGCACGCGCGGCAGAAATCCGGCGCGGCCGCATCGTCCGGTGACGGGCCTCAACCGGTGCGGCGCCAGGGCAGACGTTGCCTGATGCGGCACCGGCCAGAGGGGCCCGGCCCGCCGCCGGTGTTTGTTTCTCCGTTCCACCGTGTCCCGTTCGGGCGTTCCAGGGGCAGTGGGTTTTCCCTGGTCAGGGTGTGTTTCGGCGTTCCAGCGTGCCGAACTGGCCGTCGTGCGTGGCGGCTGGGACGGATCACCCCGCACGCTCCAGTCATCCGAGCACCACCCACCCGAACAGCGAAGGGGCACCGCACCATGTCCGGTATCCGCAACTCCCGTACCCGTCTCATCGGCGCCGCCGCCACCGTCGTACTCGCCGCGCTCTCCCTGACCGCGTGCAACGACGGTACGGGCGTCCACGACGAGGGCGCCTCGACCGGCGCCTCCGCCACCGCCTCGTCCTCCGCCGACGCCTCCAAGCCCAACGCGCCCACCGCTGATGCGCCCACCGCTGACGCGCCCGGCGCCGACGCGGCCTCCGGCGGGCAGCAGCCCGCGGGGACCGGTACCGCCGGCTCGAAGCCGGCCGGGAACGGCGTCGCCGCGAAGGATCCGGCCTCCGCCGGCCGGCCGGGCACCTGCGAGGGCTCGAACACCAAGACCGTCGCGGCCCCGCTCAACCGGCCCGTGAACCACATGCTGCTCACCGTCACCAACACCGGCAGCAAGCCCTGCTTCCTCTACACCTACCCGGCGGTGCGCTTCGGTGAGGCCCAGGCGGTGCCGCCGGTCATCGAGGACTCCCAGCCGCAGGCCGTCGTCACGCTCGATCCGGGTCAGTCCGGCTACGCCTCCGTGAACCTGTCCGCCGCCGACGGCAGCGCCTCCAACGGCCGCACCGAGAACTCCCTGACCGTCTACTTCCACGGCCGCTCCGGCAACGAGAGCGTCGGCACGGGCGCCCACCCGTCGCTGCCCGCGAAGGGCGTCTACGTCGACGACTCGCTCAAGGTCACCTACTGGCAGCAGTCGATGGACGACGCCCTCAGCTGGTGATCCCGTGCGGACGCGGTGAGCGACAGCACCGTGGTCAGCGCGGCTGGTCAGCGTGCGTAGGGTCCGGACGGCGGGCGGGGGTCTACCTCGTCCGCCGTCCGGGCATGCGCCCGGTGGGAAGCGGGAGGCGATGTACGGCGGCTGCGGCTGGGGCTGCGGCCTGTGCACACGCCGTGATCGGCAGCGCCGGACTGTCTACGGTGATCCGCCGTGGCAGCGACCACGGATGCGTGCGCGCGGTCCTCGCACGGAAGCCCCCAACCGCACCCCCCGTCCCCTGAGCCCCCATACCCCGAGCCCCCATCTTCCGAGCCCCATCTTCCGAGCCCTCACACCCCGAGCCCCCGTCCCCCTAGCCCCCATCCCCTGAGCCCCGATCCCCCGAGCCCCCTACGCCCGATCCACCCGTACCTTGTAATCCCCGTTGGGCTCCTCGGCCGTCACCTCGACGGTGATCTTTCGGCGGGGGTCCTTGAAGGTTTCACCCGGGCCGAAGGGGGCGTCGGAGAGTTCGGCGTGGACGTTGGGGCTGCGGGTGCAGCCGCCGCTCTCGCGGTGGGCGTCGTACACCGTGATGGGGCCGCGGCCCGTGTCCACGCTCGCGTCGACCTTGTAGATGAGGATGCCGGGATGGCATACGGCCTCGTCGTTGCCGCCGGGGGTGCGCAGTTCGAGGGCGTAGCCGGTGTGCGCGGTGAGCGGGACGAAGACGAGTTTGTGGCCGCCGGGCCGGGACATCGGGCTCAGCGTGAACTCCTTGGTGCCCGGGGTGGCCGCGCAGCTGACCTGGTCGACGTCCAGCCAGCCCAGCTTCCACTTGTGCCAGCCGAGCAGGTCGTTGTTGGCGCCCCAGTCCTCGCTCATGATGTCCCAGTGGCCGACCGCGCCGCCGCCGTCCTGGGTGTACAGGTCGGGCAGGCCGAAGACGTGGCCGTTCTCGTGGGGGAGCACGCGGTAGCCGGTGCGGGCGTAGGAGCCGGAGCCGTCGTCCTGGCGGGAGTAGACGAAGGACGCGTTGGCGATCGGTACGCCGTCGGCCACGGGGGCCTCGCCGTTGCCGGCGAAGGTCACGGACAGCACGGTGTCCAGGGCGGAGGGCCCGGCATCTGGGCTGACCAGCACGTTCAGGAGGTCGTAGTCCCGGAAGTCCACGGTCGGGTCGGCGGCGGACACGATGTCCTGGACCAGTTGGCGGTAGCCCGGGTCGAAGGGGGCGCCGCGTTCTATGCCGTAGTCGTGGAACGTCTTGGGCATCCGCAGCCAGGTCGGGATGGGGGTCTCGGCGCGGTAGTCGAGATGGCCGTAGGACGCGGTGTGGAACCACTCCTGGGTCTGCGGGAAGAACTCGTGGAAGCGGTCGAGGGCGTCGCCCTCGCCGGGCGCGTCAGGGAAGTCGACCATCAAGGTCAGTGCGCGCACGGTGCCGGTGGAGCGGGCGTAGCCGCCGGCGGTGGGGACGCCCTCCGTCATCTGGACCTCGCGGGCGCCGTTGATGAGGCAGGGGGCGAGGGCTGCGGTGCGGGCCAGGCCGGGGACGGAACCGGCGCCGGCGGTGGTGGTGCCCGGTATGAGACGTCCGGTTCCGGCGGAGGTGCTGACCGCCAGGGTCAGGGCGGTCACGGACGCGAGAGCGGCCACGCGCCGCGGGCGTATCCGACGGGCGATCGGCTGCGGCTGCGACTGCATGCAGGGGCCTTTCGCTCCACGGCAGCCGCCGGTCTCCGGCTGCACCCTTGCGATCACCCTGAGTCGTCAGGGCGCCGGGCGCGCGCTGGGGGAGCCCGAACGTGGGTTTCTCGGGCCGAACGGGTGTGAGCTAGGTCACAGGGAATCTTTCTACGGGTGGGAAATAACCGGGGATCCTCTCCCCGTTTAGACCTGTGTCCGAGCGAAAACGGGGAGTCCTTCCCCGGATTCTCTGAACCAGCCCAGCAAACCGACCGAAGCCAAGCACCGACCGAAGCCAGGCAAACCGACCGAGGAGTACGCCGTGCAGACCGCGACCGTCGTGCAGCGCAAGGCGACCAGGCCCCGCGCCGACGCCCTGCGCAACCGCGAGCGGATCATCGGCGCCGCCCGGGAGATGTTCGTGGAACACGGCCCGGATGTGCCGTTCGACGACATCGCCCGCCGGGCCGGCGTCGGCAATGCCACGGTGTACCGCAACTTCCCCGACCGCGACTCGCTCGTACGCGAGGTCGTCTGCTCCGTGATGAACCGCACTGCGCAGGCGGCCGAGGAGGCGCTCGCGGAGACCGGGGACGCCTTCGAGGCGCTGGAGCGTTTCGTGCACGTCGCCGCGGACGAGCGGATCAGCGCGCTGTGCCCGATGGTCTGCAGCACCTTCGACCAGAACCACCCCGATCTGATGGCCGCGCGGGAGCGCACCGAGGACCTCATCGGCGAGGTCATGGACCGGGCCAGGGCTGCGGGCCAGCTCCGGCCGGACGTCGGCGTCGGCGACGTCATGGTCGCGGTGGCCCAGCTGTCCCGGCCGCCGGCCGGCCTCGGCTGCCTCAGCCTGGACCCCTTCGTCCACCGGCACCTTCAGCTGTTCCTGGACGGGTTGCGGGCCCCGGCCCGCTCCGCCCTGCCGGGCACGGCGGCGACCATGGAGGACCTGCGCCAGACCTGACGCTCAGTTCCGGGCCGTAGAGCGGCCTTCTCGCAGCACGTCAGTCACGTCCGTCTGCACGTACCACGACCCATTCCACGTTCCGCGTCGGTCACGTTCGTGTTCCGCGTCGGCCACGGGGTTGCGCCCGCGGCCGTCGGCGGCGACGTGCCGTCCGTTTTCGATCACCTGTTCCGTCACGACGTCCCGGCCTTCCCTTTTTGAAGGTCAAGAAGTCCCGAAGTCCCGAAATGGGTACCCCCATGTCTGAAACAGCCGTCAAGGCTCCCGGCGTCCCCGACGCCAACCGCTGGAAAGCGCTCGTGTTCATCGCGCTCGCCCAGCTGATGGTGGTCCTCGATGCCACCATCGTGAACATCGCCCTGCCCTCCGCCCAGCAGGACCTGGGCATCTCCGACGGCAACCGGCAGTGGGTCGTCACGGCCTACGCCCTCGCGTTCGGCGGTCTGCTCCTGTTCGGCGGCCGGGTCGCCGACCTGTGGGGCCGCAAGCGCGCCTTCGTCATAGGTCTGGTCGGTTTCGCCGCGGCCTCCGCGCTCGGCGGCGCGGCGACCACCGGCGCGATGATGTTCGGCGCCCGCGCCCTCCAGGGTGTCTTCGGCGCCCTGCTCGCGCCCGCCGCGCTGTCCCTGCTCGCCGTGATGTTCACGGACGCCCGGGAGCGCGCCAAGGCGTTCGGCATCTACGGTGCGATCGCCGGTGGCGGCGGCGCCGTCGGCTTCATCCTCGGCGGTGTGCTCACCGAGTACCTGGACTGGCGCTGGACGTTCTTCGTCAACATCCCGTTCGCGGTCATCGCCGCGGCCGGCGCCTACTTCGTCATCCGTGAGCCGGAGGGCAGCCGCAACCGCTCCCCGCTCGACATCCCCGGCGTCATCCTGTCCACCCTGGGCCTGGTCTCGCTGGTCTACGGCTTCACCCGCGCCGAGTCCGACGGCTGGGGCGACTCGGTGACGATCGGACTGTTCGTCGCGTCGGCGGTGCTGCTGCTGGCCTTCGTGGTCACCGAGGCCCGGGTCAAGGCGCCGCTGCTGCCGCTGCGCGTGATCACCGACCGCAACCGCGGCGGCGTCTACCTCTCGCTGGGTCTCGCGATCATCGCGATGTTCGGCACCTTCCTGTTCCTCACCTACTACCTCCAGGTCGTCAAGGGCTACTCGCCGATCCAGAGCGGCTTCGCCTTCCTGCCGATGGTCGTGGGCATGATCACCGGTTCGACGCAGATCGGTACCCGGCTGATGACCCGGGTCGCGCCCCGGCTGCTGATGGGTCCGGGCTTCCTGGTCGCCGCTGCGGGCATGTTCCTGCTGGCCCAGCTGGAGATCGGCTCCACCTACGCCTCGACGGTGCTGCCCGCGATGGTGCTGCTCGGCCTCGGCATGGGTACGGCGTTCATGCCCGCCATGTCGCTGGCCACACAGGGCGTCCAGCCGCGGGACGCGGGTGTCGCCTCCGCGATGGTCAACACCTCGCAGCAGGTGGGCGGCGCGATCGGCACGGCCCTGCTGAACACGATCGCCGCCTCCGCGACGACCTCGTACATCAAGGACCACATCGCGACCGCGACCACGGGGCAGCAGCGGCAGCTGGTCCAGCTCCGGGGCATGGTGGAGGGCTACACCAGCGCCATCTGGTTCGCCGTCGGCATCCTGGTGGCCGCCGCGGCCATCGCCCTGACCCTCGTCAACGCCGGCCGTCCCGGCGGCGGCACGGCGGCTGCGGGTGAGGACGTCGAGGACGACGTGACGGTGCCGGTGGTCGCCCACTGAACCGCCCGGGTACCCGCTCGGCCTGCGCCGTACGGGCGTGGAAGTCGTGCGGGCGTGGAAGGGGACGCCGCGCTCGTACGACGTCCGGGACCTGCCCGGTGCTCCGGGTGAGGTTCCGGGACCTGCCCCGGCTCCCTGCGGGAGCGGCTCAGCGGAGCCAGGGCAGGTCCGCACCCGCCTCGTTCGGCTGAAGGCCCTCGGCGACGATCTCCATGATCTCGCCGAGGGCTTTCTGCTGCTCGGGGGTCAGCCGCTCGAACAGCGCCTGGCGCACGGCCGCCACATGGCCCGGCGCGGTGCGCCGCAGCACCTCGTGGCCCTCCTCGGTCAGCACCGCGAACTGGCCGCGCTTGTCGGCGGGGCAGTCCTCGCGGCGCACCCAGCCGTTCTTCTCCAGGCGGGCGACGGCGTGCGAGAGCCGGGAGCGGGTGATCTTCGCCTGCATGGCCAGCTCGGTCATCCGCAGCCGGCGGCGCGGGGCCTCGGCGAGCTGGACGAGCAGTCCGTAGTAGATGTGGGGCATGCCCGCGTCACGCTGGAGCTGGCGGTCGAGGTGGTCCTCCAGCAGGGTGGTGGCGTGCAGGTACGAGCGCCACACGCGCTGTTCCTCGTCGGTGAGCCAGCGGTGCTGCGGGGTGGAGCCGGGTGCCGTGTCCATGAGGTCCACTGTACGAGGCATCTCCTTGAAGATTGAACAAGTCGGGCGTACCGTCTTCCATGAGAGCTTGAGATTTAAAGCAACTGGACGCGGGTCGCCCTGCCGCCCGGTCCACCGGAGGGAGCCGCCGTCATGTCAGCCGCCGCGCAGGAACGCATGCCCGCCCTCTATCTGAGCCACGGCGCCCCGCCGCTCGCCGACGACCCCGTCTGGCCCGGCCAGCTCGCCGCCTGGTCCGCCGACCTGCCGCGGCCCAAGGCCATCCTCATGGTCTCCGCCCACTGGGAGGAGGCGCCGCTCGCCCTCGGCGCCGTCAGGACCGTCCCCCTCGTCTACGACTTCTGGGGCTTCCCCGAGCACTACTACCAGGTCGGCTACGCGGCGCCCGGCGCCCCGGATCTGGCCGAATCCGTGCGCAAACTGCTGCGCGCGCCCGGCACCCCGGTCCAGGACATCCCGGACCGCGGCCTCGACCACGGCGCGTACGTCCCCCTCGTCGAGATGTTCCCCGCGGCCGACATCCCCGTCCTGCAGATCTCCATGCCGACCCTCGACCCGGTGCGCCTGATGGAGATCGGCCGCAGGCTGGCGCCGCTGCGCGACGAGGGCGTGCTGATCGTCGGCTCCGGCTTCTTCACCCACAACCTGGCCGCCCTGCGCCATGCGGGCGGCGGGGTGCCCGCCTGGTCCTCCGAGTTCGACGACTGGGGCCGCCGGGCCCTCGAAGCCCGCGACTGGGACGCCCTGCTCGACTTCCTCGACAAGGCACCGGCCGGCCGCTACGCGCATCCGCGCACCGAGCACTTCGCCCCGCTGTTCGTGACCATGGGCGCGGCGGACGACGGCGCCGGTCCGGCCGTGCCGAAGTCGGTGATCGACGGATTCTGGCTGGGAATGGCGAAGCGCTCCGTGCAGTTCGGCTGACCGCCGGGGTGGGCCTTTGGGGGGTGTGCCGAGGCGGGGGCGGTGCTGGGCGGGTGAGTGTCGTGGTGCGGGTCCTCGGGCGGGTGGGCGCCGTTCCCGGGCTTACAGTTCCTTCTCGTACCAGGCGACGTCCCAGTAGCGGCCGAACTTGCGGCCCACTTCGCGATACGTGCCGACGTACCGGAAGCCGAAGCGTTCGTGCAGCCGCGTCGACGCCGTGTTCGGCTGGGCGATGCCCGCGTAGGCGCGGTGCAGGTCCTGCCCGGCCAGGGCCGCGAAGAGAGCCTTGTAGAGCAGCGTGCCGATGCCGCGGCGACCGGCGCGCGGGGCGACGTACACCGTGGTCTCCACCGACGTGCCGTACGCGGGCTTCGCACGGTAAGGACTCGATGTGGCGTAGCCCAGAATTTCCTGAGAGTCCGCGTCCACGGCAACCATCAGCCGGTACGGTCCGTCTTCCGGATGGGAGAGCAGCCAAGGACGGCGCTCTTCCGCGGTGAGGATCGCGGTATCGAAGGTGATCGAGGTCTCGCGTACGTAGTGGTTGTAGAGGTCCGTGAGCGCTTCGAGGTCGCCCTCGGCCCCCGCCCTGACCTGCACATCCGTACGTTCCGACGGCATCGGTCCTCCTCATGCGGCGGCACAGGGTACTGCATGATCAGAAAAACTGGGGGGCGGGTTGGGAATTCTGTCCGGATTCCAGTCGTTGTTTCCTTCGGATGCAGGGCACTCAACGAGAGTCCGAGGAGTTCTCTGAGTGCTGAGCTTCCAGCAGAACCACCCGCCAGCCCTCTCCCGAGCCCGGCTCCGGCCGGACCGGGGGACCCCGATTCGAAAGGGAGCACGCATGGCAACCCGTGCCGTCGCCCGTCGTCAGTCCGCCCATGGGGGTACCTCCCAGGCTTCTGGGGGAGAGACGGCCAACTCGGCAAGCAGCGTTCGTGCCCGTGGCGGCGAGATCGCGGACCGCGACCTCGTCGGCATGTACCTCGACGAGATCGCGCGCACGCCACTGCTCGACGCCGCCAAGGAAGTCGAGCTGTCCCAGACCATCGAGGCGGGTGTGTTCGCACGGCAGGTCCTCGACGGCGAGGAGGAGTCCCGCACGGACGCCACCCGTGAGGAACTTCAGGCCCTGGTCGACGGGGGAGAGCGGGCCAAGGATGTCTTCATCCGGTCCAACCTCCGCCTGGTCGTGGCCGTCGCCCGGCGCTACCCGCGCAGCGGCCTGCCGCTGCTGGACCTGATCCAGGAGGGCAACGCCGGCCTGGTGCGCGCGGTCGAGAAGTTCGACTACCGCAAGGGCTTCAAGTTCTCCACATACGCGACGTGGTGGATCCGCCAGGCGATCACCCGCTCGATCGCCGACCAGTCCCGCACCATCCGCCTGCCCGTCCACCTGGTCGAGGAACTGGGCCGCATCCGACGGGTGCAGCGCGAGTTCAACCGGGAGAACGGCCGCGACCCCGAGCCCGCGGAGATCGCCGCCGAGCTGGGTTCCACGGCGGAGCGCGTCACCGACGTGCTCGACTGGGCCCGCGACCCGGTCTCCCTGAACATGTCGGTGGACGACGAGGGCGAGACCCAGTTCGGCGATCTGCTGGAGGACACCTCGGCGGTCTCGCCCGAGCAGTCCGTCCTCACGCTGCTGCGCAGCGAGGGTCTCGACGAGCTGATCGGCCGCCTCGACGAGCGCACGGCCTCCATCATCAAGATGCGCTACGGCATCGAGGACGGCCGGGAGCGCACGCTGACCGAGGTCGGCAAGGAGCACGGCCTGACGCGTGAGCGCATCCGCCAGATCGAGAAGCACGCGCTGCTGGAGCTGAAGAAGCTGGCCCGCCAGACCGGTTTCGACGCGGCCGCGTGAGCGGCGGGAGCCGGATGTGCGGGGCGCGCGCGGCTCCCTCGCCGCAGGCACCGTGCGACCGTCGCCTCCCGCGTGCGCCGGGTGGCGGAAGACCGCGCAAACATGGCTGTGTACCGTCGCTTCAACTCCCCGGACCCCGGGAACAAACCCTCCGGGCCCAGGAGTTGGGGATCGGGGGCCCGGGTCGCACCCCGTGGCCGCCCACCGTCCCCCGAGCCAGGTCCCGACGCACTCCCCCCGGCGCCGGGACCTTCCCAGAGCCGGGCTTCGGCGCCTATCCCCCCCGGGCGCCGGAGCCCGGTTTTTTCTTGTCCGGCCACCGCGGCGGCGCCGTTGTTGCTGGTCGCGCGGTTCCCCGCGCCCCTTCGGCGCGCTGCTGTTCCTGTCGGCTGCCGCCCGCGGGCCGTCGCGTCGTTCTCGCCGCGCCACCGGGCGCGGCGGACCGGTGGGGCACCCCGTACCTGAACCACGGGGTGGCCCACCGAATGGCAGATTCTGCCACATGGGCATAGCCTGCCGACGTGAGCATGGCCAGTCCCCCCGATCCCGGCCCCGACCAGGCGTTTTCCGGCCTGCCGGGAGCTTCCTCCGGCTCATTGACCGAGCGGCGCAAGGCGGAGACCCGCAGGGAGATCGCCCGCGCGGCGGCCCGGCTCTTCGCCGGCCAGGGCCTGCGGGCCACCCGCGCCGAGGACATCGCCCAGGCCGCCGGCATCGCTCCGCGCACCTTCTACCGGTACTTCGCCACCAAGGAGGAGGCCGTCGCCCCGCTCTACGCGGCGGGCGCCCAGCGCTGGGCGGAAGCCGTCCGCACCGCTCCGGCCGACCTCCCGCTGCCCGCGGCCCTCGAACACGCCACCCGGTACGTCCTGACTCCGGGCAGCGGGGTCTCCGCCGCCTCCTGGGAGTGGGTCCGCACCCTCGTCCGCCTCACCCACACCAGCCCCGCGCTGCGCCGGGTGTGGGCCGAGGTGTGCCAGTCGGCGGAGCAGACACTGGCGGACGTCCTCGCGGCCCGACTACGCCCGCGGGCCACCGCCGCGGGCCGCGCCGCGGGGCCTGGTGCCGGGCCCGGTGCTGGATCTGATGTCGGACCCGGTGCCGGATCTGATGCGGGACGCGCCGCGGGACCTGATGCGGGACCCGCCGTGGGACTCGGTGCCGGGCCCGGTGCGGGATCCGATGTCGGACCCCGTGCTGGATCTGATGCGGGACTCGGTGCTGGACCTGATGCGGGACCCGCCGTGGGACTCGGTGCCGGGCCCGGTGCGGGATCCGATGTCGGACCCCGTGCTGGATCTGATGCGGGACTTGCCGTGGGGCTCGGTGCGGGACCCGATGTCGGACCCGGCGCTGGACCTGATGTCGGACCCGGTGCTGGATCTGATGCCGGACCCGCGGCGGGGGCCGACGCTGGGCTCGATGCCGGACCGGGCGCTGGACCTGATGCCGGGCCCGACGTCCCCGGTGGCGCCGTGGTCTCCCAGGAACTGCGGTTCGGTGCGGCGGTGGCGAGCGCGGCGGTGCGGGTGGCCGTCGAGTCGTGGGCCGCGGGCTCGGCGGCGGCCACGGGAGAGGAGGGCCCCGCGGCGCTCGCCCTGCGCAACCTGGGCGCACTGCACGGCTTCCCGTGGCCGAGTTCCTGAGCCGGGCGAGCGGGCGGGCAGGACGGGTGCCCGGCCGGGGTGGGTGCGGGGGTCTGAACAGATTCCGGGCTGCCGAGCGTTGGGGGACCGTCTTCGGTCAGCCCGCGGCACGCGTCAGCCGAGCCGCCAACTCCCGTACGCACTCGACGAGTTCCGGCGGCTCCCGGACGGTGAACTCATGCCCGACGAGGGCCAGCCGCAGCGCCAGCCAGTCCAGGGGCTCGCCACTGGTGCCGCGTACGACACAGCCCCGTCCGCCGGCGGGCTCCGGCGTGCCGAGCCAGGCGGGCAGGCGCGGCGCGACGACGTCCGCCGGCGCGGCGAAGGCCACCACGAACCCGTACGTCTCCTGCCGCCGGTGGATCGACCGCCGCAGATACTCCGCCGCACCGCCCGTCGGCAGCTCCCGCGGAGCGAACCGCGTCCCGGTCCCGAACGGCTCACCGACCCGGTCGACCCGGAACGTGCGCCAGTCGTCCCGGTCGAGGTCGTAGGCGACGAGGTACCACCGCCGCCCGGTCGACACCAGCCGGTACGGTTCCGCCAGCCGCCGGGACTGCGAACCGTCCCCGGCCCGGTAGGCGAACCGCAGCCGCTCCCGCCCGGCCACCGCCGACGCCATCACGGTCAGCGTCTCCGGCGCGATGCTCGCCCCGTCCCCGCTGGTCAGCGGGGTCGTCGCGGCCTGCAGGGTGGAGACCCGGTGGCGCAGCCGGGACGGCAGCACCTGTTCCAGCTTGGCCAGCGCCCGCACCGACGCCTCGTCCACGCCGGCCACCGCGTGCCCGGCCCCGGCCCGCAGCCCGACCGCGATCGCCACCGCCTCCTCGTCGTCGAGCACCAGCGGCGGCATCGCCTTGCCCGCCACCAGCCGGTACCCGCCGTCCGCGCCCATGGTCGCCTGCACCGGATAGCCCAGCTCCCGCAGCCGGTCGATGTCCCGGCGGACCGTGCGACGGGACACCCCGAGCCGTTCGGCCAGCTCGGCGCCGGGCCACTCGCGGGGCGTCTGGAGGAGGGAGAGCAACTGAAGGAGCCGGGCCGGGGTGTCCGTCGTCATGAGTCCTCCGCGGTCGTGAGCGCCGTCGGTGCGCCGCCGTCATGTCCGCGAGCATGCCGCAGAAGTAGGACACGATCTGACCTACTCACCCCCTAGCTTCCTCCACATGACCTCCACCGAGACCCACCCCGCACCAAGCACAGCACCGACCGCCACACCCGCTTCCGCCCGGCCCGCCGCGGGCGACCGCCGTCGCTGGTACGCGCTGGCGATCGTGATGACCGCGGCCTTCATGGACCTGGTCGACGTCACGATCGTCAACATCGCGATCCCGTCCATCCAGCGGGACGCCGGCGCCTCCTTCAGTCAGATCCAGTGGATAACCGCCGGTTACGCCCTCGCCTTCGCGGCCGGTCTGATCACCGGTGGACGCCTCGGTGACATCCACGGCCGCAGGCGGCTCTTCCTCGTCGGCATCGGCGGCTTCACGCTCGCGTCCGCGCTGTGCGGCTTCGCCGTGAACCCGGAGATGCTGGTCGCCTCCCGCATCCTCCAGGGCGCGATGGCGGCGCTGATGGTGCCGCAGGTCCTGTCGATCGTGCACGCCACCTTCCCGGCGCACGAACGCGGCAAGGTCTTCGGGCTGTTCGGCGCGATCGTCGGGCTCGGCGCCGTGTCCGGCCCGCTGCTCGGCGCGCTGCTGACCGAGTGGAACCTGTTCGGCCTGGAGTGGCGGCCCATCTTCCTGATCAACCTGCCGGTGGGTGTCGTGGCCTTCCTGCTGGGGCGGCGGTTCATCACGGAGTCACGCGCCCCGCGGGCCCTCAAACTGGACCTGGTCGGCGTCACGCTGGTCACCCTGGGCCTGCTGATGCTGCTCTACCCGCTCACCCGCGGGCGCGAGCTGGGCTGGCCGCTGTGGGGTCATGCGTCGATGGCCGGCGCGCTCGTCGTCTTCGCGGCGCTGGTGGCCTACGAACGGCGCAAGGGCGCCCGGGACGGCTCGCCGCTGGTCGAACTGTCGCTGTTCCGGGTGAAGAGCTTTGCGGCGGGCATCGCGGTGCAGACCGTGTTCGGGATCGCGCTCGGCGTCTTCTTCCTGGTGTGGACGCTGTACATGCAGACGGGCCTGGGCTGGAGCCCGCTGCGGGCCGGGCTGACCGGCGTGCCCTTCTCGATCGCCGTCTCCACCGCGGCCGGCCTCTCGGTGCAGAAGCTGGTCCCGCGCTTCGGCCGCGGGGTGCTTCAGGCGGGCGCGCTGGTGATGGGGCTCGGCGTACTGATCTACCTCGCGGAGTCGCAGCGGTACGGCCTCGCTATCGCCCCCTGGCAGATGGCGCTGCCGCTGGTGGTCATGGGCGTCGGCATGGGTCTGATCGTCGCCCCGCTGACGGATGCCGTCCTGTCCGAGGTGCCGCGTGAGCACGCCGGTTCGGCCTCCGGTCTGATCAACACCGTCCAGCAGATGGGCAACGCGCTCGGCCTCGGGCTGGTGTCGGTGGTGTTCTTCGGGGTGATCGACGACGGACTGGCCCCCGCCCAGGTGGGTCCGGCCTTCGTGAACGCCTTCCAGTACGCGCTCGGCTGGGTGGCCGCCGTCCTGGGCGTCATCTTCCTGCTGATGTTCGCGCTGCCGCGGCGGCCGGCGCAGCACGTGGAGGGGGCCGAGGCGGATCTCCCGGCGGCGAGGGAGCCGGAACCGACACGATGAACGCCGCCCAGGGTGTCCCTCTCCGAACAGCCCCCACGCCCGAGGCACCAGCTCCTTCACACACCCCAAACACCCCGGGCCCGGCCCCCACGTCCGGTGCGTGCGCCGGGTCCGGGGCGTGCGCCACGTCTGGTGTACCTGCCGGGTCCGGGTGCCAGCCTGCCGAGCCCGGGGCGTGCGCCGAGTATGTCCGGAGCGTCCGCTGAGCCGGTGTGCCTGCCGTGGTCTGGTGAGCCCGCCGACTCCGGGGGCGCGTCGAGTACGGGCCCGGTCATCATGTCCGGTGCACCTACCGGCTCCGGCAGTGAGACGGACGAGGGTGCGGACCCACTCCCAGGAGGCGGCGGAGACCCCGCTGCCCGGAGTCAGGACGTAACCCGGGTGGCGGGAGGTCGGCCGGAGCGGTGCGGACGACTTCCGCCCAGCGCTGGCCGCCCGCCGCGTAGAGCGGGGCGACGGCATCCTCCTTGCCCGCCAAGTCTGGGGCGGGCGGGTCCGATGCCTGTCGAGTCCGGGCGTGCGCCACGTCCGCAGCGCCTGTCGAGTCCGGGGCGTGCGCCGGGTCTGGGGCCTGTGCCGAGTCTGGGGCCTGTGCCAATGCCGGCGCGCCCACCGAGTCCGGAGCGTGCGCCGGGTCCGGGCTCGGCCGCCAGGTCCGGTGCACCCGCCAAGCCCAGGGCGCCCCCGAGTCCTGGGCCTGCGCCGAGTCCGGAGCGCCTGCTGGGTCTGGGGCGTGCGCCGAGTGTCCCCGGGGTCGAATGTTCAGGCGGAAGTCCGTTCGTGCCCATTTGAGGTCTGGACGTGTTTACTTCTCGGAAATTCGGACGTAGCCTTTCCGTGAAACCACACGTTCGGGCATGGTTCGGAGGTAAGCGGGCATGTACGCACCGGAGCGGCAGCAGGAGATCCTGCGGCTCGCCCGTGAGGGCGGCCGGGTCGACGTGGTGTCGCTGGCCGAGGAGTTCCAGGTCACCGCGGAGACGATCCGCCGCGACCTGAAGGCCCTCGACCGGGCCGGCCTGCTCCGCCGGGTGCACGGCGGCGCCATCCCGGCCGGGCGCCTCGACTTCGAGCCGGACCTCACCGAGCGCGAGTCCACGGCCGCCGACGAGAAGGACCGCATCGCCAAGGCGGCCCTCGCCGAACTGCCGGCCGAGGGCACGCTGATCCTCGACGCCGGCACCACGGTGGCCCGGCTCGCCGCGGCCATCCCACTGGAGGCACAGCTCACGGTCGTCACGCACAGCCTCCCGATCGCGGCGCGCCTCGCCGATCACCCGGGCATCCAGCTCCATCTGGTCGGCGGGCGGGTCCGGCACCGTACCCGGGCCGCCGTGGACGCCTGGGCGCTGCGCGCCTACGGCGAGATCCGCGCCGACCTGCTGTTCGTCGCCGCCAACGGGTTCTCTCCCGAGTACGGTCTGACCACCCCCGACCTCGCGGAGGCGGCGGTCAAGCGCGCGGCGGTCGCCGCGGCCCGTCGCGTGGTCCTGCTCGCCGACTCCGCCAAGCACGGCCAGGAGCACTTCGCCCGGTTCGGCGACCTGGGCGACGTGGACCTGCTGATCACCGACAGCGGGCTGAGCCCCGAAGACGCCGCCGCCATCGAACGCGGCGGCACGGAGGTAGTGCGCGCATGATCCTCACCGTCACCCCCAACCCGTCCCTCGACCGCACCTACGAGGTCCCCGCGCTGGAGCGCGGCGAGGTCATCCGCGCCACCGGCGAGCGCATGGACCCCGGCGGCAAGGGCGTGAACGTCTCGCGTGCCGTGGCCGCCGCCGGACGCCGCACGGTCGCCGTGCTGCCCCTGGGCGGGGCGCCGGGCGCGCTCGTCGCCGAACTGCTGGACGCGCAGGGCATCGAGGTCGCCCCGGTCCCGGTCGCCGGGGCCACCCGTTCGAACATCGCCCTCGCGGAGGCCGACGGGGTGCTCACGAAGATCAACGCACCCGGTCCCGAGCTGTCCGCGGCCGAGCAGGAACTGCTGCTGGAGACGGTGCGCGGGCAGTCACGGCACGCGGACTGGATCGCCTGCTGCGGCAGCCTGCCGCGCGGACTCGCACCCGCCTGGTACGCCGACCTGGTCGCGCGGGCGCACGCCGTCGGTGCACGCATCGCGCTGGACACCTCCGGTCCGGCCCTGCTGGCGGCGCTACGCGAGCGTCCGGACGTCGTGAAGCCGAACGCCGAGGAACTGGCGGAGGCCGTGGGACGCCCCCTGGCGACGGTCGGCGACGCGGTGAAGGCGGCCGAGGAACTGCGCGAGCGGGGCGCGCGGGCCGTGCTCGCGAGCCTCGGCGCCGACGGGCAACTGCTCGTGGACGGTACGGGCGCCTGGTTCGGCAGCGCCCGCGTGGATGTCGTACGCAGTAATGTCGGCGCCGGTGACGCGTCCCTGGCCGGCTTCCTGATCGCGGGCGGCACCGGCCCCGACGCGCTGGCCTCCGCCGTCGCGCACGGCGCGGCGGCCGTCCAGCTGCCCGGCAGCGTGATGCCGACACCGGCCGACCTGGACCCGGCGGCGGTGACGGTCACGGAACGGCCCCCGACGGACCGCGAACTCACGGAGCCGGTGTCATGAGCGGCCGTACGACCCCTGCGCCGGCCTGTGCCCGCGAACCCGACCGGAGCCTGCGCGGTGCCTCGTCACTGGCCGGCACCCCCCTCACCGCCCCCCACACCACCCCCGTCACCACACCTCCCGTCCACCCGACTCCCCGGGCGATACGCGAGCGAAGGAGCCCGCGATGAGCGACATGATCACCGCGGACCTGGTCGATCTCGACCTGTCCGCCGACACCAAGGAAGCGGCGGCGCGCGCCCTCGCCGAGCGCATGGTGGCCCTGGGCCGGGTGACCGACCTGGAGGGCTTCCTCGCCGACGTGGCCGCCCGTGAGGCGCAGATGCCGACCGGCCTGGACGGCGGCATCGGCATCCCGCACTGCCGCAGCGAGTACGTCACCGAGCCGACGCTGGCCTTCGGGCGCAGCGCCGCCGGGATCGACTTCGGTGCGGCGGACGGTCCGGCCGACCTGATCTTCCTGATCGCGGCCCCGGCCGGTGCCGACGACGCCCATCTCACGATCCTGTCGTCACTGGCCCGACACCTGATGAACGCCGAGTTCACGTCCGCGCTGCGGTCGGTGGCCGACCCGCGGACGGCGGCGGCGCTGATCCGCGGTGACGAGCCGCCGACGACCGAGCCGCCGACGACCGAGCCGACGCCGGCCGCGGAGGACTCCGAGGGGGCCACCGAGGCCGCTCGCGGCGCCGCAGCCGGTGGCGCGCACGGCTCCGAGGACACCGCTGTGGCGCCGGCGGCGGCCTCCGCCGGCGCGACAGCGGGCAGTGCGGGCAGTGCGGGCAGTGCGGTTGACCAGGAGGTTCCCGCGTCGGACGCGCCGGGTCAGGCCGCCGCGGACGGGGCTTTCGGCACGGCGGAGCGGCCGTTCCGCATCGTCGCCGTCACCTCCTGCCCGACCGGTATCGCCCACACCTACATGGCCGCCGAGTCGCTGGAGAACGCGGGTCGTGAGGCGGGCGTCGAGGTCGTCGTCGAGCCACAGGGCTCGGCCGGTTTCACCCGGCTCGACCCGGCCGTGATCGCGGCGGCCGACGCCGTGATCTTCGCGCACGATGTGCCCGTCCGTGACAAGGAGCGCTTCGCCGGCAAGCCGACCGTCGACGTCGGCGTGAAGGCGGGCATCAACCGCCCCGGCGAGCTGATCGCCGAGGTCCGCGACAAGGCCGAACGCGGCGAAGTGACGGCCGCCGCCAAGCCGGGCGGCACCCCGGTCGAGCGCTCCGGCGACTCCACCGAGGGCTACGCCACCAGGCTCCGCAAGTGGCTGATGTCCGGCGTCAGTTACATGGTCCCCTTCGTCGCCGCGGGCGGCCTGCTCATCGCCCTCGGCTTCGCGATCGGCGGCTACAAGATCAACAAGGCGCCGTCGGTCATGGACCACTTCGTGTGGACCCAGGCCGACAGCTGGGGCGCGCTGCTGTTCCAGATCGGCGGTGTGGCCTTCGGCTTCCTGGTCCCGGTGCTGGCCGGCTACATCGCCTACGGCATGGCGGACCGTCCCGGTCTCGTACCCGGCTTCGTCGGCGGCTCGATCTCGCTGACCATCAACGCCGGCTTCCTCGGCGGTCTGGCGGCCGGTCTGATCGCCGGTGGGGTGGTGCTGGCGATCCAGAAGGTCCGGATCCCGACGGCGTTGCGCGGCATCATGCCGGTGGTGGTGATCCCGCTGATCTCCTCGGCGATCGTCGGGTTCCTGATGTTCGTCGTGATCGGCAAGCCCATCGCCTCGGCGCAGAAGGGCATGACGGACTGGCTCAACGGCCTCAGCGGCGCCAACGCCGTCCTGCTGGGCGGCCTGCTCGGCCTGATGATGTGCTTCGACCTGGGCGGCCCGGTCAACAAGGTCGCCTACACCTTCGCCACGGCCGGCATCGCGGTCGCGAGCCCCAGCGACTCCGCGATGAAGATCATGGCCGCGGTGATGGCGGCCGGCATGGTGCCGCCACTGGCGATGGCCTTGGCCACGACCGTGCGCGGCAGGCTCTTCACCCAGACCGAGCGCGAGAACGGCAAGGCCGCCTGGGTGCTGGGCGCCTCCTTCATCTCGGAGGGCGCGATCCCGTTCGCGGCGGCGGACCCGCTGCGCGTCATCCCGTCCTCGATGGTCGGCGGCGCGGTCACCGGCGCCCTGTCGATGGCCTTCGGCGCCACCCTGCGCGCCCCGCACGGGGGCATCTTCGTGGTCCCGCTGATCGGCAACCCGCTGCTCTACCTGGTCGCCATCGCGGCCGGCGTGTGCGTCACGACGGCGCTGGTCGTCCTCCTCAAGGGCATGCGCAGGCCGGCCCCGGCGGGCACCGCGGAATCGGCGGCGAACCCGTCCACGGCAGCGGCGCAGACGAAGCAGACGGTGGCGGCGTAGGCGCCGACGCGCCTGTCCGTTTGGGGTGTTGTGAGTGATTCACGGCACCTGCGAGATAACTCACGGTCCGGACCTTGAGGTCCGGACCGTGGTGTCTACTGGGCCGTATGCCTGAAGACGTCTCGATCCTCGCGATGCTGGGCCTGACCCTGCTGGTCCTGGCGGCGGTCGCCTGGACGGCCGTGCTGGTGCTCCTGCTGCGCCGGGCCCGCTCCGGGGGCGCCGCCGAGCGTTCGGGCCGGGACCTGTCCGGGCTTCCGCGCCAGCGTCAGGCGGCCCCCCATCTGGAGGCCGTCGAACTCACCCCGGCGGAACAGGACGCGTTCGCCGGCCTGGTACGGCGGCTCGGCCGACGCTGACGAGCGCCGCGCGGCGCACCGGCCCGTCGGCCCGCAGGGCCCGGACGTCCTCAGGCCCGGCGGGCCGCCCGGCGCTCCATGGCGGCGCGGGCCGCGTCCTCCGTGGCGTACACCTCGCACATATGGCGTCCGTCGGGTGTCGCCGTGTGCTCGACCTCCCACAGGGACAGTTCACTGCCGTCGCGCAGCAGGAACGCGTGCTCGTACAGCGCGTAGCCGAGCCTCGCCCGGCCGGTCCGCTCCGGGCGGCCGAAGGCCTGGGAGATCTGGTGCGCGAACGCCGTCGTGAGCAGCGCGGCCGTCTCCCGGTCCGGCCGGTCCGCGTTCTCCGCGCGGCGCAGCAGCCGGCGCGCGTGGTCCGCGGAGCCGTCCGGGACGTACGCATGCCGCGGCGCGGGGACCGGCGGCAACTGGACCAGCACCGGCAGTTCAAAGTCCGGGTCGTCCGACGGCAGCGGCAGCCGGGCGGTGGCGGCGTGCAGTTCCTCTTCGTCCGCGTACACCTCGTGCTGGGGCTCGTTGCCGGGCGCGGTGTTGTGCACCAGCTCCCAGAGCGTGACCGCGGAGCCGTCCGTGAGCAGCCAGGTGTGCCGGTACGTCTCCCGGTGCAGGCCGGCGCTGTGGTGGGCGGAGTGCAGCGAACTGTCGTGCGCCAGCGCGCAGTCGAGTCGCTGTATCGCCTCGTCGGGCACTTCGAAGGAGTTCAGGGCGCGGCCGAGGAGCCGCGCGAGGTGCTCCTCCGGAGACTCGGGCGACTCGGCGGCATCGCACGCTGCCGTCTCGTACGGAACGCTCAAGGCTTCTCCCGGCGTTGCTGCATGTCACCTTGTGGGTGCATACCGTAGCCCCTCGGTCGGACATCATGTCCGGGAACCGAGAAAACGTACGCCGCGAAAACGCGGGGGTCGCCGGGAAAGTTCCCGTCCGACCCGATGCCCCGTCAAAAACCGCCGGTCAGGCGGCACTTCCCCGCTCGGGCGGCGCTGCCCGCGATCCGCCGGCTCGACGGCAGGCCCCAGCCGCTGAGCCCGTCATCGAGGCGAACGGTACGCTCCGCCAGGCTCCCTCGTGCCGCCCCGCCTCGCGCCCCATCGCACCACCCCGCGCCGCGCCCCATCGCACCACCCCGCGCCGCGCCGCATCGCACCACCCCACCCCGCGCCGCACCACCTCACCCCGCGCCGCGCCGCCTCGCCTCGCGCCGCACCACCTCGCGCCGCACCACCCCACCCCGCGCCGCGCCGCACCACCCCGCGCCGCACCACCCCACCTCGCGCCCTGTGGCCGCCCCCCGCCGGGGTGCCTACCGGGTGCCGTACAACTCCTCGTACGACGGCCATGTTCCGCCCGGTCCGGTCACCGGCTCCGCGGCCCGCAGGGCCTTCACGATCGCGCGCGTCACCACGTCGGCACCGGCCGCGAGGATCTCGTTGAGCGCGAGCGGGTTCCCGGCGTCGAGCGGACGTTCCCCCGTGGCCAGCGCGAAGACCGTGTCGCCGTCGTTGAGCAGATGCACCGGCCGCACGGCACGCGCGATGCCGTCGTGGGCGGTGCCGGCCACCTTCTGCGCCTGCGCCTTCGAGAGGTCCGCGTCGGTGGCGACCACGGCCAGCGTGGTGTTGAGCGGCGGCGTCTGGTTCCGCGCGGCGGCCTCGGACAGGCGCCGCCCGGCGGCCTCGTGGACGTGCGCCTCCGGATATCTCACCCGTCCCTGGAACAACTCCCCGTAGAGCACGCCCGTCCGCGGATCCAGCGCCGAGCCCGCGGCGTTGGCCACCACCAGCGCGGCCACCGTGATCCCCGAGCCGAGGACCGTGCTCGCGGTGCCGACCCCGCCTTTGAGCTGTCCCACCACGGCGCCCGTACCCGCGCCCACGCACCCCTCGGGGACCGGCGCGCCAGGGGCGCTCGCCGAGGCGGCCTCGACCGCGGCGCGCCCCGTGGCAGCGTCCGGGCGCGCCCGGAAGTCGCCGCCCCGCCCGAGGTCGAAGACACAGGCGGCGGGCACCACCGGCACGACGTGCGCGGGGTCCGCCCCGACCCGCACCCCGCGCCCGCGCTCCTCCAGCCAGGCCATCACACCGGACGCCGCGTCGAGGCCGTACGCGCTGCCGCCGGTGAGCACGACCGCCTCGACCGTGCGCACCACGTTGCGCGGGTCCAGGGCGTCGGTCTCCTTGGTGCCGGGCCCGCCGCCCCGCACGTCAACGGCGGCCACGGCACCGCCCTCCGGGGCGAGGACGACAGTGGTCCCGGTGAGCACTCCATCGCCGGTGCGGGTCGCGTGACCCACCCGGAGCCCGGCGACGTCCGTCAATGCGTCAACTGTCATGCCGGCCAGTCTCCTCCCGGAGCCGAGCCCAGGGACACCGAGGTTCCGGACGGGCCCGCCTGGGGTGGTGGGACGGTGCGGCTACGGGCGGCAGGGCAGGGCGGGCAGGGCGTGCCGGGCCGGGTGGCGCCTGAGGGGTGGCCGAGGGGCGTGCCCGGTGCGTGCTGGGCTGGTCGGCGGATGCGGCTGGGCGGCCGACGGGCGTGGCCTGGACGGGTGCTGGGACGGGTGCGGTCGGAGTGGCCGGTGTTCGGGGCAGGGGCGGCCGGGCCGGGGCGCCTGGTCCGCGGGGTCGGACGGCGGATGCAGCCCGTGGCGTCGAGCGGCGGACGTATCCCGTGGCGTGAGGCGGCGTATGTCGCCCGTGGCGTCAGGCAGCGGGCGTACCTCGCGGGGTCAGGCCGAAGAGGTGGGCCGTCTTGCCTTCCTTCCGGGTCCGTGTGGTGTGGTGCGGGCCGCCAGGGCGATTTCTGTTGTCACCGCCAGGGCGGCCACGATGCCCGCCGCGAGCACCGCCCAGGCGCCCAGGAAGGTGCAGCAGATCACCAGCAACGCCGTGACCGGCAGCACCAGTTGCTGGGCGATGCCCGCCTTGAAGTGGCGCGCGTGCAGGGCCCATACCGTCAGCAGGTAGAGCGCCGTGGGCAGGGTGACGGCCGCCGAGGCGGACAGGGTCGACAGGTGCGCCTTGCCCACCGCCTCCTCGACCGCCACTTCGAGTCCGGCGCCGATCGCGGCCGCCGAGGCGAGGACCAGATAGTGGCCGTAGCCCCACAGGAACGCCTCTCTGCTGGAGCGCAGATGCCCGTGGATGGGCACCGCGAAGTAGATCCACCAGGCCGAGAAGACGATCAGCAGGCCGCCGGCCGCGATCGGCAGGAGCGTGCTGAGGGCGCCGTGCTCGGCCCCGGCGGACTTCACGGCGGCCGTGGCCGCGGCGATCGTCTCGCCGAGGACGATGATCGTGAACAGCCCGTACCGCTCGGCGATGTGGTGGGGATGCCAGGCGGTGTTGTGGTGCCGCTCCGCGTACAGCGGCACGCACAGTTCCACGATCACCATCACCAGGAACACCCAGGCGCGCGCGGGCGTCGGCAGCACCACCAGGCCGACCCAGCCGACCTGGCAGAGCAGCACGCCGCCGGCGTATCTGAGGGCCGTGGTCCGCTCGGCGCCCTCCGCGGTGCTCGCGGCCCGCAGCCATTGCGCGACCATCGCCAGCCGCATGATCACATAGCCGAGCCAGACCGCGAGGTACTCATGATGCTCGAACGCCCGCGAGATCCCCGAGGCCAGGACCAGGACACCGGCGATCTGGACGAGGGTCACGACGCGGTAGAGCGCATCGTCGTTGTCGTACGCCGAGGCGAACCAGGAGAAGTTCATCCAGGCCCACCAGATGGAGAAGAACAGCATCGCGTAGTTCAGGATGCCGTTGCCCGCGTGGCCCTCCGCCACCGAGTGCACCAGCTCGACGCCCGCCTGCGCGACGGCCACGACGAAACACAGGTCGAAGAAGAGTTCGAGTGGTGTGGCGACGCGGTGCGGCTCACCACGTCCGCGGGCGGTGAGCCGGCGCAGTGGACGGGGTGTGTGCGGCACACCCGCGGACGCGGGCGGCGGAGCGGAACTGGGCGTCATGCCTCTCAGCACAGCAGAAAACCTCACCGAAATCTTGTGGGCCGGTTCACATACGGGCACGGGGCCGGAGGCCGCAGGGCCGGGGCCGTACCCTTGGGGCATGAGTACCGCCCCCGCCTCCGAGCCGCGCGACCCCAAGGCCGCGCTCGTCTTCGACGACCCGCTCGCCCAGCAGTCCTCGGACGACACGGACCGCGGCTGGGGCGAGTCCGGCGACGGTGACGGCGCCGCCGACCTGAAGCGCTTCCTCGACGAGAAGCCTCCGCACCACCTGTGATGCGGACCCCGCGGGGCCGTTATCGCCGGTCGTGGTCCGAGGAGCGCTGCGCGAGCAGCGCGTCGCGGATCTCCTTGAGCACCTCCAGCTCGGTCACCTCGATGACCTCCCGTGTGCCCTCCCTGGCCTTCCTGCGGGCCTCCACCCGGGCCAGGTACCTCGCCATGGGCAGCACCATCAGGAAGTAGACCACCGCGGCGGTGATCACGAAGCTCAGCGTGGCGCCGAGGACCGAGCCCCACATCAGCTGGATGCCGTCGGTGCCCGTGCAGGACGAGCTGAGGCACGAACTGTAGTGGTCGAGGTTCTGTGTGCCGATCGCCCCGACCAGCGGGTTGATGATGCCCTTCACCACCGAGTTGACGATGTTCGTGAAGGCGGCGCCGATGACCACCGCGACCGCCAGGTCGACGACGTTGCCGCGCATCAGGAAGGCCTTGAAGCCCTGCACGATGCTCGGTTCCTTCTTCTCGCTCACCTCGGGGACTCTCCTCGTGCGCGCAGGGGGTGGAACAAAGCGCTCCGCAACCTACGGCACGATACGGCCATCGTGCTGAATTTCTTCCATCGGACGAGGGACTTGACGGCGTGTCGTCAAGACAATGTGCGCGCTGGTTCAGCACAGCGTCACCGCCAGCCGTGCCGTCGCGCTCGCCCCCACGAGGCGGGCCGCCGTGTCACGCGGCACGGAGAGCACGACGAGCGCCCCGCTCTCCGCGGCGCCGTCCACGGGCTCCGGCAGTCTTGTCACCCGCGCCCCGCGCGCGAGCACGCGGGCCTCGCCGCCTGTGGCGGGATCCTGTGCGGCGACGACGTCGACCCGGTCACCGGGCCGCAGCAGCCGGACGGTGGCGGCGTCGGCGATCCGTACCGGCGCGGTCACCACCTCGATCACGTCGGGCCGTCGTACGGGCTCGACCGCGGGGTGACCGCGGGCCTGCTCGGCGCGGTGCGGATCCGTTGTGGCGCGCGGCCCGGCCGCCACGAGCGCGGCGGCGGTGACCGCGAGACCGGCCGCGACGGCGCGCCTGCGGTGCCTGACCAGCCGTTGCAGTCCGTACCGCCCGCCGCGCACCCGCACCGGCGGGAACTGAGGGACCTCGCAGGTGGCCGGCGCGTCGGTGCCCAGCGGGCGCGGGACGGGAAGCGGAGGCGGCAAGGGCGACACGGGAAAGGGTGCGGAGGACGGCAGGGGGGAGGGCGGGGGAGCGGGGGCAGAGGAGTGAGGCGAGGGAGGGGAGGGAGTGGAGGGAGGGGAGGGAGCGGACGGCTGGGAGAAGTGCGGGGGAGGGAGGGACATGAGGACCACCACCTGCGGCGCGGAATCGGCTTGCGATGCCACGATGACGCTTCGCGCCGCCGCTCGCCGGAGCCGGTGGATGACGGCCGACCTGTGGACAACTCGCCCACCCGAACGAGAAGTTCCGGTTACCGCGACTCCACCCCACACGCCTGCCGCAGCACGCCCCCGCGACCACCTACGGCAGCTCGAACCCGGGATCCATACCACCCAGCGCGCCGGTGCACAGGCAGTCCCGTGCCGTGGTGTCCGGCAGTGCCGCCACGGCGTCGAACAGCACCCCCCTCAGCCGGTCCACATTGGCCGCGAACACCCGCAGCACCTCGTCGTGCGAGACGCCCTCGCCGGTCTCCGCGCCCGCGTCGAGGTCGGTCACCAGCGTCAACGACGTGTAGCACAGCTCCAGTTCGCGGGCGAGCGCCGCCTCGGGGTGGCCGGTCATGCCCACCACGGACCAGCCCTGCGCCTGGTGCCACAGCGACTCGGCGCGGGTGGAGAACCGCGGGCCCTCCACCACGACCAGCGTGCCGCCGTCCACCGGCTCCCAGTCCCGGCCGCGGGCGGCCTTCAGCGCGGCGGCCCGCCCGGTGGGGCAGTAGGGGTCGGCCAGGGAGACGTGCACCACGTTCGGCACGGTGCCGTCGGGCAGCGGCAGCCCGTCGAAGTACGTCTGCGCCCGTGACTTCGTGCGGTCCACGAACTGGTCCGGGACGAGCAGGGTGCCGGGCCCGTACTCGGGCCGCAGGCCGCCCACCGCGCACGGACCGAGGACCTGGCGCACGCCCACCGACCGCAGGGCCCAGAGGTTGGCCCGGTAGTTGATGCGGTGGGGCGGCAGATGGTGGCCGCGGCCGTGCCGGGGCAGGAAGGCGACGCTCCGGCCGGCGATCTCGCCGAGGAAGAGGGAGTCGCTGGGCGCGCCGTAGGGGGTGTCCACCTGGATCTCGGTCACGTCGTCGAGGAACGAGTAGAAGCCCGAGCCGCCTATTACGCCGATCTCTGCGTTCGCCATGACGAGCACACTAGCTGGCGGTGAAAACGCCGGGGAAGCGGTGCCGACCAGGGACGCCGAAGACCCCACCGTCGGTGACGGCGGGGTCTCGTGGGAGGGGATCTCAGGCGGCGGAGCTGCCGGTGGAGCTCGACGCGGACGTGGACGACGAAGAGGACGCCGACGAAGACGACGACTTCGAGGAAGACGACGACTTGGTGTCGGACGACGAGGAGTCCGAGGAGCCCGACGCCGCGGGCTTGGCGGCCGGGCTGCTGCCCGAAGAGGAGCCGCGGCTGTCGTTCCGGTAGAAGCCGGAGCCCTTGAAGACAATGCCGACCGCGGAGAACACCTTTTTCAGGCGGCCACCGCAGGCGGGGCACTCGGTCAGGGCGTCGTCGGTGAACTTCTGCACCGCCTCAAGGCCCTCGCCGCACTCGGTGCACTGATACTGATAGGTGGGCACTGTCTTCCTCCTGGCACTCTCAGTCGTTGAGTGCTAACGACGGTCCATAGTGACGTATTCCTGTCGATCAGTCCACCGCGACCGGCGAGCGGTGACCGACGACACGCGCGACGGTACGGTGCCGGGGCGGCGGAACCAGCCGGGAACGCAGTGCCAGCAGGGTCATCAGGGCCAGCAGGGTGCCGCCCAGCGGCACCAGGAATCCGGCGCCGTCCCACAGGCGGTCCTCCAGCTGACCTGCGACGGTGACCGCGGCCGCCTGGCCGAGCGCGACCGCGCCGGTCAGCCAGGTAAAGGCCTCGGTGCGGGCGCCGGCCGCGACCAGGTCATCCACCAGGGTGTAGCCGGTGATCAGGGCGGGCGCGATGCACATGCCGACCAGCAGGCCGAGCCCGGCGAGCAGGAGCGCCGAGTGGGCGGTCCACAGGGCGGACGCGGTCAGGGCGAGGGCCGTGTAGCCGATCACGAGGCGGCGCTGCGGGGCGGCCTTCCAGGCGATGGCGCCGCATACGACGCCGGAGAGCATGTTGCCCGCCGCGAAGGTGCCGTACAGGACGCCGTTCAGCGCGGGTTCGCCGATCGACTCGCTGAACGCGGCGAGCGAGACCTGCAGGCCGCCGAAGACCGTGCCGATGCCCAGGAAGGTCACGATCAGTACGCGCACACCGGGGACGCGCAGCGCGGACGCCTGCCGCACGCGCGCGTGGCCGCTCTCGGACACCGGCGGCTGGGTGCCGCGGCGCGCGGCGAACAGCAGACCGCCGAGCAGCGTGAGCGCGGCCTCCGTGACGAGGCCCGCGGCCGGGTCGACCGTCGTGCACAGCGCCGTGGCCAGCAGCGGGCCGACGACGAAGGTCAGTTCGTCCGTGACGGACTCGAAGGCCGCGGCGGTGGCCATCAGCGGGGATCCCTGGAGCTTCACGCCCCAGCGGGCGCGCACCATGGGGCCGATCTGCGGCACCGAGGCGCCGGTCGGCACGGCCGCCGCGAACAGGACCCACAGAGGTGCGTGCGCCAGGGCGAGCGCCGTCAGGGACAGGCCCGACAGCGCGTGCACGAGGACGCCGGGGATCAGCACGGCGCGCTGGCCGTAGCGGTCGGCGAGGCGCCCGCTGTAGGGGGCGAACAGCGCCATGGAGACGCCGGTGACGGCCGCTGCGGCGCCCGCGACGCCGTACGAGCCGGTGGTGTGCCGTACGAGCAGCACGATGGAGAGGGTGAGCATCGCGAACGGCTGGCGCGCCGCGAAGCCGGGGAGCAGGAATGTCCAGGCGCCGCGCGTGCGCAGCAGTTGTCCGTATCCCGGGCGGGACGGTGTCGCCGGGTTCTCCGACGGCTCGGTGGTGACCGTGGATGCCACGGCCCGTGCCTTTCTGCCGCCTGGTAGCGCGACCCTTGCCGGGCCGTTCACCTCCGGAGCGCGATCCTTCGGTTCACGCGCCTCGCGGGGCGCCGAGAGCTGTCCTCTTGCGCGGAACTGCGGTAGATGCCGGCGCCCCCACCTCCGGGCGTCCGGCCGCCATACGGTCGCGCCAGCTCTGCGTCAGACAGAGTTGGTTCGATCAGGGGTGCCTTCACCATACAGGGGCCGAGGGGGCGCACACCTGTGAAAGAGGGCACTACAAGGCGCGTTCGCCTGGGATTGAGGGAGGTGTGAACCATACGAAACACGTCCTTAACGCACCCTCAACCCCAGGGGAGGCACCTTGACGCGTCCTCAGCCCCCATTGGTGCACCTCGGCACCCTCAAGCCCCCTTGACGCACCTCGGCACCCTCAGCGCACCTCAGCCCCCTTGGTGCGCGCTCAGCGTCCCGCTCCGGCGCCGTCCGTGCCCAGCCACCCGGCCAGCTTGCCGCCCTGGGCGACCGCGCGCAGCCGGCGTTCCGCGGCGTCGCGGACGGGGTCGATGGTGACCACGAGCAGTTCGTCCCCGTGCCGCAGCACGGTCGTCGGCATCGGTACGAACGACTTCCCGTCGCGCACGACCAGGGTGACCCCGGCGCCGGCCGGCAGGCGCAGCTCGCCCACCTCGACGCCGTGCATCCGGGAACCCTCGGGGATCTCGAAGGACAGCAGATGCCCGCGCAGCCGCTCCAGGGGCGCCGATTCGATGCCGAGGTCGGCCGCCTCCGTTCCGTCGCCGAGCTTCAGTATGCGCGCGAGCCAGGGCAGCGTCGGCCCCTGGACCAGGGTGAAGACGACGACCAGGACGAAGACGAGGTTGAAGATGCGGCGGCTGCCCGCGACGCCGTTCACCATGGGGATCGTCGCCAGGATGATGGGCACGGCGCCGCGCAGCCCGGCCCAGGACATCAGGACCTGTTCCCGCCACGGCACCCGGAACGGCGCCAGGCTGAGCACCACGCTCAGCGGACGCGCAACCATGGTCAGCGCGAGGCCGATGACCAGGGCCGGCAGGAAGTCGTCGCCCAGGTCGTGCGGTGTGACCAGCAGTCCGAGCAGGACGAACATGCCGATCTGGGCGATCCAGCCGAGCCCTTCGGCGAAGCCGCGCGTGGCGGGCCAGTGGGGCAGCTTGGCGTTGCCGAGCACCATCGAGGCCAGATAGACCGCGAGGAAGCCGCTGCCGTGTGCCAGGGCGCCGGCCGCGTAGGCGGTGACCGCGATCGCCATCACGGCGATCGGGTAGAGGCCCGAGGCGGGCAGCGCCACGTGCCTGAGGCCCCAGGCGCCGAGCCAGCCCACCGCGAGCCCTATGGCCGCGCCGATGGCCAACTCCAGCAGTATCTCGCCCAGCAGCATGTACCAGTGCTCGATCGGTCCCGCGGTGGAGAAGGCGATGACCAGGATGACCACCGGGGCGTCGTTGAAGCCCGACTCCGCCTCCAGCGTGCCCGTCACGCGCGCGGGGAGCGGGATTCTGCGCAGCACCGAGAAGACCGCCGCCGCGTCCGTCGAGGACACCACCGCCCCGATGATGAGGGCCTGCCGCCATTCCAGCCCGACCAGGAAGTGCGCGGCCGACGCCGTCACCCCGACGCTCACCGCGACGCCGCACAGGGCCAGCGTGGAGGCCGCGCTCAGCGAGGGTCTGATCTCCTTCCACTTGGTGCCTAGACCGCCCTCGGCCAGGATCACGACCAGGGCCGCGTACCCGATGACCTGGGTCAGCTCGGTATCGCTGAAGTGGATCTTGGCGATGCCGTCCTGGCCCATGAGGATGCCGATCCCCAGGTAGACGAGCAGGCTCGGCAGCCCGCTGCGCGAGGAGATCCGGACCGCCGCCACGGCGATGAGCAGGACGAGGGAGCAGACGAGCAGGAGCTGGTTGAGGTGGTCGACAGTCAGCAGCGCATCCCTTCACCGGCTCGCGCGCGAGGGGCGCGACGCTCATGTACACGATCGAGGCTGCGGTACACCGCACCCAACTACTTCATTACCTTACCTAACTCTTGACGCTTTCTTGACGCTGGGCGAGGCAAGATCGAACATCCGTCCGCGCTGGTTCCCGACTCCGGGTCAAGTGCCACACGGCCCTGCGCCTATGGTTGCTCCAGCGCTCATTCAAAGTCACAGCCCGACCTGCCGCTCGCGTTAGGACAGCAAGGACAGCGATGCCCCCCAACATCACCGCCACAGCGGACACCACCGCCACAGCGGCTGCCCGGCCCGGCAAGTCCGGCAGGAAGAAGGGGCGCAGAGCCCGACTGATCGTGCTGGTGCTCGTCCTGGCCATCGTCGGCAGCGTCGCCTACGGGGCGTACTGGTCGATCAGCACCGTGCGTGCGTCCTTCCCGCAGACCACGGGGTCGATCACGCTCGACGGTCTGTCCGGACCGGTCGATGTGAAGCGCGACGGCTACGGCATCCCGCAGGTCTACGCCTCTTCCGACGAGGACCTGTTCATGGCGCAGGGCTACGTCCAGGCGCAGGACCGGTTCTACGAGATGGACGTGCGCCGCCACATGACGTCCGGGCGGCTGTCCGAGATGTTCGGCAAGGGGCAGGTCAAGAACGACGAATTCCTGCGCACCCTGGGCTGGGACCGGGTGGCCGAGAAGGAGTACGACACCAAGCTGTCGGACTCCACGAAGAAGTACCTCCAGGCGTACGCCAAGGGTGTCAACGCCTACCTGGAGGGCAGGGACGGCAAGGACATCTCCCTGGAGTACGCGGCCCTCGGGTTCACCAACGACTACAAGCCCGAGAAGTGGACTCCGGTCGACTCCGTCTCCTGGCTCAAGGCGATGGCCTGGGACCTGCGCGGCAACATGCAGGACGAGATCGACCGCGCCCTGATGACCAGCCGCCTCGGACCCCAGCAGATCAAGGACCTCTACCCGGAGTACCCCTACGGCCGCAACAAGACGATCGTCCAGGAAGGCCAGTACGACGAGCTGACCCAGGCGTTCCAGCAGGGCGGCGGCAGCAGCGGCACACAGGGGGACTCCACGGGCACGGGTACGGCCGGCTCCACGGGCACGAACGGTTCTTCGACCGGTACCGGTACCTCCACGGCCGGATCGGGCCTCACGAGCCAGCTGGCGGGCCTCTACGACGTCCTGGACGACCTGCCCACGGCCGTCGGCGTGAACGGCCAGGGCATCGGCTCCAACTCCTGGGTCGTGTCCGGCAAGTACACGATCACCGGCAAGCCGCTGCTCGCCAACGACCCGCATCTGTCGGCCTCGCTGCCGTCGGTCTGGTACCAGATGGGCCTGCACTGCCGCACCGTCTCCGCCAAGTGCCAGTACGACGTGACCGGTTACACCTTCGCCGGCATGCCCGGCGTGATCATCGGCCACAACGGCGACATCGCCTGGGGCATGACCAACTCCGGCGTCGACGTCACCGACCTCTACCTGGAGAAGCTGACCGGCAGCGGCTACCTGTACGACGGCAAGGTCAAGCCCTTCACCACCCGCGAGGAGACCATCAAGGTCGCCGGCGGCAAGTCCAAGAAGATCGTCGTCCGCGAGACCAACAACGGGCCGCTGCTCTCGGACCGCGACGACGAACTGGTCAAGGTCGGCAAGAAGGCCACCGTCGACACCGCCGCCCCCGACCGCGGCGACGGCTACGGCATCGCCCTGAAGTGGACCGCCCTGGAGGCGGGCACCTCCATGGACGCCGTCTTCGCCATGGACCGGGCCGCGAACTGGGACGACTTCCGGGCCGCCGCCGCGCTGTTCGACGTCCCCTCGCAGAACCTGATCTACGCCGACACCCAGGGCCACATCGGCTACACGCTGCCCGGGAAGATCCCCACGCGCGCGGAGGGCGTCGACGGCTCCGTCCCGGCGCCGGGCTGGGACTCCAAGTACGCCTGGACCGGATACATCGAGCAGGACGAACTGCCCTACGAGTTCGAGCCCGCGCGCGGCTACATCGTCACCGCCAACCAGGCCGTCGTCGACCAGGACAAGTACCACTACACGCTCACCTCCGACTGGGGCTACGGGACCCGCAGCCAGCGGATCACCGACCTGATCGAGTCCAAGATCAAGGGCGGCGGCAAGATCTCGACCGACGACATGCGCCAGATGCAGCTCGACAACAGCAGTGAGATCGCCAAGCTGCTCGTGCCCAAGCTGCTGAAGATCCACGTGAAGGACAAGGACGTCCGCGAGGCGCAGCAACTGCTGGAGGGCTGGGACTACACCCAGGACGCCGATTCCGCTGCGGCGGCCTACTTCAACTCGGTCTGGCGCAACATCATCAAGCTCGCCTTCGGCAACAAGCTGCCCAAGGAGCTGCGCGTCAAGGGCCAGTGCCTGTGGGTCGACAAGATCGACAGCACCGGTCCGGTGGACGACGACACCAAGGTGCGCGAGTGCGGCGAGCGGGACGCCGACCAGGCGCAGCCGGACGGCGGCGACCGCTGGTTCGAGGTGGTGCGCACCCTCATGGACAAGCCGGACAGCGACTGGTGGACGACGCCGGCCTCCAGGACGGGCAACCGGCCCGAGGCGGGCAACCGCGACGAGCTGTTCCGCCGCGCCATGATCGACGCGCGCTGGGAGCTGACCTCCAAGCTCGGCAAGGACATCGACACCTGGAGCTGGGGCCGGCTGCACCGGCTGTTCCTGAAGAACCAGACCCTGGGCACCGAGGGCCCCGGCGCCCTCCAGTACGTCCTCAACCGCGGCCCCTGGAAGCTCAGCGGCGGCGAGGCGACGGTCAACGCGACCGGCTGGAACGCCGCCGGCGGCTACGGGGTGGTGTGGGTGCCGTCCATGCGGATGGTGGTCAACCTCGACGACCTCGACAAGTCGAAGTGGATCAACCTCACGGGCGCGTCGGGCCACGCCTACAGCGCCCACTACACCGACCAGACCGACAAATGGGCCGACGGCGAGCTGCTGCCCTGGTCGTTCTCCGGCGCGGCGGTCGACAAGAGCACGAGCGACACCCTGGTGCTCAAGCCGTGACCCGCTGACAGTCGAGCAAAGGGCCCTCCACGCGCGCGTGGAGGGCCCTTTGCTCTTCGTCCTCCCGGGGGCCGGACCGTGTGCCCTCTCCCTGGCAGCTGCCGTCAGGCGCCCGACAACCGGCGCACCCCCGACGGCGTCACGACGGCGTGCACGGGCCGGTCGTGCGGCTGTGCCGGGAGGCGCTCGACGACCTCCGTGTCGTACAGGAGCACCACGAGGGCGGGGTGCGCGTCCACGCGTTCCAGGCGGGCCAGCACGCGGTCGTACGAGCCTCCGCCGCGGCCCAGGCGCATTCCGTGCGCGTCCACCGCGAGGCCGGGCAGCAGCACCACGTCGGCACGCGTCACGGCGTCCGGGCCCAGCCGGTCACCCACGGGCTCGAACAGCGCCATCCGCCCGTCGTGCTGCACGCGCGCGAGGGAGCCCTCCCCGGCGTACGCGCCCCAGTCCAGGTCGTGGTCCGGCAGCAGCGCGGGCAGCAGGACGCGGACGCCCCGCGCGTGCAGCGCGTCCAGCAGCGCCAGGGTGCCCGGCTCGCTGTCGACGGAGACGTACGCCGCCACCGTGCGCGCCCGGGCCAGCTCGGGCAGTTCCAGCGCGCGCTCGGCCAGCGCGGCGCCGGCCTCCCTGACGTCATCCGCTGTCAACCTGTTCCTCACCGTGAGGAGCTCTCGCCGCAATGTGCGCTTGTCAGGCTCGGCCGGACGTCCTGCGTGATCCACGGTCGTTCTCGCATCCTTCGCAATGTGCTCATATGAGAGCGAGTTAACCGGAGCCACAGTTTCCACACAAAGGCACCGGATAGGGTTGCGGGCATGACTGAGTCGCACCCCAGGATCAGCAAGGCTGTCATTCCCGCGGCAGGCCTCGGCACCCGGTTCCTGCCGGCCACCAAGGCCACTCCCAAGGAGATGCTGCCGGTCGTGGACAAGCCGGCGATCCAGTACGTGGTCGAGGAGGCCGTGTCGGCGGGGCTCGACGACGTCCTCATGATCACGGGACGCAACAAGCGCCCCCTGGAGGACCACTTCGACCGCAACTACGAGCTGGAGTCGGCTCTGGAGAAGAAGGGCGACGCCGAACGGCTCGCCAAGGTCCAGGAGTCCAGCGACCTCGCGACGATGCACTATGTGCGCCAGGGCGACCCCAGGGGCCTCGGCCACGCCGTGCTGTGTGCCGCTCCGCACGTCGGCCACGAGCCCTTCGCGGTGCTCCTCGGCGACGACCTGATCGACCCGCGCGACCCGCTGCTGCGGCGCATGATCGAGGTCCAGGAACGGCACGGCGGCAGCGTGATCGCGCTCATGGAGGTCGCGCCCGAGCAGATCCACCTCTATGGGTGCGCGGCCGTCGAGACCACCGAGGACGGCGATGTCGTCAAGGTCACCGGCCTGGTCGAGAAGCCGGACGCGGCGGACGCGCCGTCGCACTACGCGGTCATCGGCCGCTACGTCCTCGACCCGCACGTCTTCGACATACTGCGGCAGACCGAGCCCGGCCGCGGCGGCGAGATCCAGCTGACCGACGCCCTCCAGCAACTCGCCCAGGACGAGAAGGTCGGCGGCCCCGTGCACGGCGTCGTCTTCACGGGCCGCCGCTACGACACCGGCGACCGTGGCGACTA
Source organism: Streptomyces sp. NPDC004629 (assembly GCF_042873595.1). Taxonomy (NCBI): domain Bacteria; kingdom Bacillati; phylum Actinomycetota; class Actinomycetes; order Kitasatosporales; family Streptomycetaceae; genus Streptomyces; species Streptomyces sp. NPDC004629. Next base: position 182,533 of record NZ_JBIALO010000006.1, on the reverse strand, counting down.
CCTGCGTGCCATTGTCAGACTCGCATGCGAACGTGAAGACCTGGGCCCGGACTTCCGGACCTGGCTTCGCAGTTACGTAGCCGAGGAGATGTAGCGATTTGAGCAGCGCCGCGACCCGCCCCGCCGACCCGGACCACCTGTGGACGGTGGACGAGCACCTGGAGGACGTCCTCACCACCGTCCGACCCCTGGAGCCCATCGAGCTGCAACTCCTCGACGCCCAGGGCTGTGTCCTCGTCGAGGACGTCACGGCGCCGGTCTCGCTGCCGCCGTTCGACAACAGTTCCATGGACGGGTACGCGGTACGGGTCACGGACGTCGCGGGCGCGAGCGAGCAGTTCCCGGCCGTCCTGGAGGTCGTCGGGGACGTCGCGGCCGGCGCGGCCGATCCGGTCCGGGTCGGCCCCGGTCAGGCCGCCCGCATCATGACCGGCGCCCCGCTGCCGCCCGGCGCGGAGGCCGTCGTCCCCGTGGAGTGGACCGACGGTGGCCTCGGCGAGGGCCCGGTGACCGGGATGCGCGCCCGCAGCCTGGCCCCGGAGGGTGCCACCGGGCACGTGCGCGTGCACCGCTCCGCCGAGCCACGCGCGCACGTGCGCGCCGAGGGCAGCGACGTACGGGCCGGTGACCGCGCCCTCGCGGCCGGCACGGTCCTCGGCCCGTCGCAGATCGCGCTGCTGGCCGCCATCGGCCGCGGCACCGTGCGCGTCCGCCCGCGCCCGCGCGTGGTCGTCCTGTCCACCGGCAGCGAACTCGTCCAGCCCGACGAACCGCTCGGCGGCGGCCAGATCTACGACTCCAACAGCTTCGCCCTCACCGCCGCCGCCCGTGATGCCGGCGCCATCGCCTACCGGGTGGGGGCCGTCGCCGACGACGCCGAGACGCTGCGCTCCGCGATCGAGGACCAGTTGGTCCGCGCCGACCTGCTGGTCACCACGGGCGGCGTCAGCGTCGGGGCGTACGACGTCGTCAAAGAGGCGCTGTCGGACGTCGGTGACGCGGACGAGGCGGGCGGCGGCGTCGAGTTCCGCAAGCTGGCCATGCAGCCCGGCAAGCCCCAGGGCTTCGGCACCGTCGGCCCCGACCACACGCCGCTGCTGGCCCTGCCCGGCAACCCCGTGTCGTCGTACGTCTCCTTCGAGGTGTTCGTCCGCCCCGCCATCCGCACCCTCATGGGGCTGACCGACGTCCACCGGCCCCGGATCCGGGCGACCCTCACGGCGGACGCGGCGCTCAGCTCCCCCAAGGGCCGCAGACAGTTCCTCCGGGGCACGTACGCCGACGGCAAGGTGACGCCGGTGGGCGGCGCCGGATCCCATCTGGTCGCGGCCCTGGCGCACGCCGACGCGCTGATCGTCCTCCCCGAGGACGCGGAGTCCGTCGAACCCGGCTCCGAGGTCGAGGTGGTCCGGCTCGGCTGAGCGGACCCGGCACCCCGGCACCCCGGCAGCGCTCGGCCCGGCCGGTCCCGTGACCGTCTCGGTACCGCTCGGCCGGGCGGCCCCGGGACCCGGTCCTGCTCCGGTGCGCGCCCCGAGTTGGCGGTACCGTGTCGCGCACGACACACCCGTGCGCTGCACCGCGACGGGTTCCGACCGGGAGCGCCACACACCATGAGTACGCAGGACCGACTGACGCACATCGACGACGCGGGCGCGGCCCGCATGGTCGACGTATCCGGGAAGGACGTGACCGCGCGCACCGCCCGCGCCAGCGGCCGCGTCCTCGTCTCGCCCCGGGTGATCGAGCTGCTGCGCGGTGAGGGGGTCCCCAAGGGCGACGCCCTGGCCACCGCGCGCATCGCGGGCATCATGGGCGCCAAACGCACCCCGGACCTGATCCCGCTGTGCCATCCGCTGTCGGTGTCCGGTGTGAAACTGGACCTGTCGGTCGCGGACGACGCCGTCGAGATCGTGGCCACCGTGAAGACGACGGACCGCACGGGCGTCGAGATGGAGGCCCTCACCGCGGTGTCGGTGGCCGCCCTCACCGTGATCGACATGGTCAAGGCGGTCGACAAGGGAGCGGTCATCACGGACGTGCGTGTGGAGGAGAAGACGGGCGGCAAGTCGGGCGACTGGAGCAGGCCGTGACCGCCGGGGTCTACCGCGCACTGGTCGTCACGGCCTCCAACCGCGCCGCCGCCGGCGTCTACGAGGACAAGGGCGGCCCGTTGGTCGCCGACGGACTGAAGGGCCTCGGCTTCGCCGTCGAGGGCCCGCAGGTGGTCCCCGACGGGGACCCGGTGGCCGCTGCCCTGCGCGCCGCGGTCGACGCGGGCTACGACGTCGTCGTCACCACCGGGGGCACCGGCATCTCGCCCACCGACCGCACTCCCGAGGCCACCCGCGAGGTCATCGACTACGAGGTGCCGGGCATCGCGGAGGCCGTGCGGGCGTTCGGCCGCGCGAAGGTGCCGACCGCGGCGCTCTCCAGGGGACTGGCCGGAGTGGCGGGCCGGACGCTGATCGTCAACCTGCCCGGGTCCAGCGGCGGGGTGAAGGACGGACTGGCCGTCCTTGAGCCGCTGCTCGTCCACGCCGTCGACCAGATCCGCGGCGGCGACCACCTCCGGCAGGATGCGGCGCCCCCGCCGGCCGGCCACGGTCGTCCCAGACACGGGGGTGCGAGCTGAACAGCCCATCCTGGCCCGTGGTGCTGGCGGACGGCGATGTCGTCCTCCGGCCGATAAGGCTGCGCGACCAGCGGACCTGGCGCGAGGTGAACCGGCGCAACCGGGACTGGCTGCGCCCCTGGGAGGCGACCATTCCGCCGCCCACGCCCAGCGGGCCGATCACCCACCGGCCGACCTACCGCCAGATGGTCCGGCATCTGCGCTCCGAGGCGAACGCGGGCCGGATGCTGCCCTTCGTCATCGAGTACCAGGGGCGTCTGGTCGGGCAGTTGACGGTCGCCGGGATCACCTGGGGGTCCATGTGCTCGGGACACATCGGTTACTGGGTGGACGAGGCGGTGGCCGGCCGCGGAGTGATGCCGACGGCCGTGGCGCTCGTGGTGGACCACTGTTTCCGCACCGTCGGTCTGCACCGCATCGAGGTCTGCATTCGCCCCGAGAACCGGCCCAGCCGCCGGGTCGTGGAGAAACTCGGATTCCGTGAGGAGGGGCTGCGGCCGCGTTATCTGCACATCGACGGCGCCTGGCGCGACCACCTCGTCTTCGCGCTCACGGCGGAAGAGGTGCCAGAAGGGTTGCGCGGTCGCTGGCAGCGGGCAGGGACCCGGCGGAGGACGGACGACGGGAGTGCGCCGAACGGTCCGAGCGCCCCGCGGAATCCACAGAACACTCCAGGGAATCCCGCGTAGTCCGGAAATTGAATGCATGTTCGAAATTGATCGGCGGATGACCGACTCCGGGCATTGAATTGGCGGCAACGGCGGTCCGTTGATCGCATCGGTCGCAAAAAAAGCTGGAAATATCAGCTGGATCGCGCGACACACCGGCCCAATTGGCAGATGGCCTCACGCAAACCCCTCTACGGTGTGAGACGTGAGCAGCAGCGGCCTCATCTACGCAGTCATCGTCGGGGCCTGGGCCGCCTACTTGGTGCCGATGTGGCTCCGTAGGCAGGACGAGCTGAACGAGGCCCGTCCGACGGAACGCTTCAGCACCGCCATCCGGCTGCTGTCCGGACGGGCGGGGATGGAGCGCCGATACGCCAAGGACCTGCGGTCGCGCTCCGCCCACGAGGGGGAGCCCGACACCGACGCACCCGGCGCCGTCACCGACTCGGTGGACGTCCGGGCCTTCGCCATGCCTCCGCTGCGCCGTCAGGCGCGCGCGCAGGCCGAACCGGAGGCGTCCGCCCCCGCGGCCAAGTCGCCGTCCGCACCGGCGGCCAAGTCCCCGGCGGCCAAGTCCCCGGCGGCTAAGTCCCCGGCGGCCAAGTCCCCGGCGGCTAAGTCCTCGGCGGCCAAGTCCCCGGCGTCCGCCTCCGTGGTCGACTCCCCTTCCGCACCGGCGGCCAAGTCCCCTTCGGCGTCGACGCAGCAAGGTGCCCCGGCCGCGCGGCGCGCTCCCTCGGCGCAGGCCGCCGCGGCGCGCGCCCGGCGCTCGAAGGTGCTTGCGCGTCGTCGGCGCACCACGGTGATGCTCTTCCTAGCCTTCACGCTCGGCGCGATCGTCGCCGCCGTCGGCGGGCTCGCCTTCCTGTGGGCGCCCGGCGTGCCCGCCGTCCTGCTCAGCGTGTACATCGCGTATCTGCGCACCCAGGAACGCCGCCGGTTCGCCTACCAGATGGACCGGCGCCGGGCCGAGGCCGCGGCGCAGCGGCTCAGGGAGCGCCAGCCGCGCCGGCGCGCGCCCCTGGACCCGGGCGCCACCGCCGACGAACCGGACGAGGGACCAGAACCGGAGACGGACCCCGGGCTCTCCGCGCTCGCCGCTGACCGGCGCGCCCTCGTCGAGCAGACCGACCACGCCGAATGGGTCGACCAGCAGCGCGAGCGGCAGCGCCGTCCCGGGCACGGCGACAGCTGGGACCCGGTGCCGGTGCCGCTGCCCACGTATGTGACCGCGCCGGTCGCGCCCCGGGCCACGTCCGATGTGGACCTGGCGGCGCCCGACGCCTGGAGTTCCGCGCGCTCCAGCTCCGTGGCCCCCGAGCGGGAGCGTGAGCCCGAGCAGCCCGCGCCCGCGCCCGGCGCGACGGCGGAGGAACCGGCGCAGGCCGGGGAGGACAAGCCGGCGGCGGACGGCCGCACTGACGCGCGCCGGGCCGCCTCCGCCCGCCGGGCGCGCGAGCGCGGACGCACCCCGCTGTTCGACCAGTACGAGGACGGCGACCGGCCGCGCGCGGCCAACGAGTGACGGCGGGCCCGCGGCGGCCCGGAAACCCCTTCCAGGACGGCCCGGAAACACCTTCCAGGACGGCCCGGAAACCCGGCCGCTGACCAGTCGGGGAACGGATTTCCAAGCACCCCGAGGGGGATGCTAAAGTTTCACTCGTTGCAAGGGCCTGTGGCGCAGTCCGGTAGCGCACCTCGTTCGCATCGAGGGGGCCAGGGGTTCAAATCCCCTCAGGTCCACGCAGCATGAAGCCCCAGTCGGCAGTGCCGACTGGGGCTTCAGTGCGTCTAGAGGGGCTTCGCGTAGCAGAGGCTCGACTCGTAGTGGCGGTAGTAGCCGAACTTGGTGCACGGCTCGTAGCCGCTGGAGACGTACAGGGCGATGGCCTCCGGCTGCTTGGTGCCCGTCTCCAGGACCATGCGGATGCGGCCGGCGGCGCGCGCGTCCTCCTCCAGGCCGGCCAGCATGCGGCGGGCCAGGCCGCGACCGCGCATCTGCTCGATGACGAACATGCGCTTGAGTTCGGCGTCGCCGTCCTCGTTGCCCTCGCCGTTCTCGTCCTGGCTGCGCCAGCCGCCGGTGGCCACGGGCCGGTCGTTGTCGTCGTAGGCGATCAGGTACACGCCCCTCGGCGGGGTGAAGTCCGACGCGTCCAGGGCCGTGGCGTCGCCGCCGTCGCCGTAGCGCAGGTGGTACTCGGCCTGGACCTCGTCGTTGAGCTTGACGGCGTCGGGGTGGTCGAAGGGAACGCGTCGTATATTCATGCTGGGCATCGTACTTCTATGCAGAGGGCGGAACGGGACCTCGTCCAGTGTGCCGGTATCGTGCCCTGGTGCTGACAGTGACCTCGGTGAATGTGAACGGGCTGCGGGCCGCAGCGAAGAAGGGCTTCATGGCGTGGCTCGCCGGAACCTCCGCGGATGTGCTCTGTCTGCAAGAGGTGCGGGCCGAGCCGCAGCAACTGCCCGAGGGGGTGCGGCAGCCGGACGGCTGGCACGTCGTGCACGCCCCGGCCGCCGCCAAGGGGCGCGCGGGCGTCTCCCTGTACACCCGGCGCGAACCCGACCGGGTCCAGGTCGGTTTCGGCTCGGCGGAGTTCGACGCGAGCGGGCGGTACGTCGAGGCCGATCTGCCCGGGGTCACCGTCGCCTCCCTCTACCTGCCCTCCGGGGAGGTGGGCACCGAACGGCAGGACGAGAAGGTCCGCTTCATGGACGAGTTCCTCGCCTACCTGAAGGGGTTGCGCGCCCGGGCCGCCGCCGACGGCCGTGAGGTCGTCGTCTGCGGCGACTGGAACATCGCCCACCAGAACGCCGACCTCAGGAACTGGCGCGGCAACACCAAGAACTCGGGGTTCCTGCCGGGGGAACGGGAGTGGCTGGGCAGGGTCCTCGATCCCGCCGGCGGCGGTTACGTCGATGTCGTCCGCTCCCTGCATCCCGACGTCGAGGGCCCGTACTCCTGGTGGTCGTACCGCGGCCGTGCCTTCGACAACGACACCGGATGGCGCATCGACTACCACGTCGCGACGCCGGGTCTCGCGTCCAGGGCCGTCAAGGGCTTCGTGGAGCGGGCGGCCACGCACGCCGAGCGCTGGTCGGACCACGCCCCCGTGACGGTCGTCTACGACCTCTAGCCCGGCCCGCTCCTGCGTCAACGCCGTTTGCGCAGGCGTCTGTCCAGGGCCAGGGAGAACTCCGCTTCCAGGACGCTGCGGGCCAGGGGGCGCAGCCGGTCGACGTCGTCCTCGGGGGCGTGGCGCAGGACCAGTTCGGCGAACATGTCGGCCAGTGCGTCGGCGTGTTCGCGTACGCGCCTGCCCGCGGTCAGCACCTCGGCGAGCGGGATGCCCTCGCGGACCAGGGCGGACGACACGTCCAGCAGGCGGCGGCTGATGTGCACCAGGTCGTCGCCGTCGGTGCCCAGGTAGCCCAGTTCCATGGCGGCGGCCAGGTTCTCCGGGGTGATGTCGCCCTCGAAGCGTGCGGCGAGTTCCTGCGGGGTGAGGCGGACCGGCTCCTCCTCGCTGGGTCCTTCGACGCCGAGCAGGTCGGCGACGTCCCGGCCGTGGTCGAAGGCCTCCGCCAGTTCGGCGATGCCGCTCAGGGTGTGGCCGCGCTCCAGCAGCGCCGAGATGGTGCGCAGCCGGGCCAGATGGTGGTCGTCGTACCAGGCGATGCGGCCCTCGCGGCGGGGCGGCGGGATCAGCTTGCGTTCGCGGTAGAAGCGCAGGGTGCGCACCGTGATGCCGGCCAGTCGGGCCAGCTCCGCCATGCGGTACTCGCGGGGGCCTTCGTGCCGGTCGCCGCCGTGCCCGTCGCCCCGTCCACCGTCTGCTGCCACATGCGCAGCCTAGGCCGTACCGCCGGTAACTTCCTTCTCGCGCCCCCTATCCAGCAGTACGCGGCTGCTCTACCCTCCCATTGCGCCAGCGTTCACTGGCGTAATCCATTGCGATGCCTGGAGGCTGCGGGATGGCCGAGCACGAGCATGTACGGGTGGCGGTGATCGGGACGGGATTCGGCGGGCTGGGCGCCGCCGTGCGGCTGCGCCGCGAGGGGATCACCGACTTCGTCGTCCTGGAACGGGCGGACAGCGTCGGCGGCGCGTGGCGGGACAACGACTACCCCGGGTGCGCCTGCGACGTACCGTCCCACCTGTACTCCTTCTCCTTCGCGCCCAACCCCGAGTGGCCGCGCACCTTCTCCGGACAGGAGTACATCCGCGCCTACCTGGAGCACGTCACCGACATCTTCCGGCTGCGCCCGCACCTGCGCTTCGACTCCGAGGTGAAGAAGGCGACCTGGGACACGCAGGAGCTGCGCTGGCACATCGAGACCAGCGGCGGCCCGCTCTTCGCCGATGTCGTCGTCTCCGCCACCGGGCCGCTGTCCGACCCTCGGATCCCCGCGATCCCGGGCCTCGACTCCTTTCCGGGCAGGGTCTTCCACTCGGCCCGCTGGGACCACGGCTACGACCTGCGCGGCAAGCGCGTCGCCGTGGTCGGCACGGGCGCCTCCGCGATCCAGATCGTGCCGTCCGTCCAGCCGCTCGTCTCCCGGCTCACCCTCTTCCAGCGCACCCCGCCGTGGGTGATGCCGCGCGCCGACCGGGCCATCAGCGGCCTCGAACGCCGGCTGCACCGGCGGCTCCCGTTCACCACCCAGGTACGGCGCGGACTGCTGTGGGGCATCCGGGAGGCGCAGGTGCAGGCCTTCACCAAACACCCCGACGAACTCGGCCTGGTCGAGCGGATCGCCAAGCGCAGCATCGCCCGCGCCGTCAAGGATCCCGCGCTGCGCGCCAAGCTCACCCCCGACTACCGGATCGGCTGCAAGCGGATCCTGCTGTCCAGCTCCTACTACCCGGCCCTCGCCCGGCCGAATGTCGATGTCGTGGCCGGCGGGCTGAGCGAGGTCAGGGGTGCCACGGTGGTCGCCGCCGACGGCAGTGCGGCCGAGATCGACGCGATCGTCTTCGCCACGGGATTCCATGTCACCGACATGCCGATCGCCGAACGGGTCGTCGGGGCCGAGGGCAGGACGCTCGCGGAGTCCTGGAAGGACGGCATGCAGGCGCTGCGCGGGGCCTGCGCGCCCGGCTTCCCCAACTGGCTGACGATCATCGGGCCGAACACCGGTCTCGCGAACTCCTCCATGGTCCTGGTCATCGAGTCCCAGCTGAACTACCTGGCCGACTTCCTGCGGCAGTTGGACGTGCTCGGCGGGCGGGCCGCCCTCGACGCCCGCGCGGGCGCCGTGCGCGCCTGGAACGAGCGGATCCAGGAGCGGTTGAAGCGCACGGTGTGGAACACCGGCGGCTGCACCAGCTGGTACCTGGACGCGAGCGGCCGCAACACCACCGTCTGGCCGGGTACGACGACCGAGTTCCGGCGGGCCACCCGGCGGGTGGACCTCGCCGAGTACGAGGTCCTGCGGGTGCCCGCCCGTGCCGGGGCCCCGGCGGAGGTGGGGGCGTGAGCCGGCTGACACGGCTGACCGCGGGCCCCTACGCGCCGCCCCTGCCCGCCCGGGAGCTGACGATCGTCTCCGCCGACGGCGCGCGGCTGCACGCCGAGGTGCACGGCCCGAAGGACGCGCCGCCGGTCGTCCTCGCCCACGGCTGGACCTGCTCGACCGCCTTCTGGGCGGCGCAGATCCGGGACCTGGCGGCGGACCACCGGGTCATCGCGTACGACCAGCGGGGCCACGGGCGCAGCCCGGCGAACCCCGTCTGCTCGACCCGGGCGCTGGCGGACGACCTGGAGGCGGTGCTCGCCCACACGCTCGCGCCCGGCGAACGGGCCGTGATCGCGGGGCACTCCATGGGCGGCATGACCGTGCTGGCGGCGTCCGCGCGGCCCCGCTTCCGCGCGCACGCCGCCGCCGTACTGCTGTGCAGCACGGGCAGTTCGCGGCTGGTCGCCGAGGCCCGCGTGATACCCATGCGCGCCGGGCGCGGGCGCACCTGGCTCACGGCGCGCATCCTCGGCTCGCGCGCCCCGCTCGGACCGGTCACGCCGATGTCCCGGCGGATCCTCAAGTACGCCACGATGGGCGCCGGTTCCGCCCCGGCCATGGTGGAGGCGTGCGCACGGATCGTGCACGCCTGCCCGCGCGGCGCCCGGCACGCCTGGTCGCTGGTGCTGGAGCGGCTCGATCTCGACGACGGGGTACGGGAGTTGGCGGTGCCTACGGCGGTGGTCGCGGGCAGTGCCGACCGGCTCACCCCGCCGGTGCACGCGCGGGCCGTCGCCGCCGCGCTGCCGCACTGCGTCGGCCTGACCGAACTGCCCGGCCTCGGGCACATGACCCCGGTGGAGGACCCCGACCTGGTCACCGGGCGGATCCGGGAACTCGTCACGACCTACGTCCGGCAGACACAGAACACGACAGGCGCCGGGAGCATGGCAGGCGCCGTAGAGACGGCGAGTGCCGCAGAGACGGTGAGTGCCGTACAGACGGCGGGTGCCGTACCGGCGGCGGGTGCCGTAGAGACGACAGGCGCCGTGGACGGTGCGGGCGCCGAGGACACGCACGCCAAGGAGGACGCATGAGCAGGGGCCTCGAAGGACAGGTCGCGGTCGTCACCGGAGCGGCGCGCGGCGTCGGCGCACTGCTCGCCCGCAAGCTGTCCGCGCGCGGCGCGAAGGTGGCGCTGGTCGGGCTGGAGGCGGACGCGCTCAAGGACGTCGCCGGGCGGCTGCACGGCGCGGGCGGCCACTGGTACGCCGACGTCACCGACCAGGAGGCGATGACCCGTGTCGCCGGCGAGGTCGAGGAGCGGTTCGGGAAGGTCGACATCGTCGTCGCCAATGCGGGCGTCGCCACCGGTGGCCCCTTCGCCGACTCCGACCCGGACGCCTGGCGCCGGGTGATCGAGGTCAATCTGATCGGCTCGGCGGTGACGGCCCGCGCGTTCCTGCCGTTGCTCACCGAGAGCCGCGGGTATCTGCTTCAGATCGCCTCGCTCGCCGCGATCACGCCGGCGCCGATGATGACGGCGTACTGCGCGTCCAAGTCGGGCGTGGAGGCGTACGCGCACAGCCTGCGGGCCGAGGTCGGCCACCGGGGGGTGCGGGTCGGGGTGGCGTATCTGTCCTGGACCGACACGGACATGGTGCGCGGCGCCGACCAGGACGCGATCATGCGGGAGTTGCGGCAGCGGCTGCCGTGGCCGGCCGGCCGGACCTATCCGCCGGGACCCGCGGTGGACCGGATCGTCGCCGGGATCGAACGCCGGTCGAGCCATGTGTACGGGCAGTGGTGGCTGCGCGGGATGCAGGGCGTACGCGGCTGGCTGCCGGGGCTCGTCGGGACGGTGGGGCAGCGCGAGATGCGGCGGTTCGCGCCCCGGCTCCAGGGGATGCGCACGGGACTCGTCGGCGCGGGCGGTCGGGCCGACGAACAGGAACGTGCTACGCACGGTAACTGATCGACATGCGCTCCGTGTCCGGCCGTGTGAATCTGGTCGGGGCCCACTGAGGGCCCCAACACCCCTCACCCTCACGGGAGTGAACCCACATGGGTATCAAGGACCAGTTCCAGGACAAGGCCAAGAACATGCGGGACCAGGCCGAGCAGAACACGCGCGAGAAGGCCGGCCAGCGCGGTCAGCAGAAGTCCGGCAAGCCGCAGTCCGAGCGTGGCCGCCAGAACCCGCGGGACACGCAGGACACCGAGCGTGAGATGCACGACCGCATGGACCAGGACTACGACGCCTGACGCCACGGTCGGCCATCGGCCACAAGGGGCGCCCCGGACGCGGGGCGCCCCTCCGCCTACCCCGCCCCGCCTCGGCCGGGGACTTCTCGCGGCCGACGTGGGGCTCAACTCCGGCCGTGCGGCCTGCTTGTGGCTGGGCGGCAGCTGTCCGGGGTCGGCATGGGGGCTCAACCGCGGGTGAGGGGAGAGTGGTTATGGGCGGGGTGGGAGGGGTGGGCGGGAGCGGTTGGGGATTTCGCTGTGGTCGGGTGGGGTCGCCACGGGCCAGGTGGCCAGCAGGTCCATGGCCAGCCGGATCGCCTCGTCCATCTCGACATGGCGGCCCTCGGCCCAGTCCAGGGGGGTGCGCAGGGCCTCCACGTCCGGGGCGACGCCGTGGTTCTCCACGGACCAGCCGTACGCGTCGAACCAGGCCGCGTTCATCGGCACCGTGATCATCGTGCCGTCGCCCAGCCGGTGCCGCCCGGTGATGCCGACCACGCCGCCCCAGGTGCGCTGCCCGACCACCGGGCCCAGCTTCAGCAGCCGGATGGCGGCCGTGATCATGTCGCCGTCGGAGGAGGTCGCCTCGTCGGCGAGCGCCACGATCGGGCCGCGCGGCGCGTTCGACGCGTACGACACCGGCTGGGCGTCGCGGGTCAGGTCCCAGCCGAGGATCGTCCGGGTCAGTTTCTCGACGACGAGTTCGCTGATGTGCCCGCCCGCGTTGCCGCGCACGTCCACCAGGAGCGCGGGCCGGGACACCTCCATGCGCACATCGCGGTTGAACTGGGCCCAGCCGGAGCCGCCCATGTCGGGGATGTGCAGATAGCCGCACCGGCCGCCGCTCAACTCCCGTACCACGTCGCGGCGTTTGGCCACCCAGTCCTGGTAGCGCAGCGGTCGTTCGTCGATCAGCGGGACGACGGCCACCCGCCGCGACCGGTCACCCGGGCCCGCCACGGGGCCGGCGAGGCCGGTCAGTTCGTCCCCGGCGGGGCAGCGGGCGAAGGTCAGCTCCACGGTCGTGCCGCCGGCACCCGCCAGCAGCGGGTACGGGCCCGCCACCGGGTCCACCGGCCGCCCGTCCACATGCGTGAGCACGGCGCCCTCCCGGATGCCGGTGCCGGCCAGCGGCGAGCGCGCCCGGGAGTCGGAGGAGTCGCCGGGCAGGATCCGCTTGACCGTCCAGTGCCCGTCCCGGCAGACGAAGTTGGCGCCGAGCAGGCCCTGGTAGCGCTGGTAGTGGGGCGGGCCCTCGTTGCGGCGGGCCGGGGTGACATAGGCGTGGGAGGTGCCCAGCTCGCCCAGCACCTCGCGCAGCAGGTCCGCGAAGTCGTCCGGGGAGGCGACGCGTTCGACCAGCGGCCGGTACTGGTCGAGGACCGCGTCCCAGTCGATGCCGCACATCCCCGGGTCCCAGAAGTAGGCCCGGATGAGCCGGCCCGCCTCCTCGAAGGACTGGCGCCACTCGGCGGGCGGGTCGACCTCGTGCAGGATGCGGCGCAGATCGATCCAGACCGTCGTGTCGGCGTCGCCGGGCTCGGTGGACGGGACGGCGCGCAGCTCGCCCTCGTCGACCACGACCAGCCGGGTGCCGTCGCCGCTGACCGTGAACCAGTCCAGGTGACCGACGAGTTCGGACCGCTTCGCCTTGGTGATGTTGAAGTGCTCCAGGGTCGGGCGCCCGCTGATGTCGGCCGGGTTGACGAAGGTCTCGCCCAGCGCGCCCGAGATCGGCCAGCGCAGCCAGACCAGGCCGCCGCCCGTCACCGGGTGCAGCGCCGAGTACTTGGACGCGGTCACCGGGAACGGGGTGACCCGGCTCTCCAGTCCCTCGACCTCGACGGTCACCGCGGTGCCGTCGCCGGGCCCGTCCTCGGCGGGGTCCAGGCCGCCGGCCGCCGGGCGTCCCTCCGGGTCCAGCGCGAACGGGGAGGGGGTGGCGGACGACAGCGGCACCAGGTAGGGGCGGCAGCCGAGCGGGAAGGACAGGTCACCGGTGTGCACGTCGTACACCGGGTCGAAGCCGCGCCAGGACAGGAACGCCAGGTAGCGGCCGTCCCGGGTGAACACCGGGCTCTCGTCTTCGAAGCGGCCGTCGGTGACGTCGACGATCAGCCGGTCCGCGTGGCCGGTTCCGGGGACGCGGGCCATCTTGATCTGCCGCAGTGAGCGTCCGATGCCCGGGTGCGACCAGGTCAGCCAGGTCCCGTCCGGGGCGAACGCCAGGTCCTTCACCGGGCCATTGAGGGACCGGATCAGCTCGATGACCCCACCTCCCCCGCCCCCCACCCACGACCCGCCCCCGGCGCCCCCAACACCTCCGGCGTCCCCCAATTCACCGGTGTCCCCGGCGACTTCGGTGGTGTCGATGAGGAGCAGGCGTCCGTCGTGCGCGGCGACGGCGAGCCGTTCGCCCGAGGGGTCCGAGACCAGTTCCAGGACCCGGCCCAGCCCTTCGGGGGCCAGCCGGCGCGGTGCCTGGTCGCCGCTGGCCCTCGGCAGTCGGGCGATCTCGATCCGGTCCTCGCCCTCGGCGTCCGTGACGTAGGCGATCTGCCCGGTCGAGCCCAGCATCGCCGGCAGCCGGACCCGGACACCCGGGGTGTCCGCGAGGGTGCGGGCCGGGCCGTCGCGGTGGGTGAGCCAGTACAGGCTGCCGCGCACGACGACGGCGCTGGCCCGTCCCGTCTCGTCGACCGAGACGCCGTCCACGTGCTGCGCGGCCGGCACCTGGTAGCGGCGGCGGCCGGCCCGCGGGCCGGACAGCCGCACGTCGAGCCGGCGCGGCACGGCGTGCGGCGACAGGTCGTCGACGAGCCACAGATCGCCCCCGCACTGGTACACCACCCGCGTCCCGTCACCGGTGGCGTGCCGGGCGTAGAAGGCGTCGTGGTCGGAGTGGCGGCGCAGGTCGGAGCCGTCGTACGCGCACGAGTAGAGGTTGCCGACGCCCTCGTGGTCGGAGAGGAAGGCGATCCGGCCGGCCACGAACATCGGGGAGTCCAGGTGGCCGCCGAGGTCGGCGAGCAGCCGCCGTCCGTGCAGCCACAGCCGGCCCATGGCGCCGCCCCGGTACCGCTTCCAGTCGGCCGGTTCGTGCGGTGGGGTGCCGGTCAGCAGCAGGGTCCTGCGCTCGTCGGCGATGTCGGCGACCTGGATGTCGCTGACCGGGCCCCAGGGGAGTGTGCGGCCCGGGTCGCCGTCGGTGGAGACCTTGTGGGCCCAGGTGAAGTAGGAGAAGGGCTGGCCGTGGGAGGCGACGGCGAGGATGTCGGACGCGCCGTCCGGGCCGGGCGGCGTCCAGCCGCACACCCGGGTGTCGGAGCTGCCCCAGTACGTCAGCTGCCGCCCAGGGCCGCCGTCGACATCGGCCAGGTGGATCTCGGGTACCAGGCTGTGCCAGGTCGTGTAGGCGATCCGGCGGCCGTCGGGGGAGAAGCGCGGGTGGCCGGTCTTGGTGCGGTCGACGGTGAGCCGCCAGGCGCGGCCGGGGGCGTCGAGGGGGGCCAGCCACAGATCGTCCTCGGCCACGAAGCACAGCAGGTCGCCGCTGAGGTGCGGCAGGCGCAGATAGCTCACCTCCCCATGCTTTTCCGCCGCCTGCGCACAGGCAACTTATGTGGAACTGACGGACGTGACCCAGCGCACGTACGAAACCGTTTCGTTTCGATGGTGGGGTGCGCTACATTCGTCTCGTACGAAACCGTGTCGTTCGAAGCAGGAGGCGAGAGACATGACTGGGGCATCCAGGGGCGCGGCGTCAGCCGCTCCGGTGGAGCCGGTGCTCGCACCGGGGCGTCGCAGTCGGATCACTCCCGAGCGTGAGGCCGAGTTGTACGAGGCCGTGCTCGACCTGCTTCGTGAAGTCGGGTACGACGCCCTCACCATGGACGCCGTGGCCGCCCGCACCCGGTCCAGCAAGGCCACCCTCTACCGCCAGTGGGGCGGCAAGGCCGAGCTGGTCGTGAAGGCCATCCGGCACAGCAAGCCGGGCAGCATCGAGGAGATCGACACCGGATCGCTGCGGGGCGATCTGCACGCCCTGGTGGCGGCCGAGGACGACTGCGTGATCGAGCGGAACTCCGCCCTGATGCGCGGCGTCGCCATGGCCATGCACAACAACCCGGACCTGCGCGAGGCGTTCCGCAACCAGCTCGTGGATCCCGAGATGAACGGGTTCCGGAAGGTGCTGCAGCGAGCCGTCGGCCGCGGCGAGGTCCGCGCGGACTGTCCGGCGCTGGACTTCCTGGTGCACATGATGGTCGGCGGCTTCGTCACCCGGGCGCTGCTCGAAGACCAGCCACCGACCCAGGCATTCCTCAGGTCGTACATCGACGCCGTGGTCCTCCCCGCCCTCGGCGTGTCCACCGACTGACCACCTCGCACCTCCCCAGCCCCACCTGACGCCACCGCTCACGTCGTCGGGCCGATCAGCCCTGCCCCACGGGTCGATCACCCCTGCCCTGAAACACCCCACGACTGACCGGGAGTACGCCCTCGTGGCCACGTTCCTCTACAAACTGGGCCGGCTCGCCTTCAGGCGACGGCACTTCGTCGCCCTGATCTGGGTGGCGCTGCTGACCCTGGCGGGCGTCGGCGCGGCCAGCGCGCCCGCGGCCGGCAACACCTCCTTCTCCATCCCCGGCACGGAGGCGCAGAAGGCCTTCGACCTGCTGGAACAGCGCTTCCCCGGCATGAGCGCCGACGGCGCGACCGCCCGCGTCGTCTTCAAGGCGCCGAACGGCGAGAAGATGACGGACAAGGACAACAAGGCGACCGTCGAGAAGACGGTGAAGGAGCTGGGAGACGGCTCCGAGGTCGCCTCCGTCGCCGACCCGTACACCGGCAAGGCGGTCAGCAAGGACGGCACGATCGCCTACGCGTCCGTGAAGTACAAGGTCTCCGGCATGGAGCTGGAGGACTCCTCGCGCGACGCCCTCAACCGGGCCGCCGAGGACGCGCGGGACGCCGGGCTGACCGTCGAGATCGGCGGTGACGCGCTCAGCGCGACACCGGAGACCGGATCCAGCGAGGTCATCGGCATCGCGGTCGCCGCGGTCGTCCTCGTCATCACCTTCGGCTCCCTGCTGGCGGCCGGGCTTCCGCTGCTGACCGCGCTCATCGGCGTGGGCATCGGCGTCTCCACCATCACCGCGCTGGCCAGCGTCCTCGACCTGGGCTCGACCACCTCCATCCTTGCGATGATGATCGGCCTCGCCGTCGGTATCGACTACGCGCTGTTCATCGTCTCCCGCTACCGCGCCGAACTCGCCGAGGGCCGCGAGCGTGAGGAGGCCGTCGGCCGGGCCGTCGGCACCGCGGGCTCGGCGGTGGTCTTCGCGGGCCTCACCGTGGTGATCGCCCTGGTCGGCCTGTCCGTGGTCAACATCCCGATGCTGACGAAGATGGGCATCGCGGCCGCCGGCACCGTCGCCGTCGCGGTCCTGATCGCCCTCACCATGATCCCGGCGCTGCTCGGCTACGCGGGCCGCAGGGTCAAGCCGGCCGGTGAGAAGAGCAAGCTGCTCGGCGGCCGGCGCAAGGCCGAGCAGCCGCACAAGGCCGACCGGCCGAACCTGGGCACCCGCTGGGCGAGCTTCGTCGTGCGCCGCCCGGTCGCCGTCCTGCTGCTGGGCATCGTCGGCCTCGGCGCCGCGGCCGTCCCGGCCGGTTCCCTGGAGCTGGGCCTGCCCGACGACGGCTCCCAGCCGACGTCCACCACCCAGCGCCGCGCCTACGACCTGCTCTCCGAGGGCTTCGGACCCGGCTTCAACGGCCCGCTGATGGTCGTCGTCGACGCCCGCGACAGCGACCGCCCGAAGGCCGCCTTCACCGAGGTCGGCGACCGGATCAAGGGCCTTGAGAACGTCGTCACGGTGACCCCGCCCGCGCCCAACAAGGCCGGTGACACCGCGACCATCACCGTGATCCCGGACTCCAAGCCGTCCTCCACCAGCACCGAGGACCTGGTGCACGCGATCCGGGACACCGGCGCCGACATCACCCGGAGCACCGACGCCACGGTGCTGGTCACCGGTTCGACGGCGATGAACATCGACGTCTCGCAGAAGCTGAACGACGCGCTGCTGCCCTATCTGGCCCTCGTCGTCGGCCTCGCGTTCCTGCTGCTGATTGTGGTCTTCCGCTCCGTCCTCGTGCCGCTGAAGGCGGCCCTCGGCTTCCTGCTGAGCGTGCTGGCCGCCCTGGGCGCCGTCGTCGCCGTCTTCCAGTGGGGCTGGCTGTCCGGCCTGATGGGCGTCGAGGAGACCGGTCCGGTCATGTCGATGATGCCGATCTTCATGGTCGGTGTGGTCTTCGGCCTCGCCATGGACTACGAGGTGTTCCTGGTGACCCGGATGCGGGAGGCGTACGTCCACGGGGAGAAGCCGAGCCAGGCCGTGGTGACCGGCTTCCGGCACGGCGCCCGGGTCGTCTCGGCCGCGGCCGTGATCATGATCGCGGTCTTCGCCGGCTTCATCGGCTCCAGCGAGTCGATGGTGAAGATGATCGGCTTCGGTCTCGCGGTCGCCGTGCTCTTCGACGCCTTCATCGTGCGCATGGCGATCGTGCCGGCGGTGCTCGCCCTGCTCGGCAGGCGGGCCTGGTGGCTGCCCGGCTGGCTGGACCGCCTCCTGCCCAACGTGGACGTCGAGGGCGAGGGCCTGCGCGCCCGGGACGAGGACCGGCCCCGGGACGAGGACCGGGAGCTGGTGCGCGCCTGACGCGCACCGCCTGACACAGGAACCGGCCGGTGAGGGACCGTGGGGACGGGGCTGCCCTCACCGGCCTCCTTGTGTCACGGGCGCCCCCCGAACGTCACGGGCGACACCCGAACCACGCGGGAGGCAGCCCCGAATGCGTTCGCCCGCCGCCGCCCCTCCCGCTACGGTGCACCCATGCCCCCACTGACGCCGACAGCCGCCGCCGACGCCGAGGGCTCCGGAGCCCACCCCCGGTTCGCCGCCGCCCTGGCCGAGCTGGGCCTCAATGACCTGCACTCGCGCATCCGGCGCTTCCCGGACGCGACCCGCACCGCGGCCGAGGCCGCCGCCGCGATCGGCTGCGAGCTGAGCCAGATCTGCAAGTCGCTGATCTTCGCTGTGGACCGGGTGCCCGTGCTGGTGCTCATGGACGGCGCGTCCCGGGTGGACGTCGAGCGGGTCCGGGCGGAGCTGGGCGCCGAAACCGTCACCCGGGCCAAGGCCGAGGTCGTACGGGAGACCACCGGGTACACCATCGGCGGCGTGCCGCCCTTCGGGCACCGGACCCGGACCCGGGTGCTCGCCGATCGCTCGCTGCTCGGCCACGACCTCGTGTGGGCCGCCGCAGGCACCCCGCACACCGTGTTCCCGATGGCCCCGAAGACGCTGATCGCGCATGCCGGCGGCACCCTGGTGGACGTGCGCGAGCGCACCTCCTGACCGCCGCGGCGGCGCCGGACCGTAGGGACGGCGAGCGTCAGTCCGGCGGCTCGTCGGGCACCCAGCGCAGCACGTCGCCCGGCTGGCAGCCGAGGGTGCGGCAGATCGCGTCGAGCGTCGTGAACCGCACCGCCTTCGCGCGTCCGTTCTTCAGTACGGCGATGTTGGCGGGCGTGATCCCGACGGCGGCGGCGAACTCGCCCACCGACAGCTTGCGCCTGGCGAGCTGCACGTCGAGGTCCACGATGATGGCCATCAGATCACCTCGGCGATCTCGGTCTGCAGGTCCGTCGCCCTGCGCAGCAGGCTCCGCATGATCACGACGAGCATGGCGAACGCCGTTCCGACGCCGACGCACGCCGTGGCGGCGCCCAGGGCGCCGATCACCTCCATGCCGTCGTCCGGGGAGGGGACGGAGGCCAGCGCCAGATGTCCGGTGACCCCGGCCGCCAGCAGCGTCGCCACGACCGAGGCACCGATGATGACGTCGACCCAGCGGAAGGCCGGCGGGGTGAAGATCGCACCGCGCCGGACCATGGCGAGCAGGCGCCACACGGCGACCAGCGCGACCTGGACGCAGGCGACGCCGGCGATCGCCACCGTCACATAGGGGGCTGCGAACGGGGCGTACGGCGGGAACCGGTCGACCTCGTCGGCCGCCGTCGTCGGGATGACCACGATCTGGGCGAAGAGGCCGCCTAAGATCGCCGCGGCGATACCGGCCCGGAGGACGTCTATGAAGAGACGATGCATATGTCGATTGTCGATCGGTATCGATCGACGATCAATCGGCTCCTGTGTGGGTCGCACCGGAGCGGGAATCCGCCAGCAGGACATTCCAGAACAGGAGCACGTATGACCGACAAGCTCACCGTGAGCGTCCTGGGCACGGGCATCATGGGCGCCGCGATGGCCCGCAACATCGCCCGCGCCGGACACGCCGTCCGCGCCTGGAACCGCACCCGGGACAAGGCCCAGCCGCTGGCCTCCGAGGGGGTGCACATCGCCGACGACCCGGCCGAGGCGGTGCACGGGGCCGACGTCGTGCTGACCATGCTGTACGACGGCGACACGGTCCTGGAGGTCATGCGCGAGGCGGCACCCGCGCTGCGCTCCGGCGCCGTCTGGGCGCAGTCGACCACGGCCGGCCTCGACTCCGTCGCCGAACTCGCCGCGTTCGCCCGCGAGCACGGCCTCGTCTTCTACGACGCCCCCGTCCTTGGCACCCGGCAGCCCGCCGAGTCCGGGCAGCTCACCGTGCTGGCCGCCGGCCCCGAGGAGCACCGCGCGACGGTCGCGCCCGTCTTCGACGCGATCGGCGTACGGACCATGTGGACCGGCGACGACGGGGCCGAGGCCGGCGCGACCCGGCTCAAGCTCGTCGCCAACAGCTGGGTCCTCGCGGTCACCGCGGCCGGCGGGGAGGTCGTCGCCCTCGCCCAGGCGCTCGGCGTCGACCCGCACAGTTTCTTCGACCTGATCGCCGAGGGACCGCTCGACATGGGGTACCTGCGGGCCAAGGCCGGGATGATCCTCGACGGGCAGCTGACGCCGGCGCAGTTCGCGGTGACCACGGCCGAGAAGGACGCGCGGCTGATCGTCCGGGCGGGGGAGCGTGGTCATGTACGCCTGGACGTCGCCGCCGCCACCGCCGAACGCCTCGCACGGGCCGCCGCGCAGGGGCACGGCGACGAGGACATGGCCGCCGCGTACTTCGCGAGCTTCGAGGGCGAGCCGAAGACGCGGTCCTGACGCGGTCCGGCGTGACGTCGCGGCGGGGCGGGCGCACCCTGGAATCAATGGTTCCGGAGGTGGTCCTCATGATGCACAACGCAGTGGGATGGCACGTCGAGATGGAGTTCCAGGAGGACGAACAGCACACGCGGGCGGCCGCCCTGGTGCGCCTGCCCGACGGCACGGAGGTGCGGGCGCACGGCCAGGCGAGCCGGCACCGCACCGACACCAATCAGCCGCGGGTCGGCGAGGAAATAGCGGGCGCCCGCGCCCTCAACGAACTGGCGATGCAACTACTGACCAAGGCCCACAACGAAATAGACACAGCCTCCGGCCACACGTCCCACCCCATCAACGTCTGAACAGCAACGCCCCGTAAGGGGCGCGGGGCTGTGTTGATTTGCGGCTCCGCCGCGTGGGCGCGCCCGGCTACGACGGTGCCGCGGACGAGGGCTGGCAGGTGCCCCGTAAGGGGCGCGGGGAACTGCGCGACGGGCCGCGACGGTGCCGCGGACGAGGGCTGTCAGGGCCCCGCAGGGGGGCGCGGGGCTGTGTTGATTTGCGGCTCCGCCGCGTGGGCGCGCCCGGCTACGACGGTGCCGCGGACGAGGGCTGGCAGGTGCCCCGCAAGGGGCGCGGGGAACTGCGCGACAAGCCACGACGGCGCCGCAGCCGAGGGCCGGCAGTGCGGCCCCGAAGGGGCGCGAGGAACTGCGCGCCCGGCCACGACGGCGCCGCGGACGAGGGCCGGCAGGTGCCCCGCAAGGGGCGCGGGGAACTGCGCGACAAGCCACGACGGCGCCGCAGACGAAGGCCGTCAGGGCCCCGCAGGGCCCCGCAGGGAAACTAGCCGAGCCCCGCTGACGGAGCTGCCAACTCCCCGGCGAGAGCCGCAAGCGCTCGGATCAGTGCCTGCGCGCGTGGGTCCGCCGTCACGCTCTGCCGGAAGCCGTTCGTCACATAGCCGAAGGCGATGCCCGACTCCGGGTCGGCGAAGCCGAGGGCGCCACCGCGGCCGGGGTGCCCGAAGGAGGCGGGGGACAGCAGCGGCGAGGCCGTGCCGTGCAGCATGTAGCCGAGTCCGAAGCGAGTGCCAACGACCAGCACGCGGTCGGGCCCTACGGACCGTTCGCCGCGGGCCAGTTCCATGGTGCGCGGGGTGAACAGCCGCCGGCCGCCGTCCACCTCGCCGATCAGCGCCGCGTAGAACCGGGCCAGGCCGTCCGCGGTGGCGATGCCGTTGGAGGCGGGCAGGGCGGCGGCGCGGTAGCCGGGGTCGTTCTCGTCGGGCAGCGGAGTGATCGCGGCGAAGGCGCGGCGGGTCAGGGAGCCCGGGTCGGCGTACGCCTCGGCGACGGACCGCTTGGGCCGGGTCCGCAGCCCGCCCGCCGCTTCGGGGGCTTCGACGGGTCCGACCCGGCCCACGCGCGCGGCCTGCGCGTCCGGCAGCCCGAGCCACAGGTCCGCGCCGGTCGGCCCGGCGATCTCGTCGGCGAGCCAGTCGCCGATGGGCCGGCCGGTGATCCGCCGTGCCAGCTCCCCGGTGAGCCAGCTGTATGTCTGCGCGTGGTAGCCGTGGTCCGTGCCCGGTTCCCACACGGGTGCCTGTGCCGCGACGGCCGCCGCGCCCATCTCGGGGTCGGCCGCCTGTGCGGGGGTGAGCGGGCGGTCCAGCACCGGGACGCCGGCGCGGTGCGCGAGCAGGTGCCACACCAGCGTGCGCTCCTTGCCCGCGGCCTTGAACTCCGGCCAGTACGCGCCCACCGGCGCCTCCAGGTCCAGCTCTCCGCGCTGGTGCAGCAGGAGCAGGACGGCCGCGGCGACGCCCTTCGTGGCCGAGCGCACGATCTGTGCGGTGCCGTGTTCCCAGGGAGGCGTCCCGGTCGGCCCGGTCGTCCCGGTCGCCCCGGTCGTCCCGTTCAGGTCCTTGGTGCCGCCCCACAGGTCGACGACCCGGTGCCCGTCCCGGTACACGGCGACCGCCGCGCCCCGCTCGCCCAGGTGCTCGAAGTTGCGCAGGAACGCCTCCCTGACCGGTTCGAAGCCCTCGGCCACTGTGCCGTTCACGTCCACGCCCGCACATCCCTTCGGCTCACCTTCGGCTGTGGGTGCAACACCCGCGGTCGGCCTGCGATTCCGGGGTCACCGCCCGGCCGTCGTCACCGAACGGGGGTCGAAGCCGAAGGGCAGCTCCAGGCGGTGGGCGCGCATCAGCGCGTCGTCGGAGAGGAGGTCGCCGGTCGGACCGTCCGCGGCGATCACGCCGTCGCTCAGGATCAGGGAGCGCGGGCACAGCTCCAGCGCGTACGGCAGGTCGTGGGTGACCATCAGGACGGTGACGTCCAGCGCGCGCAGGATGTCGGCGAGTTCCCTGCGGGAGGCCGGGTCGAGGTTGGAGGAGGGCTCGTCGAGGACCAGGATCTCCGGCTCCATCGCCAGCACGGTGGCGACGGCGACCCGGCGCCGCTGGCCGAACGAGAGATGGTGCGGGGGCCGGTCGGCGAAGTCCTGCATGCCCACCCGTTCCAGGGACGTGCGCACCCGCTCCTGGAGCGCGGCGCCCTTCAGTCCGGCCGCCGCGGGGCCGAATGCCACGTCTTCCCGCACGGTCGGCATGAACAGCTGGTCGTCGGGGTCCTGGAAGACGATGCCGACCTTCTGCCGGATCTCGGCCATGTGCTCGCTGCCGACCGGGAGTCCGGCCACGGTCACCGTCCCGGCCCCGCCGCTCAGGATGCCGTTGAGGTGCAGCACGAGGGTGGTCTTGCCGGCGCCGTTCGGGCCGAGCAGCGCGACCCGTTCGCCGCGGCCGATGCCGAAGTCCACGCCGAACAGGGCCTGGTGGCCGTCGGGGTAGGCGAAGGCGAGGCCGGAGACCTCCAGGGACGCGGGGATCGAGTCAGTGGTCACAGGGTCCATCCCAGCAGACAGACGACGAGCGCGGCGAACGGGAGGGTGAGGGCGTACGACCACTGGGCCCGGGACGCGGTCACCTCGTCGATGATCGGCATCGAACCGGCGTAGCCGCGGCTCACCATGGCCAGGTGGACGCGTTCGCCGCGTTCGTAGGAGCGGATGAACAGCGCGCCGGCGGACTTGGCGAGCACGCCCCAGTGGCGCACGCCCCGCGCCTCGAAGCCGCGTGAGGCGCGGGCGATCCGCATGCGGCGCATCTCGTCGGTGATGACGTCGCCGTAGCGGATCATGAACGATGCGATCTGGACCAGCAGGGGCGGCAGCTTCAGCCGCTGGAGCCCGAGCAGCAGTTCGCGCAGTTCGGTGGTGGCGGCCAGCAGCACCGAGGTGGCGACGCCCAGGGTGCCCTTGGCGAGCACGTTCCAGGCGCCCCACAGGCCGTGCACGCTCAGCGACAGACCGAGGACGTCCACCCGCTCGCCCTCCGCCACGAACGGCATGAGCACCGCGAACGCGACGAACGGCACCTCGATCAGCAGGCGTTTGAGCAGGAAACCGGCCGGGATCCGGGCGCGGTGGGCCACCGTCGCGAGCAGCACGGCGTACAGCCCGAACGCCCACATGGCCTCGCGCGGGGTGGAGACCACGACGACGACGAAGGCGAAGGCGGCGGCGAGCTTGGTGTGCGGCGGCAGCGCGTGCACGGGCGAGTGCCCGTGCCGGTACAGCCGATGGGTGTGCCCGGCGCCCATGTCAGACGTCCGTGCCCGCGGGGGAGACGTCCCGGCTGCGGCGCCTGCGCACCGTCCAGAAGACCGCGCTGCCCGCGACGGCGGTGACGCCGACGCCGATCACACCGGCGAGGCCGCCGGAGAGCCGGGCGTCGGAGATGTCCTTGACGCCGTAGTCGGCGAGCGGTGAGTCGGACGACGTGTGCTCCTCGGTCTTCTTGTCGATGCCGTGGTCGTGGGCGATCTTCTCCAGGCCGTCGGGGTTGGCGGAGGCGTAGAAGCTGACGAACCCGGCGAGCACGAGCGAGGCGACGAGACCGCTGATCCACAGGGTGCGGCGTGAGGTCCGGGCGGCGGCCGGGACCGGGGCGGCCGGGGCGTCGACCAGTTCGCCGTTCACCCGCAGCTTCAGCTTCTGCCCCAGGCCCCGGGCCCCGTGCACGAGGTCCGGCCGTACGGCGATGACGGCGCTGACCGTGAGCGCGGTGATCACGGCCTCGCCGATCCCGATCAGCACATGGACGCCGATCATCGCGGTGGCGACCTTGCCGAGGGCCACGTCGGTGGTGCCGCCGATCGCGTAGATCAGGGTGAAGGCGCAGGCGGCGGCCGGCACCGACACCAGCGCGGCGACGAAGGAGGCGACGGTGACCGAGCGCCGGCCGTCCGGCAGCACCGCGAGCAGGCCCCGGAAGACGGCGTACGACACCACGGTGGTCACGAGCGCCATGTCGGTGATGTTCACGCCGAGCGCGGTCAGACCGCCGTCGGCGAACAGGATGCCCTGCATCAGCAGGACGACGGAGACGCAGAGCACTCCTGTGTAGGGGCCGACGAGTATCGCGGCGAGTGCGCCACCGAGCAGATGGCCGCTGGTCCCGGCGGCGACCGGGAAGTTCAGCATCTGCACCGCGAAGATGAACGCGGCCACGAGCCCGGCCAGCGGCGCGGTCCTTTCTCCCCCAAGCTCACGGTGCGCGCCGCGCAGGCTCACGGCGATGGCGCCTGCGGCGACCACGCCGGTGACGGCGGAGGTGGGCGCGTCGATGAATCCGTCAGGTACATGCACACGCCGATTCTAGGCGCTTGTTGCGAACGTCTTGCAAGAGCGAGATTGTCGTTTATTGCACAGGTGAGATCGACTCGCTCCCAATGAGCGCATTCTTGGAAATATGCGACATTGGGGAGGAGGTGGGTACATGTGAATACACAGGATTTCTATCGGTAACGCCTGGTTAGGGGCTCTCTGATGTCCGTAGTCGAGCAGTACGCACGAGCCCACATCGTCACGGACGAGGACATCCGCGAGGACGCCCCCGCCGTCCCTGTCATCCTGCGCTACGACCCCGAGGCGGATCCGCGGTCGGTGCGTGTCGGCCTGCCCGAACCGCTGCCCGGACCCCATGAGTGGACGTTCGCACGCGCGCTGCTCGAACAGGGGCTGCGGGCGCCCGCCGAGAGCGGAGACGTCCGGGTGTGGCCCTGCGGCCGCGTCCAGGCCGTCGTGGAGTTCCACTCCGCGCACGGGGTCTCCGTGGTGCAGTTCGAGTCGAAGGCCCTGCTCCGGTTCCTGCGACGCACCTACATGGCCACCGAACCAGTGCCGCACAGAGCACTCAGCACAGAGCACAGAACGCTGAGCACAGAACGCTGAGCGCTGGGCATCGCGCCCCGGGTTCGTCCTCGACGCCGCCTCAGCCGCCCGCCCGCAGCAGCGCCGCCACGATCGGCCCCGCCGTGTCACCGCCGTGCCCGCCCGCCTGGACCACGCCCGCGGCGGCCAGGTCCCCGCGGTACGCCGTGAACCAGCCGTTCGGCTTCTTCTGCCCGTCGACCTCCGCCGATCCCGTCTTCGCACCGTAGTCGGGGCCGAGACCGGACATCGCCTGCGCCGCCGTGCCGTACGCCGCGGTGTACTGCATCAGCTCGCGCAGCTGGGACAGGGTGCCCGCGGACATCGTGCGGGACGTGGTGGCCAGCTTGCGGTGGTCGACCGACGGGGAGACCAGGTACGGCTGGCGGAAGACGCCCGCCTTCACCGTCGCGGCCACGGACGCCATGTTGAGCGGGTTCATGCGCACCCCGCCCTGGCCGATCAGCGAGGCCGCCATCTGCGCCGCCGACTGCACCGGCACCGAGCCGTCGAAGGTCGGCACGCCGATCGCCCAGTCGTTCCTGGACAGGCCGAACACCTGCTGGGCCTGCTGCGTCAGGTCGTCGTTGTCCAGCTTGCCCGCCTGGCTGATGAAGGCCGTGTTGCAGGAGCGCGCGAAGCTCGCCTTGAAGGTGCCGCCCTTGATCTCGAAGTCGTCGTCGTTGTGGAACTTCCAGCCGCCGTACGTGAACGTCTTGGGGCAGGGGTGGGACTTGTCCGCGGCGGCCAGGCCCTTCTCGATGAGCAGCGACGATGTGATGACCTTCATCGTGGAGCCGGGGGCCAGCGAGCCCTGGAGGGCCGTGTTGAAGCCGCGGCTGGTGTTGGCCACCGCGAGAACCTCACCGGTCGAGGGCCGCAGCACCACGACCGAGGCGCGCTGCGACGCGGCGACCTGCCGCTCGGCCGCGGCCTGCAGGCTCGCGCTCAGCGTCGTCCGTACCGTGCCCGGCGTGCCCTTGCTCAGCTCCAGCAGCGTCTTGTCGGACAGCTTCGCCTTCTTCGACTCCTTGCCGCGGACCACTCGCAGTTCGACGCCCGCCTTGCCGCCCGCCACCTTGCCGTACTTCTCGCGCAGCCCGTCCAGCACCGTGCCGAGGGACGGGTACGCCGCCGTGGTCAGCTTCCCGCCGTTGCGGTCCAGCGCCGTCACCGGCGGTGTGCCGGACTCGCCGGTGACCAGCGTGTCGCCGTCCTTCAGATCGGGGTGCAGCACGGCGGCGTGCCAGCCGACCACCGGCTCGCCGTCGGACGCGGCGCGCACCACCGTGAGCGCGCTGTCGTACGCCAGCGGCTTGCTCACGCCCTTGTAGGACACCGTGGCCCGCACGGAGAACGGGACCTCGGCACCGGTGCCGGTGCCGGGGGTGACCTGGACGTCCTTGAGGTGGGCGTCCTTGGTGTAGCCGGTGAGCAGCGCGGTGGCGGCGCTCGCGTCGTCCGTGGCGGTGGCGGCCCGCGCGACATCGCCCTGCTGCCACGCCGTCAGGAAGGCCGTGGCGGCGGTCCGCACCTCGGCCGCGGTCAACGGGCCGGTCTTCACCGCCTTGCCGTCCGCCGTCGCCGACGTCGACTGCGTCCGGTCCTCGGCCGCCGCGCCGCCGTCGTAGAGCGCGTAGACGGCGACCCCGGCGCCGATGACGACGACGGCGCACATCCCGCCGAGCACGGCGGGTCTGGTCTTCCGTCGCTCGGCGACGCGCCTTCTCTTGCCCACTGCCTCAGTTCCTCCGCGATTTCCCCAGGGTCCCCGTCACCCTCGTTGCCCCCATGCTCCTCAACGACGGCCACCACCCTAGAGTCCCGTCCTGTACGGGTGACTTCAGCCACCTGTCCGCAGCACGGCTGCGACAATCGGTCCGGCCGCGTCGCTGCCGTGGCCGGCGTCCTGGGCCATCGCCGCCGCCGCGATGTCGCCCCGGTACCCGGTGAACCAGCTGTTGGACCTGGTCTGTCCGTCGACCTCCGCGGAACCGGTCTTCGCGCCGATGTCGCCGCCGAGACCGGCCATCACGCCGGCCGCGGTGCCGCTGGTCGCGGTGCGGTGCATCATCGAGCGCAACTGCTGCACCGTGCCCGCGGGCAGCCCCCGCGCGCGGGCCGGTTCGCGGCCGTCGAGGCCGAGCGGCACGATCACCGGCTGCCTGAAGGTGCCCGTCATCGCGGTCGCCGTCACCGACGCCATGTTCAGCGGGCTCAGCTGGACCTGGCCCTGTCCGATGAGGGCGGCCGCCATGTCCGGGCCGCCGGTGGCCGGCACCGAGCCGTCGAAGGACGGGACACCGGTCTGCCAGTCGTCCCGGCCGAGGCCGAAGCGGTCCTCGGCCTCCTGGGTGAGCGCGTCGGTCTTCAGATCGTCGGTGTACTTGATGAACGCCGTGTTGCAGGAGCGGGCGAAGCTCTCGGAGAGCGTCGCGTTCTGGTTCGGGGCCAGGCTGTCCAGGTTGTGGAAGGTCTGGCCCTCCCACATCGCGTCCGGCGTGCAGGGCGCGGGACCGTCGGCCGTGGTGATCCCGTTGTCGATGAGCGTGGCGGCGCTGATGATCTTCATGGTGGAGCCGGGGGCCAGCTTGCCGAGGAAGGCCGCGTTGAAGCCGTCCTCGCGGTGGTTGGCGACCGCCAGCACCTCTCCCGTGCTCGGCCGCACCGCCACCACCGAGGACTCCGGGTACTTCCGCACCGCTGTCTCGGCCGCGGCCTGTGCGTTCGCGCTCAGCGTCGTCCGCAGCCGGCCCGCCCGGCCCTCGGCGAGGGTGAGCAGCGGGGTGTCGGCGGCGCCGTCGGCCTCGTGCCGGATCGCCAGCTCCACCCCGGGTCTGCCGCCCGCCTTCGCGCCGTACTTGTCGCGCAGCTCGTCCAGGATGGGGCCCAGGGACGGGTAGGCGTCCTTCGTCAGCACCTTTCCGTTGCGGTCCACCGCCTCGACCGGCGGGCTCGCGGACTCCCCGGTCACCAGCGTGTCGCCGGGCCGCAGTTCGGGGTGCACGACGGAGGGCCGCCAGTCGACCAGCGCGCGGTGCGTGGTCCGGCCGCGCACGATCGTCATCTCGCTCTTGTAGGCGAGCGGTTCGGACTTACCGTCGTACGACACCGTCGCCCTGACCGTGAAGGGCACGGTGGGGCCGGTCGCCGTGCCGGGCGTGATCCGCACGTGCGTGATGTGCGCGTCCTGCGCGTACGCCGTCAGCAGCGGCTCGGCGCCGGTCGAGTTGTCCGTGTACGAGGCCGCCGTCGCCGCCTCGCCCTTCTCCCAGGCGGCGAAGAACTTCCGCGTGGTCTCCCGTACTTCGGCGCCGGTGGGCGGCCCGGTCCGCACGGCCGCGGGACCGCCGCCCGTCCCCCCGCCGCCCTGCACGGCGGACACGATGTTGTACGTCCCGTACCCGGCCCCCGCCGCCAGCACGGCGAACGCACCGCCCACGATGGCGGCCTTGGCCCCCCTGCGCATACTGCCGATCCCCTCCCCGTGCCCCCCATGACCGTCTCCCGAACTGTAGGCGGCACCGCGGTGCGGAGGTGAGGGATGTTGTCGGATGGTGTCCGAACGGAGATCGGTCCCGTATCGCCGAGAGCGGCTGAGCGCTCGCCCCTCTCAGACCCAGGTGTCCAGCCACATCCTCGATCTCCAGTTGTCGATGGGGATCGCGGTGCCGGTGTACAGGGGCCAGAAGTAGATGAAGTTCCAGGCGATCAGGAGGACCAGGACGCCCGCGCCCGTGGCGCCGATCACCCGGCGGGTGTCGGTGGAGCCCGGCGGGCCGACGAGCGCGCCGATCAGCATCGCCACCGCCAGGCACAGGAACGGCACGAAGACGATGGCGTAGAAGAAGAAGATCGTGCGCTCCTGGTACATGAACCAGGGCAGATAGCCGGCGGCGATGCCGCAGGCGATGGCGCCCGCGCGCCAGTCGCGGCGGAACAGCCAGCGCCACAGGACGTACAGGATCGCGAAGCAGGCCGCCCACCACAGCAGCGGCGTGCCGAGCGCCAGGACCTCACGGGCGCACTTCTGGCCCGCGTCGGCCGGGCAGCCGTCCGCGCCGGGGGAGGGGGACTCGTAGAAGTACGAGACCGGGCGGCCCAGCACCAGCCAGCTCCAGGGGTTGGACTGGTAGGTGTGCGGGGACGACAGGCCGACGTGGAACTCGTACACCTCGTGCTCGTAGTGCCACAGGCTGCGCAGCCAGTCCGGCAGGAACGTCCAGTGGCCGCCCTTGCCGTCGGTCGCCGCCCAGTTGCGGAAGTAGCCGCCCGAGCCGTCGGCGGGAGACAGGATCCAGCCGGTCCAGGAGGCCAGGTACACCGCGATCGCCACCGGGACCGTGGCCAGGAACGTGATGCCCGTGTCGTACTTGAGCACCGCCGCATACGGGTGCCGCGCCCCGGCCACCTTGCGGGCGCCGACGTCCCACAGCAGCGCCAGCACACAGAACGCGGCGAGGATGTAGAGGCCGTTCCACTTGGTGCCGAAGGCCAGCCCGAGCATCAGGCCCGCCGCCCAGCGCCAGGGGCGCCAGCCCAGACGGAACGTGTCGGCGGTGTGCGCGTCCGGGCGGATCCGGCCGTCGGCGTCGGCGGGCAGCGCGGCGGCGAGCCGCGCCCGCGACCGGTCCCGGTCCACGACGAGACAGCCGAAGGCCGCGAGCACGAAGAACATCAGCACGCCGTCGAGCAGCGAGGTGCGGCTCATCACGAAGTGCAGGCCGTCCACCGCCATCAGCGCGCCCGCCAGACAGCCGAGGAAGGTCGAGCGGAAGATCCGGCGGCCGATGCGGCACAGCAGCAGCACGCTGAGCGTCCCCAGCAGGGCCGTCATGAACCGCCAGCCGAACGGGTCGAACCCGAAGATCAGCTCGCCCAGACCGATGACGTACTTGCCCACCGGCGGATGCACCACGTACGCCGCGTCCGTGGGGATGGTCAGATGCCCGCCCGACTGCAGGACCAGGTCGTTGGCGTTCTTGTCCCAGTTGACCTCGAAGCCGCGGTGGACGAGCGCCCAGGCGTCCTTCGCGTAGTACGTCTCGTCGAATATCACCGCCTTCGGGCCGCCCAGGTTCCAGAACCGCATCGCGCCCGCCATCAGCGTCACCAGCAACGGGCCGAGCCAGCCCGACCAGCGGGTGATCCGCTCGGCCAGGGCCGGTGGCACGCCCAGGACGAGCCAGAGGCGCGGACTGGGCTCGGCGTACGGCGGCACCAGGCGGTCGCGGACTTCGCCGGCCGTGGCCGGGCCCGCCGGATAGCCGAAGCGGCGCAGCCGCTGGAGCCACGACGGCCGCTGGTCGTGCGGGGCCTGGTCCTGCCGGGTGTCCGTGGAGGACGCGGTACTGGTCACCGCGCCATCGTAGGGAACCCTTCTGTGTGAGTCCCGCGCATGGGCGCTACGGGTCCGGATGCGCCCCCATCCGTCCGCCCCTGGGAGGATGGGGGCGTGACTGGAACCCTTGTCTTGGCGGGCACTCCCATCGGCGACGTCGCGGACGCGCCGCCGCGGCTCGCGGCGGAACTGGCGGCCGCGGACGTCGTGGCCGCCGAGGACACCCGGCGGCTGCGCCGGCTGACGCAGGCGCTCGGCGTCACCACGAAGGGACGCGTGGTCTCCTACTTCGAGGGCAACGAGTCGGCCAGGACGCCCGAACTGATCGCCGAACTGTCGGGCGGCGCCCGGGTGCTGCTGGTGACGGACGCCGGGATGCCGTCGGTCTCCGACCCCGGGTACCGGCTGGTCGCCGCCGCCGTCGAGCAGGACATCCGGGTCACCGCGGTCCCCGGGCCGTCCGCCGTGCTCACCGCCCTCGCCCTGTCCGGGCTGCCCGTCGACCGGTTCTGCTTCGAGGGTTTCCTGCCGCGCAAGGCGGGCGAGCGGCTGTCCCGGCTGCGGGAGGTCGCCGGGGAGCGGCGCACGCTGGTGTACTTCGAGGCGCCGCACCGCCTGGACGACACGCTCGCCGCGATGGCCGAGGTGTTCGGCGGGCAGCGGCGGGCCGCCGTCTGCCGGGAGCTGACCAAGACGTACGAGGAGGTGCGCCGCGGCCCGCTCGCCGAGCTGGCCCGGTGGGCGGCGGACGGGGTACGGGGCGAGATCACCGTCGTCGTCCAGGGCGCCCCCGAGCCCGGTCCCGAGGACCTCGACGCCGATGAACTCGTGCGCCGGGTCCGGGTCCGCGAGGAGGCGGGGGAGCGGCGCAAGGAGGCGATCGCCGCGGTGGCGGTCGAGGCGGGGGTGGCCAAGCGGGTGGTGTTCGATGCGGTCGTCTCCGCGAAGCGCTCCGCTGGGTAGGGCCGGGGTGCGGGGTGCGTTGTGGGGGTGGGGGCGGCGTTGCGGGGTGCGGGTTGTGTGGGGGTGGTTGCGCAGTTCCCCGCGCCCCTAGGGGGCGCCGTGGGGGTTGGGGTGGGTTGTGGGGTGCGGGTTTGTGTGGGGCTGGGCGCGCCGTTCCCCGCGCCCCTTGCGGGGCGGGTTGTTCGCCATGTGGGGGTAAAGGGACGGTGGGCAAGGCAAAGGGCTGGGCTGGGTGTTGGGGTGGTGGGGCAAGGGACGGCCAAATCGGGTCCAACACTCGACAGGGCCGGTGCATTCGGGTCGGCGGAGGCGTCCACTGGTGGAAGGGTCCGGCGGACAAGAGGAGCAGCTGGCATGAGCGAGATCGCAGGGCAGACCGGCCTCCGCGGGGCGGCGACAGCCGTCGTTCACGAGTCGTATTCCTTCGCCTGCATGCGCTGCGGGCACGGCTGGGAGCAGTCGTACGAGATAGAGCACCACACGGACGCCGACGGTGCCGAGTTCGTCATGTACGTGACG
Organism: Streptomyces sp. NPDC004629; assembly: GCF_042873595.1. Lineage (NCBI taxonomy): Bacteria > Bacillati > Actinomycetota > Actinomycetes > Kitasatosporales > Streptomycetaceae > Streptomyces > Streptomyces sp. NPDC004629. The sequence goes on along the minus strand of NZ_JBIALO010000006.1, from coordinate 150,259 downwards.
GACGGGCGGGTCGTCCCGTCGCCGCTGAGCCGGCCCGTGTGCCAGAACTGCGACGGCCGCGTGCTGCGGATCATGCGGGCGGGGCAGGTCTCGTCGGTGCTCGGCGCGGCGCACGGCAACCGGCACCGCACGCCCCCGGCCGGACCGGTCGAGGCACCGGAGGTGCCGGCGGCGCGGACGGCCGAGCGGGAGCCGGAGCCCCCGCACCACCACTGGCACCTGTCCGATCTCCTCCATCCGTTCCAGCGCAAGGCGGGCTGACCGGCGCAGGGCTGACCGGCACAGGGCCCGCGCAGGGCGGGCCGGCCGCGGCGGCATGCCTCTTTCGTAGGATCGGGGCATGCCTTCGAACGCCGACAAGAACGCGGCGCCGCCGCTCCCGGAACCCCTCCGGGTGCCGGTCGCCGACTCCCACACCCATCTCGACATGCAGTCCGGCACGGTCGAGGAGGGCCTTGCCAGGGCCGCGTCGGTGGGGGTGACGACGGTCGTCCAGGTCGGCTGCGACATCAAGGGCTCCCAGTGGGCCGCGGAGACCGCCGCGGCGTACGACGCTGTGCACGCGACCGTCGCCCTGCACCCCAACGAGGCCCCGCGCATCGTGCACGGCGACCCTGGGGGCACCTCCCAGCCCTCCGGGGCTGGGGGAGGGTCGTCCCGGCATGGCGCCCGGGAGGCGGGCGGCGACGCCGCCCTGGACGAGGCGCTCGCCGAGATCGACCGGCTGGCCGGGCTGCCGCAGGTGAAGGGCGTCGGCGAGACCGGGCTCGACTACTTCCGCACCGGCCCCGAGGGCGTGGCGGCCCAGGAGCGGTCCTTCCGTGCCCATATCGAGATCGCCAAGCGGCACGGCAAGGCCCTGGTCATCCACGACCGTGACGCGCACGCCGACGTGCTGCGCGTCCTCAAGGAGGAGGGCGCCCCCGAGCGCACCGTCTTCCACTGCTACTCGGGCGACGCCGCGATGGCCGACGTGTGCGCACGCGAGGGCTACTTCATGTCCTTCGCCGGGAACGTCACCTTCAAGAACGCCCACCAGCTGCGTGACGCGCTCGCCGTCGCCCCGTTGGAGCTGGTCCTGGTGGAGACGGACGCCCCGTTCCTCACTCCGGCGCCGTACCGCGGACGGCCCAACGCGCCCTACCTGGTTCCGGTGACGGTGCGGGCGATGGCCGCCGTGCGCGGCATCGACGAGGACACCCTGGCGGCGGCCCTGGGTGCGAACACGGCACGCGCCTTCGCCTACTGACCGACGCGTGACCTCTCCTCGCTGTCGGTAGTTGTGTCGTTTTGGAGAGTGACGGGCGCTCCGCTAGGTTCTGGGGGCCTTTTGGACCCCTTCTGGCCCTCTGGAGCGTGTCGGTGTGAGCAATCCGCAGTACGAGACGTACGGGACGCATGGGACGTACGGGTACGGGACGCATGGGATGTACGGGTCCTACGGGACGTACCCCCAAGGCCCCGGCCCGGCCCCGGCCCCGGCGGCGGGGTACGGCACGTGGGAGACGCCCGTCACCGGCGGGGCGCACCGGCCCGCCCACCAACAGCCGCTGCTGCCCCGACAGGCGCCGAGCGGGACCGGGCCGGACCTGCGCGAGCCCGTTGTACGCCCCCGCTCGGACCGGCGCGCCGCGCACCGGCGCCGGGCGCGCTACGCCCGGCGCTCGGAGCCCGCGATGCGCCGACTGGTGCCGCAGGCCCTGGTCGTCGCCTTCCTGGCGGGCGGCACCAGCGCGTTCGTCGCCAAGGACAAGGCGATCGAGCTGAGCGTCGACGGCAAATCGCGCACCCTGCACACCTTCGCCGACGATGTGACCGAACTGCTCGCCGAGGAAGGCGTGCCGGTGGGGGCGCACGATGTGGTCACGCCCGCCCGCGGTTCGGCGCTCAGCAGCGGCGACGAGATCGCGGTGCGCTACGGGCGCCCCCTGCGGCTCACGATCGACGGCCAGCGGCGCCAGGCGTGGACGACGGCGCGTACCGTCGAGGAGGCGCTCGGACAGCTCGGGGTGCGCGCGGAGGGCGCCTATCTGTCGGCCGCCCGCTCCCAGCCCATCGGCCGCGCCGGGCTCACCCTCGACGTGCGCACCGAACGCGCGGTGACGGTCATCGCGGACGGCCGCGCCCACACCGTCCGCACCAACGCGGCGACCGTCCGCGAGACGGTCGAGCAGGCCGGGATCACCCTGCGCGGCCAGGACACCACGTCCGTGCCGTCCGGCAGCTTCCCGCGGGACGGACAGACGGTGACCGTGCTGCGGGTGACCGGCGCCAAGGAGGTCCGCGAGGAGCCGATCCCGTTCCAGGTGCGCCGGACCAACGACCCCGCGCTGTTCCGGGGCATCGAGGTGGTCGACCGTGCCGGACAGCCGGGCGTGCGGCGCGTGACCTATCTCCTGCGGACCGTCAACGGGGTCCGGCAGAAGCCCCGCCGGGAAAAGTCCCGGGTGGTCCGCGAGCCGCTCACCCAGCTCGTCCGGGTGGGCATCAAGCCGCCGCCGCCCTCCGTCGCGGGCGCCGAGGGACTGAACTGGCGGGCCCTCGCGGCCTGCGAGTCCAGCGGGCGGCCCACCGCGGTGGACCCCTCGGGCACCTACGGCGGCCTCTACCAGTTCGACACGCACACCTGGCGCAGCCTGGGCGGCAAGGGTCGCCCGCAGGACGCCTCGTCGGCGGAGCAGACGTACCGAGCCAAGAAGCTGTACGTGCGCCGGGGCACAAGCCCCTGGCCGCACTGCGGGTCACGCCTGTACGGGTGAGCGCCGGCGGCCCCGCCGGGGCGCGGCCCCGCCGGGGCGCCGGGTCGCCGGGGCGAGGGGCCGCGGGGCCGAGGGGCCACGGGGCCGCCCGACCGGCCGGTGGGCGAGGGGGCCGGTCGCGGCCCCTTACCCTTGTGCCGTGAGCAGCCCCACCCCCGACGCCCTCCTCGGCCCCGCCGACATCCGTGAGCTGGCGGCAGCGCTGGGCGTGCGCCCGACCAAGCAGCGCGGCCAGAACTTCGTGATCGACGCGAACACCGTCCGCCGTATCGTCCGCACCGCCGGGGTCCGCCCCGACGACGTGGTCGTCGAGGTCGGCCCGGGTCTCGGCTCCCTCACCCTGGCCCTGCTGGAGGCCGCCGACCGGGTCACCGCCGTCGAGATCGACGACGTGCTGGCCGCCGCGCTGCCCGCCACGATCGCCGCGCGGATGCCGGAGCGCGCCGACCGGTTCGCGCTGGTCCACTCCGACGCCCTGGACGTCGCCGCGCTGCCCGGCCCCACCCCGACGGCGCTGGTCGCGAACCTGCCGTACAACGTGGCCGTGCCCGTGCTGCTGCACATGCTCGACACCTTCCCCGGGATCGAGCGGACCCTGGTGATGGTGCAGTCGGAGGTCGCGGACCGGCTCGCCGCCGCGCCCGGCTCGAAGGTGTACGGCGTCCCCTCCGTCAAGGCGAACTGGTACGCCGAGGTGAAACGGGCCGGGGCCATCGGGCGCACCGTCTTCTGGCCCGCGCCGAACGTGGACAGCGGGCTGGTCTCCCTGGTCCGGCGGGCCGAACCGGTCAAGACCACGGCGTCGAGGCGGGAGGTGTTCGCGGTCGTCGACGCGGCGTTCGCGCAGCGCCGCAAGACCCTGCGGGCGGCACTCGCCGGATGGGCCGGTTCCGCGGCGGCCGCCGAGGCGGCCCTGGTCGCCGCCGGGGTCTCGCCGCAGGCCCGCGGGGAGTCGCTGACCGTGGAGGAGTTCGCGCGGATCGCGGAGCACAAGGAGAGCAAGTGAGCGTCACGGTACGCGTACCGGCCAAGGTCAACGTCCAGCTCGCCGTGGGCGCCGCCAGGCCCGACGGCTTCCACGACCTGGCCAACGTCTTCCTCGCGGTCGGCCTGTACGACGAGGTCACCGTGACCCCGGCGGACGAACTGCGGGTCACCTGCGCAGGCCCGGACGCCGGTCAGGTCCCGCTCGACGGCACCAACCTCGCGGCGCGCGCCGCTCTCGCGCTCGCCGGGCGCCACGGCATCGAGCCCGCCGTGCACATCCACATCGCCAAGGACATCCCGGTGGCCGGTGGCATGGCGGGCGGCAGCGCGGACGGGGCGGGCGCGCTGCTGGCCTGCGACACGCTGTGGGGGACGGCCTCCTCGCAGGCCGAACTCCTCGACATCTGCGCGGAGTTGGGCAGCGATGTGCCGTTCAGTCTGCTTGGCGGGGCGGCCCTTGGCACCGGGCGCGGCGAGCAACTGACGGCGCTCGATGTCGGCGGCGCCTTCCACTGGGTGTTCGCGATGGCCGACCGGGGCCTGTCCACGCCGGCCGTCTTCCGCGAGTTCGACCGGCTCGCCGAGGGCCGTGCCATCCCCGAGCCGGTGGCCTGCCCTGATCTCCTGGACGCGCTCGCGAAGGGGGACCCGGACCTGCTGGCGGCCGGCGTCTCCAACGATCTCCAGCCCGCGGCTCTGTCCCTCTTCCCGGAACTGGCGGACACCTTGGCGGTGGGCCGCGCGGCAGGCGCCCTCACGGCGCTGGTCTCCGGTTCGGGCCCGACCACCGCGTTCCTGGTCCGTGACTCCGGGTCGGCGGAGAGGGTGGCGCGAGCACTGCGGGTATCGGGGACGTGCCGCACGGTGCGTACGGCGGTGGGGCCGGTGCCGGGGGCGACGGTGCTCTGAGGGGCCTCAGAGCTTGTCGATGGCGGTCAGGTCGATGTCGATGGGGTAGGGCTTGTCGACCTTGATGCGGTCGCGGTGCATGCCCATGTGCACATACGCCTTGGTGAGCGGGTCGAGTTCGTAGACGTGGACGACGGGCCTGCCGCTCGCCCCGCTCGCCTCGACGCGCCAGAAGTTCGGGATCCCGGCGGTGGCGTACTTCTGCGGCTTGGTCGTGCGGTCACGGGACTCGGAATCGGGCGAGACGACTTCGACGGCCAGGAGTACGTCCTTGGCTCGGTAGCTCGTCTGTTCCGGCCCGGTGATCGCATCAGCCCGGATCACGCTCACGTCCGGTTCGGGGCCGTTGCGCTTGTCGAGGACCACGGTCATCTCCCGGCTGACCCTGAACTCGGCGGGCAGACCACTGCTGCGCAGGCCGAAGACGAGCAAGTCGACCATGTTGCCGTGGAAGCGGCGCTGCGGACTCACGAAAACCAGAGTCCCGTCGATCAGCTCGGTGTGCGGCGGGAGATCAGGCAGCGTGAACAGGTCGTCCACGGTGTAGCCGTCCTGCGGCGGCACCGGCCACTGCACGTGGTGCTCGACGGACATGGTTCCTCCCATGGACGGGATCCTGCTGCCTGCCCTCCACGGTAACCGCCGAATCCCGATCACGTCATCACAAAGAGTGACTGACCCCGCGCGCCCCGCCCCCGCCGCCGCAGGCCCTACGCTTGAAGGCTGATCGATCCCCGCGCACAGGAGTGAAATGGCCGTCAACCTGGTCAATGTCGAGAACGTCAGCAAGGTGTACGGCACCCGTGCGCTGCTGGACGGCGTCTCGCTCGGCGTGTCCGAAGGGGACCGGATCGGGGTCGTCGGACGCAACGGCGACGGCAAGACCACCCTCATCCGGATGCTCGCCAAGCTGGAGGAGGCCGACACCGGGCGCATCACGCACTCCGGCGGGCTGCGGCTCGGCGTGCTCACGCAGCACGACTCGCTCGACCCGGCGGCCACCGTGCGGCACGAGGTCATCGGGGACATGGCCGACCACGAGTGGGCGGGCAACGCCAAGGTCAGGGACGTGCTGACCGGCCTGTTCGGCGGGCTCGACCTGCCGGGCTTCCCGGCGGGCCTGGACACCGTCATCGGCCCGCTCTCCGGTGGCGAGCGGCGCCGTATCGCGCTCGCCAAGCTGCTCATCGAGCAGCAGGACCTGCTCGTCCTCGACGAGCCCACCAACCACCTCGACGTGGAGGGCATCGCCTGGCTGGCCGGGCATCTGCGGGAGCGGCGTTCGGCGCTGGTGTGCGTGACCCACGACCGCTGGTTCCTGGACCAGGTGTGCACCCGGATGTGGGATGTGCAGCGCGGCGCGGTCTACGAGTACGAGGGCGGCTACTCCGACTACGTCTTCGCCCGCGCCGAGCGCGAGCGCATCGCCGCCACCGAGGAGGTCAAGCGGCAGAACCTGATCCGCAAGGAGCTGGCCTGGCTGCGGCGCGGCGCACCCGCCCGGACTTCCAAGCCGCGGTTCAGGGTCGAGGCCGCCAACGAGCTGATCAAGGATGTGCCGCCGCCCCGGGACAGCAGTGAGCTGATGAGGTTCGCCTCCTCGCGGCTCGGCAAGACCGTCTTCGACCTGGAGGACGTGAGCGTCCAGGCCGGTCCGAAGATGCTGCTCAAGCACGTCACCTGGCAGCTCGGCCCCGGCGACCGCATCGCTCTGGTCGGGGTGAACGGCGCCGGGAAGACCTCGCTGCTGCGGGCCATGGCGGACGCGGCGCGCACCGACGGCGAGGCACAGCCCGTGAGCGGCCGGATCGCCGTCGGCAAGACGGTCAGGCTCGCCTATCTGTCCCAGGAGGTCGCCGAACTCGACCCGGCCTGGCGGGTCCTGGAGGCCGTGCAGCAGGTGCGTGAGCGGGTCGACCTCGGCAAGGGGCGCGAGCTGACCGCGGGGCAGCTGTGCGAGACGTTCGGCTTCACCAAGGAGAAGCAGTGGACGCCGGTGGGCGATCTGTCGGGCGGTGAGCGGCGGCGGCTGCAACTGCTGCGGCTGCTCATGGACGAGCCCAACGTCCTCTTCCTTGACGAGCCCACCAACGACCTCGACATCGAGACCCTGACCCAGCTGGAGGACGTGCTCGACGGCTGGCCCGGCTCGATGATCGTCATCTCCCACGACCGGTTCTTCGTCGAGCGCACCACCGACCGGGTGTACGCGCTGCTCGGTGACGCCACGCTGCGGATGCTGCCGCGCGGCATCGACGAGTACCTGGAGCGGCGCCGGCGCATGGAGGAGGCCCAGGCCGCCTCGGCCGCCGCCGCGCCGAAGCCCGCGTCGCCGGAGCGCAGCGCCGCCGACCAGCGGGCCGCGAAGAAGGAACTCCAGCGGATCGAGCGCCAGTTGGACCGCGTCTCGGAGAAGGAGGCCAAGCTGCACGCGCAGATCGCCGAGCATGCCACCGACTTCGCGAAGGTCGCCGAACTCGACGCCCAGCTGCGCGACTTGGCGGCCGAGCGCGAGGAACTGGAGCTGCGCTGGCTGGAACTGGCGGAGGACGCGTAGCGCTCCGCGGGGTCTGCCGCGATCGGTTGTCTGCGGCTCCGTTGTGGCTGGTCGCGCCCGCGCGGCGGAGCCGCAGATCGATACAGCCCCGCGCCCCTTTGGGGCGCCGAGGTGAAGGGGGCGTGAAGGCGCGTAACGGCGGTATCACGGGCCGGTCCTCCCTTGGGAACAGGGGTGGATCCGGCCAGGGCCGTGTTCGGTTCCGGGTGATAGAAAGGGCCGTCTGAGTACCGTCTGAGAACGACCTTGGGTCCATCGCGAACCTCAGGGCGTGGCTAAAAATCAGTGAACGAGGGGGAAGAGCGCTGATGACTCAGCCGCCCGACCAGCCGCCGCACGGCGGTTTCGGAGCACCGCAAGGACAGCCGCCGCAGGGCGGAGGATTCGGGGCTCCCGAGACCCCGCCCGCGCAGGGAGGTTTCGGCGCCGCCCAGGGCACCCCGGGCACTCCGCCCCCGCCCGCGCAGCCGCCGCAGGCACCGCCCACGCCGCCGCAGCAGCCGGGTCCGTACGGCCCGCCGCAGCAGCCCGGCCCGTACGCCCAGCCGGGTCCCTACGCCCAGCCGGGCCCGTACGGACAGCAGCAGGGCCCGTACGGTCAGCCGCAGCAGCCGGGCCCGTACGGACAGCAGCCCGGCTACGGCTACCCGCAGCAGCCGCAGTACCCCGGCGCGCCCGGCACCCCGCCGCCCGGCGGCTCCGCCAGGAAGAAGACCGCGCTGATCGTCGGCGGGGCGGTGGTGGCGCTGCTCCTGATCGGCGGCACCGTGTACGCGGTCAGCGGTGACGACGGCGGGAAGAAGCCGGTCGCCGAGCGGTCCGACGACGCCAAGCCGTCGGCCTCCGGCTCCGGCGACCCGGTGGACCCCGGTGACGGCAGCGGAAGCGGCGGCTCGGACCCGGAGGATCTCAACGAGGGCCGCCAGGCGGGCGAGTCCCGGGTGCTCTGGTACAAGTCGGCGCCCGACGCGCCCGGTTCCGGCGCCGACGCACCCGGCATGTGGATCACCGGCAAGACGGCGGTGAAGGCCGCGTACAAGCAGGTCTTCGCCTACGACGTCGCCGACGGCAAGCCCTCCTGGGACCCGATCACCTTCCCGCAGAAGATCTGCGCGGTCACCCCGCGGAAGACGGCCGACGACAAGGTCGTCGTGGCGTACATGAGCGGCTCCAGCGACCGCGCCAAGTGCAACCAGCTCCAAATGATCGACCTCGGCACCGGCAAGAAGGGCTGGATCGGCACGGTCGCCGACGGCGCGCTGTTCGACAGCACCATCACCATCGAACTGACCCTCAGCGGCAAGACGCTGATGGTGGGCCGCTCGCAGTCCGGCACGGCGTACGACATGGACAGCGGCCGGAAGCTGTACGACAAGACCAAGTACGGCAACGCCTGCTTCCCGACCGCGTTCGCGGGCGGCACGAGCCGGCTGATCTCCGTGGCCTCCTGCGACGCCACCGGCAGCAACGAGCACGACGAGATCCAGGAACTCGACCCGGCCACCGGCAAGGTCAGGTGGACCCAGCCGGTCAAGAAGGGCTGGAAGGTCGCGCGCGCCTACTCCGTCGACCCGCTCGTGGTCTACATGACCAACGAGGACAAGAAGGCCTGGAACATCTCCACCTTCACCGGCAGCGGCGGCTTCCGCTCGGAGGTCACGGTCGACGAGAAGTTCGCTCCCCGGTGCGGCTGGGCGATCCTCGCGCGTGAGTTGCAGGGCTGCACCGGTGTCGCCGCCGACGCCGACACGCTCTACCTGCCGACCGACGCCGCCAGCGGCGCCAACGAGATCGTCGCGATCAGCCTCGCCGACGGCAAGGAGAAGTGGCGCGTCAAGTCCCCGGCGGACGAGTCGATGGCGCCGCTCAGGGTCGAGGGCGGACAACTCGTCGCGTACGTCCAGCCGTCGTACGACGCGGGCGGTCAGATCGTGTCGATCCCGACCGCGGGCGCCGCCCACAAACCGGTCAAGCTGCTGCAGAACCCGCAGTCCACCGCGACCGTCGAGAACAGCTTCTTCGACGGTGCGGTCGACTGGGTCGACGGCAGGTTCTACATCTCCTCCACCCGGCTCACCGGCAACGACGACTCGAAGGAGAAGCTGATGCTCGCCTTCGGCAAGTGAGCCCGGTCGTCTCCGGCGCGCACCGCGGCGCCGGACCGCACCGCATTCCTTCCGCCGCCCCCTTCGTCGTCGCCGTCTTCGAGCGTTTCTCCGAGGTGTACCCGTCATGACCCAGCCGCCGTCCCCGCCCAACCAGCCGCCCCAGCAGGGCGGTTTCGGCCCGCCCCAGGGCCCGCCGCCGCAGCAGCCCGCGCCGGGCGGCTTCGGCGCGCCCCAGCCGCCCGCGGGGCCGCCGACGCCACCGGCCCCGCAGGGCCCGCCCGCGACCCCGCCGGGCTTCGGCAAGGCCCCTGAGCAGGGCCCCGGCCATCCGCAGCAGCCGCTGCCGGCGCCCCAGACCCCGCCGCCCCCGCCGCCCGGCTACGGCTACCCGCAGGCACCGCAGCCCCCGCAGGGTGCGCCCCAGGCACCCCCCGGCTACGGCTACCCCGGCCAGCAGCCGGGCCCGTACGCCCAGCCCAACGCGTACGGCCCGCAGCCCGGTTACGGCTACCCGGGCCCGCCGGGGATGCCGCAGCAGCCGCAGCCCGGCCCGCCCGGCGGCCCGGCGAAGTCCAAGGCGCCGCTGATCATCATCGTGTCGGCGGTCGTCGCGATCGCGCTGATCGTCGTCGGCGGTCTCGTGTACGCCAAGTCGTCCGGCGACGACTCCTCGAAGAAGGACACGGCGAACTCCAGCGGCGGCACCGGCGGCAAGGACGACAAGGACGACAAGGGCGGCTCCGGCGGTGCCGGCACCGGCGGCAAGGAGAAGGCGCCCGCCGACACCGCCTCCAAGGTCCTCTTCCAGGTTCCGCTGCCCACGACCGACGACACGGTCGTCACCACCGGTTCCTGGCTCACCGACAAGGTGTACGCCAAGAGCGGCATCGCCGAGATCGTCGGTTACGACCCCGTCAAGGGCAGCAAGCTGTGGACGGTCAAGCTGCCCGGCCCGGTGTGCGGGGCCACCGACCACATCACCTCGGACAACAAGACCGCGGTCGTCTTCCAGCCGCGGATGCCGAAGAAGGGCTCCACCGAGGGGTGCAGCCAGCTCGCGCTGATCGACCTGGACGCGGGGACCAAGCTCTGGACGAAGACGGTCAACTCCGGTGACCGCCCGATCAACTTCGATAACGTCACGATCGCCCAGAACACGGTCGCGGTCGGCAGCACCAGCGGGGGCGCCGCCTTCGACCTCTCCGGCAGGGTGCTGTGGCAGCCGAAGCCGGCCGACACCTGCTACGACGCCGGGTACGGCGGCGGCGCCAGACTGGTCGCGGTCCGCAAGTGCGGCAGCTACGACAACCGTCAACTGCACATCCAGACCATCGACCCGAAGTCCGGGAAGGTGATCTCCGAGTACGAGATGACCGCGGGCATCGAGTACGCGGCGATCGTCTCGACCGACCCGCTGGTGGTGGCCGCCGACGTCGGCGACAGCGCCGGTGACGGCAGCGGCATCTCCGACTACTTCTCCATCGACAACAAGACCGGCAAGCTGCGCGCCAGGATCTCGGCGCCGGGCGAGGACTACGCCGGCCGCTGCGACGGCATCTCCCGGATCGAGTACTGCCGGCAGCTCGTCGTCGGCGGCGACAAGCTGTATGTGCCGACCGAGGAGCACGACGGCAGCGGCCAGTACAGCAAGACCAACGAGATCGTCGCGTTCGACCTGGCCACCGGCAAGCAGACCGGCCAGCGCGGGGACGCAGGCGACGGCTACACGATCACCCCGCTGCGCATGGACGGCGCCAACCTGATCGCGTACAAGCGCCCGCCCTACGACAAGGGCGGCCAGATCGTCAGCATCGACGGCAGCTCCTTCAAGGAGACCGAGCTGCTGGAGAACCCGGCCACCAAGGCGGTGCGCGACGCGGAGACCAGCATGCTGCCGGACTACGCGGAGATCCGCTACGCGCAGGGCCGCCTGTACATGTCGGCGGTGTTCGCCCACAAGACCAACAGCACCTACGGCAAGGAGTATCTGGCGGTCGCTTTCGGCACCGGCGGCTGATCGCCGGCCCGCCCGGCCCGACGGCCCCGCCCCCGCGCACCGCACGGGGGCGGGGCCGTGCGTGTACCGCTCACCACCCGCGCATGCCGGGACAGCAAGAGATTCCTCCGATCCGGCGCACTTCTCCTCGCTAGGGGCAGCGCAACGTCGAACAAGCGTGTAGCTTCCGGGGGCAATGAAGGACGAGGCGCCGGGGGGCCCTCTGTCCACGTGGACCGGTGGGCATCCATAGTGGGGGCTCCATGGGGGGACTGGGGGGTTGCTCTGTGGGAGTGCGGCTCATGGTGGTGGACGACCACCGATTGCTCGCCGAGGCGCTGGCCTCGGCGCTGAAGCTGCGCGGGCACCGGGTGCTCGCCGCGGCGGCGCCGTCCGTGGGCGCGGCCGACCTGGTGATCAGCCGCGCGCCCGAGGTGTGCCTGCTGGGTACGGCGGCGCCGGCCGAGCCGGGCACCTTCGACCCGGTGGTGAAGATCAAGCGGGAGCGGCCGCAGGTCGCGGTCGTGGTCCTCGGCCCCGTGCCGTCGCCGCGCGGTATCGCCGCGGCCTTCGCGTCCGGCGCGTCCGGGTACGTGCGGCACGACGAGCGGATCGAGGGGGTCGAGCGGGCGATCATGAAGGCGCGGGCGGGGGAGGCGGCCGTCGCTCCGCAGCTGCTCCAGGGCGCCTTCGGTGAACTGCTCAATCCCGCCGCCCAACCCGACGACGAGGGCCAGCGGCTGCTGGAGATGCTCACCCCGCGCGAGGTGGAGGTACTGGTCCGGGTCGCGGACGGCGAGGACACCCGGCTGATCGCCGCCGGCATGGGCATCGCCCCGTCGACCGCCCGGACGCATGTCCAGCGGGTGCTGATGAAACTGGGCGTGGGCTCCCGCCTGGAGGCAGCGGCCCTGGCAGCCCGCACCGGCCTCCTGGACCGCGCAAACCGCCCCCCACCCCCGGCCCCCCACCCCTGACACGGCCTCCGGCGGCCTCGCGGACGACCAGTGAGGCGCGCGGCACGACGATGCCCACCCACGACACGGACATCCCCGGACCGCCGATCACCACCGGTTGCGAACCGCGCCGCCGACAGCGCGACCGCCGACCACGTCGGCTACCACCACCGCGCGCTACGCGGCACGGGCCTCGGCGGGGAGGCGGCGGTGGCGGTGACGGTCACCGGTTTCGGGCCGTGTTCGGTGGCGGTGGTTGCCGTTCGGCTTCGTCGGCGCCCGTGGGGTCGGCTGTTTGGGTGGGTGGGTGGGGGGCCGCACGTGGATGTGCGGGCCCCGACCGGCGCGCGGCACGCGTACGTGGCGCCGCCAGGGGGTCACTCGGGGTGGGTGGGGTTTCCTTCCGTGTCCGCCGGGGGCGGGGGCGAGGTGGGGCGGAGCCTCAGCCAGGCCAGGAAGAACAGGCCCAGGATCAGCATGCCGAGGCCGGTCCACAGGTTGATGTTGACGCCCTCGGCCTTGTCGATGGCGGCCTGAGAGTCGGTGATGCCGACGATCGTGACGATGACGCCGTAGACGATGAACAGACCGCCGATGATGCGGCGCAGGTCGAAGATGCGTGCGGCGGTCGCGGACTTCTGCTCCAGCTCGGTGACTTCCCGCTGGATGTCGTGCTCGGAGTGTCCGGACTGCCCGGAGTGCTCGGTCATGGTTGGTCAAACTCCCCTTCGGGTGGCCGTCAGAACGAGAACGGGACGTAACAGACGGCGGCCAGCACCACCGCGCCCCAGCCCAGCAGGGCCGGCTTGCGGTACCAGGCGTCGTCGCCGGCGGCGGGGGCCTCGGCCATCCCCGGGGACCTGGTGCCGTAGACCAGCCCCTGCAACTCCTCGGCCGGCTTCGGCTTGGTGAACAGCGACACGGCCACCATGACCACCGCACCGGCGACGAAACCCGCGATCGCGGAGACGAAGTTGGCGCCCTGGTCGGAGGGGATGCTGATGATGTCCTTCTTGTACATCACAAAGTAGTTGACCATCGCGGTCACGGTCCCGGCGAGCAGGCCCCAGAAGCCGGACTTGGCGGACGCCCGCTTCCAGAACATGCCGACGATGAACACGACGAACATCGGCACATTGAAGAAGGAGAACAGCGTCTGGAGGTAGCTCATGATGTTCGAGAACGAGGACGCCAGGAACGCCGTGCCGACGGAGGCGAGGACGCCGATCGCCGTGATCAGCCGGCCGAAGCGGACGTAGTAGGCGTCCTCGCGGTCCTTGACCACGTACTTCGCCCAGATGTCGTTGGTGAACACGGTGTTGAAGGACGACACGTTGGCCGCCATACCGGCCATGAAGGCGGCCAGCAGACCGGTCACCGCGATGCCGAGCACGCCGTTGGGCAGCAGCTCCTGCATCAGATAGGGGATGGCGTCGTTGTACTGCAGCCCCGACGCGGAGGTGCCGATGTTCGGCACGAGCGCGGCGGCCACCAGGCCCGGGATCATCACCAGGAAGACGATGAAGATCTTCGGGTACGCGGCGATCAGCGGGGTGCGCTGCGCGGCGGAGAGGTTCTTCGCGGACAGCGCCCGCTGCACCTCGGCGAAGTTGGTCGTCCAGTAGCCGAAGGACAGCACGAAGCCGAGGCCGAGCACGATGGTCAGCCAGTTGGCGCCGAGCGGGTTGCCGTGCCCGATGCCGGTGCCGCCCCACGCGGTGGTGAAGTTGTCCCCGTGGGCCGCGGTGAGCTTGTCGGTCAGCCCGCCCCAGCCGCCGACCTTCTTCAGGCCGAGGATGGTGATCGGGATGAGGGCCGCCAGGATCACGAAGAACTGAAGGACCTCGTTGTAGATCGCGGAGGACAGGCCGCCGAGCGTGATGTACGCCAGCACGAAGAAGCCGGCGACCACGATGGCCACCCACTGCGGCCAGCCCAGCAGCGCCTCGACGACGATCGCGAGCGCGTAGAGGTTCACACCGGCGATCAGGATCGCGGCGAACGCGAACAGGATCGAACTCAGCAGGTGCGCCCACCGGTCGAAGCGCAGCAGCAGGAACTCGGGGACCGAGCGGACCTTGCTGCCGTAGTAGAAGGGCATCATCACCAGGCCGAGGAAGACCATGGCCGGGATGGCGCCGATCCAGTACCAGTGGACGGTGTAGGCGCCGTACTGGGCGCTGTTGGCCGCCATGCCGAGGATCTCGGTGGCGGCGAGGTTCGCGGAGATGAAGGCGAGACCGGTGATCCAGGCGGGCAGCGAGCGTCCGGAGAGGAAGAAGTCGAGGCTGGTTCTGACCGAGCGCCGGGCGGCGAGACCGATGCCCAGGACGACGACGAAGTAGATCGCCAGGATCGTGTAGTCCAGCCAGTTGGTGGGGAGCCGTAGCTCCGCCGCCAGGTATGTGGGGCTTTGGGTGGGGGTGTACATGCGTACTCGCTTCGTTGCGCGAACTGGTCCGTAGCGGAACCTACGCCTCTGTGTTCAGATATTGAACAGTTCTGATGGTGTTCTTTGTTTGATTGTGATGGTCGGATGGGTCGCCAGATGGGTTGTGGAGTTGTGGTCTGTTATGTTTGATTGTGTTGACTGATTGGGTGCGGGCATAGAGGAGTCCGGCGTGAAGAAGACCTCGACCCGGCTGGCCGACGGTCGTGAGCTGATCTACTACGACCTGCGGGACGACGCGGTGCGCGGCGCGGTGGACCGCCGACCGCTGGACCGGACCGTGACGACCTCCGAGATCCGCCACGACCCGCTGCTCGGCGACGCCGTCGCGGTCGCCTCGCACCGCCAGGGCCGCACCTACCACCCGCCCGCCGACGAGTGCCCGCTGTGCCCCACCCGCGACGGTCGGCTGAGCGAGATCCCCGACTCCTCGTACGACGTCGTCGTCTTCGAGAACCGCTTCCCGTCGCTGGCCCAGGACTCCGGCCGCTGCGAGGTCGTCTGCTTCACCTCGGACCACGACGCCTCCTTCGCGGACCTGAGCGAGGAGCAGGCGCGCCTCGTCCTGGACGCATGGACCGACCGGACCTCGGAGCTGTCCCATCTGCCCTCCGTGGAGCAGGTGTTCTGCTTCGAGAACCGCGGCGAGGAGATCGGCGTGACGCTCGGGCACCCGCACGGTCAGATCTACGCCTACCCCTTCACCACCCCGCGCACCGCGCTGATGCTGCGCTCACTGGCGGCCCACAAGGAGGCCACCGGCGGCGAGAACCTCTTCGACGCCGTCCTGGAGCGTGAACGCGCCGCCGAGCGGGTCGTCCTGGAGGGTGAACACTGGGCGGCCTTCGTGCCGTACGCGGCGCACTGGCCCTACGAGGTCCACCTGTACCCGAAGCGCCGGGTCCCCGATCTGCTCGGTCTGGACGAGCCGTCCCGCACCGAGTTCCCCCATGTTTACCTGGAACTCTTGAAGCGCTTCGACCGGATCTTCGGCGAGGGCGAGCCCCGGACGCCCTACATCGCGGCCTGGCACCAGGCCCCGTTCGGCACGCTGGACGAGTTCGACGGTGTGACGCGCGACGACTTCGCGCTGCACCTGGAGCTTTTCACCATCCGCCGGACATCGGGCAAGCTGAAGTTCCTCGCGGGTTCCGAGTCGGGCATGAGCGTGTTCATCAACGACGTGCCGCCGGAGCGCGCGGCCGAGCGACTGCGAGAGGTAGCGACTTCATGAGCGGCAAGTATCTGGTCACCGGCGGCGCGGGCTATGTGGGCGGCGTGGTCGCCCAGCACCTGCTGGAGGCCGGTCACGAGGTCACCGTCCTCGACAACCTCTCCACCGGCTTCCGCGAGGGCGTTCCCGCCGGGGCCGCCTTCGTCGAGGGGGACATCCGCGACGCCGCCAAGTGGCTCGACTCCTCCTACGACGGCGTCCTGCACTTCGCCGCCTTCTCCCAGGTCGGCGAGTCGGTCGTGCGGCCCGAGAAGTACTGGGACAACAACGTCGGCGGCACCATGGCGCTGCTCGGCGCCATGCGCGAGGCGGGCGTCCGCACACTGGTCTTCTCCTCCACGGCGGCCACCTACGGCGAGCCGGAGCAGATCCCGATCGTGGAGAGCGCGCCGACCAGGCCGACCAACCCCTACGGCGCCACCAAGCTCGCCGTCGACCACATGATCACGGGCGAGGCGGCGGCCCACGGCCTCGGCGCCGTGTCCCTCCGCTACTTCAACGTGGCGGGCGCGTACGGCGCGTACGGCGAGCGGCACGACCCCGAGTCGCACCTGATCCCGCTCGTGCTCCAGGTCGCCCAGGGCAGGCGCGACGCCATCTCGGTGTACGGCGACGACTACCCGACCCCGGACGGCACCTGCATCCGCGACTACATCCACGTCGCCGACCTGGCCGAGGCCCATCTGCTGGCGCTCGGGGCCGCCACCCCGGGCGAGCATCTGATCTGCAACCTCGGCAACGGCAACGGCTTCTCGGTGCGCGAGGTCATCGAGACCGTCCGCCGGGTCACCGGCCACCCCGTCCCGGAGGTCACCGCGCCGCGCCGCGGCGGCGACCCGGCGGTGCTGGTGGCGTCGGCGCAGACGGCGCGCGAGAAACTGGGCTGGAACCCGTCCCGCGCGGACCTCGCGGGGATCGTCGCGGACGCATGGGAGTTCGCGCAGAGCATCGTGGAGGAGCGGTAGTGGGGGCGCAGCAGGTGCGGGACGGCTTCGTCGGGCTGTACGGAGCCGAACCGGAGGGCGTCTGGTCGGCGCCCGGCCGGGTCAATCTGATCGGCGAACACACCGATTACAACGACGGCTTCGTGATGCCGTTCGCGCTGCCGCACACGACCGTCGCGGCCGTCTCGCGCCGCACCGACGGCGTGCTGCGGCTGCACTCGGCGACCATAGAGGGCACCGCAGGCACCGCAGGTACTGCGGGCGGGGCCGTGGAACTCCGGCTCGACGCGCTCGCCCCGGAGTCGGACCGCAACTGGACGGCGTACCCCGCGGGCGTGTTCTGGGCCCTGCGCGAGGCGGGCCACCCGGTGACCGGCGCCGACATCCACCTGGCCTCGACGGTCCCGACGGGCGCCGGCCTGTCGTCGTCGGCGGCCCTGGAGGTCGTGGTGGCGCTCGCCCTGAACGACCTGTACGAACTCGGCCTGCAGCGCTGGCAGTTGGCCCGGCTGTGCCAGCGCGCCGAGAACGTCTACGTCGGCGCGCCCACCGGCATCATGGACCAGACCGCCGCCGCGTGCTGCACCGAGGGCCACGCCCTGTTCCTGGACACCCGCGACCTGTCCCAGCGGCAGATCCCCTTCGACCTGGCCGCCGAGGGCATGCGCCTGCTGGTCGTCGACACCCGGGTCAAACACGCCCACAGCGACGGCGAGTACGGCAAGCGGCGGGCCGGCTGCGAGAAGGGCGCGGCCCTGCTCGGCGTGGACGC
Organism: Streptomyces sp. NPDC004629; assembly: GCF_042873595.1. Taxonomy (NCBI): domain Bacteria; kingdom Bacillati; phylum Actinomycetota; class Actinomycetes; order Kitasatosporales; family Streptomycetaceae; genus Streptomyces; species Streptomyces sp. NPDC004629. The sequence continues at coordinate 132,588 of NZ_JBIALO010000006.1, read as the reverse complement.
GCTGCGGGACGTGCCCTACGACGGGCTGGACGCCGCACTGGCCCGGCTCGGCGACGAGGAGGAGGTGCGCCGGCTGGTCCGCCACGTCGTCACCGAGGACCATCGGGTGGAGCGGGTCGTGTCCCTGCTGGAGTCGGGCGACACCCGCGCCATCGGCCCCATCCTGACCGAGGGCCACGCCTCCCTGCGGGACGACTTCCGCATCTCCGGCCCCGAACTGGACCTTGTGGTGGACACGGCGCTGGAGGCGGGCGCGCTGGGCGCGCGGATGACCGGCGGCGGCTTCGGCGGTTCGGCGATCGTCCTGGCCGAGGTGAGCGACGCCGACGCGATCACCAAGGCGGTCGAGACCGCGTTCGCCACGGCCGGCTTCACGGCCCCGCGCACCTTCGAGGCGGTGCCCGCGGCGGGCGCCGGCCGTCTGGTGTGACCCGCGGTCAGCCCAGTCGCCTCGTCAGGGTGTACTCGGTGATCCCCGGCGGATAGTCGGGGATCACGCCCACCACCTCGTAGCCCTGCTTGCGGTAGAACTCCGGGGCCTGGAAGTCCCAGGTCTCCACACGGGCCGCCCGGCAGCCCCGGTCCTGCCCGGCCAGCCGCTCGGCCTCCGTGAGCAGACGCGCGCCGAGGCCCACCCCGCGGTGCCGGCCGTCGACCCACAGATACGTCACATGCAGCCAGGCCGCCCAGGTGTGGCCGACCAGTCCGCCGGCCAGATCCCCCGCGGCGTCCAGCGCCCAGACATGGAGGGGGACTTCGCGTGCGCCGGGCGTGCCGCGCAGGGCGGCCAGCACGGGAGACGCCGCCGTATTGGTGTCCCGCAGCCGGGAACGGAGCAGATCGCGTCGGGCCTTGTCGACTTCTGCATCAATACGAAACATGCGGCTCACCATAAACGCGTCGGGCGGCCAGTTCTGCAATTCGCCTTCCGCCGACGGCGCCCGGCCGTACCCTGATGAACGGTACCGGTGGGGGCCGGTGCTGATCAGGGGGCGAGACAGGCGGGTACGACGCCCACGGTGGGGGTAGCAGTGACTGCACGGCGGCGGCCGTGCGGCCGGTCCCGCCCACCACAGCGTCGTACCCGCGAGGTCGTCGTTCTCCGGACCTTGGGGTGTCCCCTGCTCTTCGGGAGCTTGGGGAAGGGGGTTTCATGGTTCGTGTCCGAGTCCTGGTCGTGGACGACCACCGCATCTTCGCCGAGTCGCTCGCCGCGGCACTGGCCGCCGAGCCGGACGTGGAGGTCTCCGCGGCCGGCAGCGGTCCGGCGGCGCTGCGCTGCCTGGAGCGGGCGGCCGGCGAGGGCCGCCGCTTCGACGTGCTGCTCGTCGACGCCGACCTGGGCGGTCATGTGCCCGGTGCCCGGCCGGCGGTGCCGGTGCAGGAGAGCAACGAAGAGGGGCTGGTGGACGGGATCTCGCTGGTCGCGGGCGTCCGTTCGGCGCACCCCGGCGTACGGACCGTGGTCCTCGCCGAGCGGGACGACCCGCGCCGCGCCGCCCTCGCGCTCCAGGCCGGTGCCTGCGGCTGGGTCGCCAAGGACTGCTCGCTGTCGCGGCTGCTCAACGTCATCCGGGGCGTCCTGCGCGACGAGACGCATCTGCCGCCCGCGCTGCTCACCGGCGTCCTGCGCGAGCTGACCGCCGCCCGCAGGCACCGCACCGAGAGCGAGCGGCTGGTCGAGTCGCTGACCCCGCGGGAGCGGGAGGTGCTGCGCTGCATGGTCGCCGGGCTCGGCCGCAAGGCGGTCGCCGAGCGGCTGTTCCTGTCCCCGCACACGGTGCGCACGCACATGCAGAACGTCCTCGGCAAGCTGGGCGTCCACTCCACCCTCGCCGCAGTCGCCCTGGCCCGCCGGGCCGGCGTCGGCCCAGCCGACCTGGAACCCACCACCCGGCTCCCCCCAGAACAACCCAACACCGCCTGACCGCGCCTCGAAGGGGCGCGGGGAACTGCGCGACCAGCCACGACGGTGCAGCAGACGACCGACGGTGCAGCACGGCATTTCCAGCGGAGCGCTTGGTGTACCACTCCTACCGGTGGCGTCCGCCCGTACGGAAGGCGGCCGGCTGGGGGTTAGCCGGGGATGTTGTCGAAGGGGGCGGTCAACTGGCGTAGGAGTGCGGCCAGTTCGGTGCGTTGGGCGCGGGAGAGTTCCGCGAGGATCGCCCGCTCCTGCTCCAGCAGGCCCGCCAGCGCCTGGTCCGCGCGGTCCTGGCCCTCCGGGGTGAGTCGGACCAGCACGCCGCGCCGGTCGCTGGGGTCGGGCAGCCGCTCGACCAGGCCCTTCTTGGCCAGCCGGTCGATGCGGTTCGTCATCGTGCCCGAGGTGACCAGGGTCTGGGTGAGCAGTTGCCCGGGGGAGAGCTGATAGGGCGTGCCCGCACGCCTGAGCGCGGTCAGTACGTCGAACTCCCAGGGCTCCAGATGATGCTCGGCGAAGGCCAGCCGGCGCGCCCGGTCCAGGTGCCGGGCCAGCCTGCTCACCCGGCTCAGCACCTCAAGCGGTTCCACGTCGAGGTCCGGGCGCTCCCGGCGCCACGCTGCGACCAGCCGATCGACCTCGTCCTCCATGCCGATCAGTGTAGTGGTTGTGTCGACATGAAGTCTCTTGACGTCAAGTATCTTGACGTCAAGGTGTATCGCGGGGCAGAGTGGCGATCACAACGGTGTACGACTCCGAGGAGCCCGCCATGTCCGCCGCGTCCCCCACCTGGGACCCCGCCCAGTACCTCCGTCACGCCGGCCACCGCGCCCGCCCCTTCACCGACCTGCTGGCCCGCGTCCCCGACCCGCCCGCCGCAGCCCCCCGCATCGCCGACCTCGGCTGCGGCCCCGGCAACGTCACCCTCCTGCTCGCCGACCGCTGGCCCGCCGCGCACATCACCGGGTACGACAACTCCCCGCAGATGCTCGCCGACGCCCAGGCGCACGCCGGTCGCACGCCCGGCGGCGCACGCCTCGACTTCGCCCACGCGGACGCCACCGACTGGGTGCCCGCCGAGACCTACGACCTGATCGTCTCCAACGCCGCCCTGCAATGGGTCCCCGGCCACCTGGACGCCTTCCCGGCCTGGCTGGACGCCCTCGCCCCTGGCGGCACCTTCGCCTTCCAGGTACCGCACAACATCGACGCGCCCCTGCACGCCCTGATGCGCGAACTCGCCGCCGCCCCCCGCTGGAAGGCCCGCCTCGCACACGTCCTGCGCCACGAGGACTCCGTCCACCTCCCCGGCGTCTACCTGGACCGCCTGACCCGCCTCGGCTGCACCGCCGACGTGTGGGAGACGACGTACTTCCACGTCCTGACCGGCGAGGACCCCGTCCTCGACTGGGTCAAGGGCACCGGGCTGCGGCCCGTCCTCACCGCCCTGGCGGACGACCCCGAGGCCCGGACCACGTTCCTCGGCGAGTACCGGGAGCTGCTGCGCAAGGCCTACCCCAGCGCCGAGTACGGCACCGTCCTGCCCTTCAGGCGGCTGTTCGCCGTGGCCACGAAGCAGCCACAAGACTGACCACCGCACCATCCGGGTCGCAGAACCGGCCGCGGGCCCACCGCACCGGCGTGCTCGATGCGACGGGCATCGCGAAAGGCCCGTACCCGCCGTACCGGGCGGCTGCCGGTTCCGGGTCGGTGGCGTGCGACCCGCACCTCGGCGCCGAGGACGGCACCCCCCGGCACGCCAGACCCACCCGTGGCCGTGCGCCACGCACACCAGGGCCCCGCCGGCCCACCTCCCCAGTCCACGGCGCGCCCCCTGCTTGGGACGACAGGCCGCCCACGGCGCGCCCCCTGCTTGGGACGACAGGCCGCCCACGGCGCGCCCCCCGCTCGGGACGGCAGGCCGCCCACGGCGCGCCCTCCTGCCCGGGGCGACGGCTCGCCGCGCCACTGACATGGGGGCTCCGGCCGTCCATGGCTCGCCCCCCGCTCGGGACGGCAGGCCGCCCACGGCGCGCCCTCCTGCCCGGGGCGACGGCTCGCCGCGCCACTGACATGGGGGCTCCGGCCGTCCATG
>NZ_JBIALO010000006.1:0-128472 GCF_042873595.1 Streptomyces sp. NPDC004629 | reverse complement strand
ATGGCTCGCCCCCCCGCTCGGGACGGCAGGCTGTCCATGGCGCGCCCTCCTGCTCGGGGCGACGGCTTGCCGCGCCACTGACATGGAGACTCCGGCAGTCCACGGCTCGCCCCCCCGCTCGGGACGGCAGGCTGTCCATGGCGCGCCCCTCGGCTCGGGGCGACGGCTTGCCGCGCCACTGACATGGAGACTCCGGCAGTCCACGGCTCGCCCCCCCGCTCGGGACGGCAGGCCGCCCACGGCGCGCCCCCGCTCGGGACGACAGGCCGTCCACGGTGCGCCTCTCCGCCCTGGGCGACAGGCCGTCGGCGCTGCCGCGCGAAACCCCGTCGGCGACCGGCCGGCGTTCCCGGAGTCCGGCCGAGCCGTCCGCTAGGACTTGCGGTGGCCGATCAGCCGCGGCCTCTGTTCCAGGCCGTCCAGGCCGTGCCAGGCCAGGTTCACCAGGTGCGCGGCCACCTCCGCCTTCTTCGGGCGGCGCACGTCCAGCCACCACTGACCGGTCAGCGCGACCATGCCGACCAGGGCCTGCGCATACAGCGGGGCCAGCTTGGGGTCAAAACCGCGGCTCTTGAACTCGCGGCCCAGGATGTCCTCCACCTGGGTGGCGATGTCCGAGATGAGAGACGCGAAGGAGCCCGTCGACTGCGGGATGGGAGAGTCGCGGACCAGGATCCGGAAGCCGTCCGTGTACTCCTCGATGTAGTCCAGGAGCGCGAACGCGGCCTGCTCGCACAGCTCACGCGGGTGCCCGGCCGTGAGCGAGCTGGTGACCATGTCCAGCAGGCGCCGCATCTCGCGGTCGACCACCACCGCGTACAGCCCCTCCTTGCCGCCGAAGTGCTCGTAGACCACCGGCTTGGACACCCCGGCCTTCGCCGCGATCTCCTCCACCGAGGTACCTTCGAAACCCTTCGCCGCGAAGAGGGTGCGACCGATCTCCAGCAGCTGCTGGCGGCGCTCGGCACCGGTCATACGGGTGCGACGCGCTCGCCGCGGCTTGTCGGGACTGGGAGTGCTGGAGTCGGTCGCCACGGCGTCAATCATGCCGTCTTCGCGGTCTCCGTCCCGCGCCGGGAGCCGTCTTCCCCGGTGTTGCGGCGCGAATCGATACGCGAGCGTGACGGCCAGCGCACATCGTGGGCCCAGCCGAGCAGCTCGAACCAGCGGATGATCCGCGCCGAGGAGTCCAGCTGGCCGCGCTCCACACCGTGCCGCGCCGAGGTCGGATCGGCGTGATGCAGGTTGTGCCAGGACTCGCCGCACGACAGGACCGCCAGCCACCACACATTGCCCGAACGGTCCCGCGACTTGAAGGGCCGCTTGCCGACGGCGTGGCAGATCGAGTTGATCGACCAGGTCACGTGGTGCAGCAGCGCCACCCGGACCAGTGACCCCCAGAAGAACGCCGTGCACGCGCCCCACCAGGACATCGTGACCAGACCGCCGATCAGCGCGGGCAGCAGCAGCGACACCATCGTCCACAGCACGAACTGGCGGGAGATCGCGCGGATCGCCCCGTCCTTGATCAGATCCGGCGCGTACTTGTCCTGCGGCGTCTGCTCCTCGTCGAACATCCAGCCGATATGAGCCCACCACAGGCCCCTGATCAGTGCGGGCACGGTCTCCCCGTAGCGCCACGGGGAGTGCGGGTCGCCCTCCGCGTCGGAGAACTTGTGGTGCTTGCGGTGATCGGCCACCCAGCGCACCAGGGGACCCTCGACCGCCAGCGACCCCATGATCGCCAGGGCGATCCGCAGGGGCCGCTTCGCCTTGAACGAACCGTGGGTGAAATAGCGGTGAAAACCGATCGTGATGCCGTGGCAGCCGAGGAAGTAGAAGAACACCAGCAGGCCGAGATCCAGCCAGCTGACCCCCCAGCCCCACGCCAGCGGCACCGCCGCGACCAGCGCGAGGAAGGGGACGGTGATGAACAGCAGCAGCATGATCTGCTCGATCGAACGCTTCTGCTCGCCACCCAGCGTGGCGGACGGGAGAGACGGGTCGGTGGCCTTCTGGGCGTCGTCGATCACATCGGAACCGGTGGTGGTCATGGGGTGTCCCCTGGGGGGTCGAGGGTCGAGAGGGGTACCGAGCCGCCGGAACCGGCGGGAGACCGGTTGGGCTTCCCTACGGTTCCGTAACCTACGGCGTCGTAAGTATGGCAGCGCCGCCTGCGGCGGCAAGAGCCCGTGAGCCTGCGCGTCCGCATGGACACCTATCCTTGGAATCGGTCGGACAGCGCGGTCCGCTCTGATTTCTTCCCGGCTGTCCCGCCCGTATGCGGCCCACCCGCCGCGCGGCGGACCACCGGGTTCCCCTCCCGGACGAGCTTCAACACTGCAAGGAGCCGCACCTGTGAGCAGTGCCGACGATCAGACCACCACGACCAGCAGCGAGCTGCGCGCCGACATCCGGCGACTGGGTGACCTCCTCGGCGAGACCCTGGTCAGGCAGGAAGGCCCCGAACTGCTCGAACTGGTCGAGAGGGTCCGCCGCCTCACCCGCGAGGACGGCGAAGCCGCCGCCGAGCTGCTGCGTGGCACCGAACTGGAGACGGCCGCCAAGCTGGTGCGCGCCTTCTCCACCTACTTCCACCTCGCCAACGTCACCGAACAGGTCCACCGCGGGCGCGAACTGCGGGCCCGGCGCGCGGCCGAGGGCAGCCTGCTCGCCCGCACCGCCGACCGCCTCAAGGACGCCGACCCGGAGCACCTGCGGCAGACCGTCGAGCACCTGAACGTTCGCCCCGTGTTCACGGCGCACCCCACCGAGGCCGCGCGCCGCTCCGTCCTCAACAAGCTCCGGCGCATCGCCGCGCTCCTGGAGACCCCCGTCATCGAGGCCGACCGGCGCCGCCACGACACCCGGCTCGCCGAGAACATCGACCTCGTCTGGCAGACCGACGAACTGCGGGTCGTACGGCCCGAACCCGCCGACGAGGCCCGCAACGCGATCTACTACCTCGACGAACTGCACGCCGGCGCCGTCGGCGACGTCCTGGAGGACCTGACGGCCGAACTGGAACGCGTCGGCGTCCGCCTCCCCGACGCCACCCGGCCGCTCACCTTCGGCACCTGGATCGGCGGCGACCGCGACGGCAACCCCAACGTCACCCCCGACGTCACCTGGGACGTCCTCATCCTCCAGCACGAACACGGCATCAACGACGCCCTGGAGATGATCGACGAACTGCGCGGCTTCCTGTCCAACTCCATCCGCTACACCGGCGCCACCGAGGAACTGCTCCAGTCCCTCGGCACCGACCTGGAACTGCTGCCCGAGATCAGCCCCCGCTACAAGCGGCTCAACGCCGAGGAGCCCTACCGGCTCAAGGCCACCTGCGTCCGCCAGAAGCTCGTCAACACCAAGCAGCGGCTCGCCACCGGCACCCCGCACGAAGCAGGCCGCGACTACCTCGGCACCGCCGAACTCCTCGCCGACCTGCGCCTCATCCAGACCTCCCTCAGGGAACACCGCGGCGGCCTGTTCGCCGACGGCCGCCTCGGCCGCAACATCCGCACCCTGGCCGCCTTCGGCCTCCAGCTCGCCACCATGGACGTACGCGAACACGCGGACGCCCACCACCACGCCCTCGGCCAGCTCTTCGACCGGCTCGGCGAGGAGTCCTGGCGCTACGCCGACATGCCCCGCGAGTACCGGGCCAAGCTCCTCGCCAAGGAACTGCGCTCCCGCCGGCCGCTCGCGCCCACCCCGGCACCCGTGGACGCCGCCGGCGCGAAGACCCTCGGCGTCTTCCAGACCGTCAAGCGCGCCCTTGAGGTCTTCGGACCCGAGGTCGTCGAGTCGTACATCATCTCGATGTGCCAGGGCGCCGACGACGTCTTCGCCGCCGCCGTCCTCGCCCGCGAGGCCGGCCTGATCGACCTGCACGCCGGCTGGGCGAAGATCGGGATCGTGCCGCTGCTGGAGACCACCGACGAGCTGAAGGCCGCCGACACCATCCTGGAGGACATGCTCTCCGACCCGTCCTACCGGCGGCTCGTCGCGCTGCGCGGGGACGTCCAGGAGGTCATGCTCGGCTACTCCGACTCCTCCAAGTTCGGCGGCATCACCACCAGCCAGTGGGAGATCCACCGCGCCCAGCGCCGGCTGCGCGACGTCGCCCACCGCTACGGGGTGCGGCTGCGTCTCTTCCACGGCCGCGGCGGCACCGTCGGCCGCGGCGGCGGCCCCTCCCACGACGCCATCCTCGCCCAGCCCTGGGGCACCCTCGAAGGCGAGATCAAGGTCACCGAACAGGGCGAGGTCATCTCCGACAAGTACCTCGTGCCCGCGCTGGCCCGGGAGAACCTGGAACTGACCGTCGCCGCCACCCTCCAGGCATCCGCCCTGCACACCGCCCCCCGCCAGTCCGTGGAGGCGCTCGCCCGCTGGGACGCCGCCATGGACGTCGTCTCCGACGCCGCGCACTCCGCCTACCGCGGACTCGTCGAGGACCCCGACCTGCCGGCGTACTTCTTCGCCTCCACCCCGGTCGACCAGCTCGCCGACCTGCACCTCGGCTCCCGGCCCTCGCGCCGCCCCGACTCCGGGGCCGGGCTCGACGGACTGCGCGCCATCCCCTGGGTGTTCGGCTGGACCCAGTCGCGGCAGATCGTCCCCGGCTGGTTCGGCGTCGGCTCCGGCCTCAAGGCCCTGCGCGAGGCCGGCCTCGACACCGTCCTCGCCGAAATGCACGAACAGTGGCACTTCTTCCGCAACTTCATCTCCAACGTCGAGATGACCCTCGCCAAGACCGATCTGCGGATCGCCCGCCACTACGTCGACACCCTGGTGTCCGACGAACTGCGGCACGTCTTCGACACCATCACCGCCGAACACGACCTGACGGTCCGCGAGGTCCTGCGGATCACCGGCGAGAGCGAACTGCTCGACGCCCAGCCGGTGCTGAAGCAGACCTTCGCCATCCGCGACGCCTACCTCGACCCCATCTCCTACCTCCAGGTCACCCTCCTCAAGCGGCAACGCGACGCGGCCACCGCGGGCGAACAGCCCGACCCACTGCTCTCCCGCGCCCTGCTCCTCACGGTCAACGGCGTCGCAGCGGGCCTGCGCAACACAGGCTGACCCCGCCACACCCCCCGACGACACCCCCGGCACGCTCCCCGCGAGCCGGGGGTGCTGTCGTATGGCGGGGTTTTGGGGCTGGGTGGGGTGGGGAGTTGGGCGAGGTCGGCTTCGGCCGGGTGTGGGAGACCGGTGATCGTCGCGGGGGCCTGCGGTCGGCGGTGGCGTCGCGGCGGGTCTGCGCACCACCGCCTGACGCCGCCCGCCCGACGCGGCGATGGTCATGTGTGCCGCGGCGGAGCCACGCATCACCGGCCGCCTCCGCCCGCGTCGGCGCCTGGCGAAAGCAGCCCGCTGGCAGACGCCGGGCCCCCGCACATGAGGATGAACACCAGCTACGGCGGCCTGCGCACGGCCTCATAGTGCGAGACGATGAGCGATCCCGAGCCGGCGACCTGATCCGTATCGGCGTCAGTAAGGAAGGAACCCATGGCCCCCGAACCCAACCCCGCCGCGAGCGCGGACGCGGACGACCGTTTAGCCTCCGCGTCGAGCAGTCCACGCAGTCACCTCGCGATCGCCTCCAACATCGTCTCGGCCGTCTTCGACGCCGGCGCGTACTGCTCCCCACAGACGATCCAGACCGCTGGTGGACCGACGGACGCGCTTGCCGACCGTGTCGAGGAGTTCAGCACCGGGTTCGCTCGCTTCACCGAAGCGATCACGCGTCTGCACGCATCCACGTCCACCGCCGATCGCGAAGCGCTGCCGGTGGGCTCGGCGCACGGCCGGTGAGGGTCGCGGTGGCCGTCTGCGCGCTCGACGGCATGCAGAGCCTCTACTCCGGCGTCGGAGTCGTGGTCAGATCCTTCGTGCGGCAGGCGGAACACATCTTGACGGAGGCTTTCGCGGACACGGGCCACACCTGGACTCTGTCGTGTGCGAGCGGGTCGCTGCTCGATGACGCCGTGAACCTGCGCGCGGATCTACGCGCAGCTACGCGCAGAGCCTGCGCCCACAGCGGCGGCACCTTCACGCAATTGCCGTCCCTCACCGACGGGAGCGACGTCGCCAAGCTGTTCGTCGGCCCGGATCCGAGCCGCCCCGTGGATCAGTGGGCGGTTCTGTCCACCGCCGCGGCCGACTGGCTGCTGGACCTCGCGGCGGAACACGATGTGGTTCTGGCGCTGCTCCATGACACGCCCTTCGCGGCAGTTGCCGGCAGGCTTTCCGACCTCGACGACACAGCCGGGAACGGCCCCTCGCCGCAAACCCGCTCCGCCGACCGGATCATGCCTGTCTGGGTACCGCACAGCCTCGGCGTCGTCTTCCCGGACGAATTGAGTGCGCAGCGCCGCGAGTTCGAGGCCCGCGGCATTGCAGACATCATCGAGCGCGATGGTTGTGTGGGCTACGTCAGCGACTACTACGAAAACGTCCTCGCCGGGTGGGACGGGATGCGGCAACGCCACCTGGTCCCCTTCCACAACGTCATCGACACCGCCGCGTACCAGCGACCGCCTTCGGAACAGGCACTCGCCGTGCTGCGCAAGATTCCCGCTGACGCCCGGCTCACCTTCAGCTGGGGCCGGTGCAAGCCTCAGAAGGGCTTCGACGCGCTGCTGGAGGCGTTCCGCGGCGTGCTGGCGGCGCGCCCGGACGACCGCGACCACTTGCTGCTCGTGGCACCGACGGCCACGACCGAGCCGTCCTACCTGGAGACCGTCAGCGGCCTGATCAGCAGGTTGCCGGTCGAGCGAGTGACCGTCTGCCACGACTTCGATGAGACCCTGCCCTTCGCGGCACTGCGCGACTCCCGGCTGGACACGGTCGTACTGGCCTCGCGCTTTGAGGCGTTCGGCCTGGTCGCTGCTGAGGCCTCGGAGTTCGCCCACCCTGCCGCGCGCATCGTGCACTCACCGATCCCGACCTTCGAGACGGTGCTCGGCGGCGATCCACGCGCGGTCCGACTGGCCGGCGTGAACTCGGAATCGATTGCCGCCGCCCTGCTCGACGAGTCGCGGCCGGTCTCCCGGACCACCGTTGCGAAGCAGGGCCCCGAGCGCGATGGCCCCGGCGCTGCGTTCGTCCACACCCAGGCCAAAGGCGTGCGAGCATGCCTGGATCTGGCCCTGGACCGGGGCGCAGTCCGATGAGCGGCGACGCACACCCTGATGGCCCTGGCCCAGGCCGACCGCGTCGCGGACAAGATCGAGAAGGACGGGTGGAGCGTCTGCCCCTGCGGGCAGCCCGTGGGGTGGGGACCACAGCGGGTACCCGATGACGTCGGTGGGCAACCAGGTGCTCGGACCGCTCGCCGAGGTGCAGGTGCACGCCACGGACCCGCACGGGCGGTGCGCCGGGCAGTGGCGGGGCAAGTCGCAGTTCCCCGAGCCGGCCCCCGACACGCCCTCCGCGAGGGTGTGAGCTGGGCGAGGCCGGATCGGGCCGGCCGTGGTGGGCGATCGTCGTGGGGGTCTGTGATCAGCGGGGGCGTCGCGGCGGACCTGCGCACCAGCGGCTGACACCGGCCGTGCCCCGCGGCGGTGCCGTCGGCTCGGTGTCCGCGGGGCCGTGGGGTGGGTCAGAGGGCGATGAAGGTGGTGGTGAGGAGGATGAGGCCGGAGCCGGCCAGGATCCATGCGAGCCGGCCCAGCCGCAGCCCGCCCGCGACCACCACCGAGGCCAGCAGCAATGCGCCACCCAGCGGCACCCACGCGTTCAGGACCCCGGCCGGACCGGACCGTACGACCTCGTCGGTGCCCGGCTTCACCACCACCGCGTACGTCTCGCCCTTGCGCACCGCGACGCCCCGCGCGATGACCACCTGCCCACGGGCCCTCGCCCCCGCCGAGCCCGGCGTGAACGGCCCGGAACAGGTGTCCTGCGCACAGCTCGTCACCTTGACCGTGCCGCTCTCCCGGCCCTTCGTCAGCATCACGTGCTGCGCGGTCCCCCAGGAACCCCACACACCCGCGACCAGGATCAGCACGGTGACCGCCCCCATCGCCACGAGCCGGCCGAACCGCAGCGCGGCGACCGAGGACTGACGGGACGTGGCGGCTGTGGCGGGCATGGCCGGGATCATTGGCCATGGCTGTCCGATCGGTCAACTCGGCGGACGCCGACGGGCGGACAAGTCAGGAGTTGTACGAGCTTTGCGCCCGCTCCAGCCCCTCGATCACCAGACACTCCACCGCGTCCGCCGCCCGGTCCACGAAGTAGTCCAACTCCTTGCGCTCCGCCGACGAGAAGTCCTTCAGCACGAAGTCGGCCACCGGCATCCGCCCCGGGGGCCGCCCGATCCCGAACCGCACCCGGTGATACTCCGCCCCCATCGCCTTGGTGATCGACTTCAACCCGTTGTGCCCGTTGTCCCCGCCGCCCAGTTTGAGCCTGAGAACGCCGTAGTCGATGTCCAACTCGTCATGCACCGCCACGACGTTCGCCACCGGCACCTTGTAGAAGTCCCGCAGCGCGTTCACCGGCCCACCCGACAGGTTCATGTACGACATCGGCTTGGCGAGGATCACTCGCCGGCTCGCCGGACCGGGCGGACCGATCCGGCCCTCGACGACCTGCGCCTGCGCCTTCTGGGCCCGCTTGAACTTCCCCCCGATCCGCTCGGCGAGCAGGTCCACCACCATGAAACCGACGTTGTGCCGGTTCATGGCGTACTCCGGCCCGGGATTCCCGAGCCCGACGATCAGCCAGGGGCCACTGGCGGGGCTGGTCACGTCCATGTCTCCTCGCAATGCGATGCAGCCGCTGCTCCCCGGGGAAGCAGCGGCTGCACACCGCTGTGGGCGGCCGTCCCGCACGGGCGGAACGGTGGGCACGGCCGACAGCACCGGACACCCGGCCAACGAGCGCCCGGACCCGCCACGGCCGACGGTCCGTTCAGGCTCAGGCCTCGGCGGCCTCTTCGCCCTCGGCGGCCCCCTCCGGGGCCTCCTCGGCCTGCGCCGCCAGGACCTGCAGCACCACCGCGTCCTCGTCCACCGCCAGGGTCGAACCCGCCGGCAGCACGATGTCCTTGGCGTGAATGGACGCGCCGGCCGCCAGGCCCTCGACGGACACCGTGACGGACTCGGGGATGTGGGTGGCCTCGGCCTCGACCGGCAGCGCGGCGAGCACATGCTCCAGCAGGTTGCCGCCCGGAGCCAGCTCACCCTCGGTGTGCACGGGAATCTCGACCGTGACCTTCTCGCCGCGCTTGACCAGCTGCAGGTCGACGTGCTCCAGGAAACCCTTCAGCGGGTCGCGCTGCACGGCCTTCGGAATCGCCAGCTCGTTGGACTTGCCGTCGATGTCCAGGGAGATCAGAACGTTCGGCGTGCGCAGCGCCAGCAGCAGTTCGTGGCCCGGCAGGGTCAGGTGCAGCGGCTGCGAGCCGTGGCCGTACAGCACACCGGGAACCTTGCTGTCGCGGCGGATACGGCGCGCGGCACCCTTGCCGAACTCGGTGCGCGTCTGGACGGCGAGCTTCACCTCGGACATGATCACTCCTCGTAGAGGCGGATAGGAACGTGGTCACCCGGCCACGAACGGCCTGCTACGAAGAGCGCGTCGATAACGGACCGCCGCACCCGCGGAAAACGGGACACGGCCTCCCTCGCCGAGCAACTTCAGAAGTGTACTCGGCGAAGAAGGCCGCACCCAAAAGGATCTTCAGCTCGATGGTGCCCCGGCGGGAGCGCGGCGCGCCCCCGCCCGTGGAGCACCCTGAAGAAACCTCACTGCTCGTCGAAAAGACTCGTCACCGAGCCGTCCTCGAACACCTCACGCACCGCACGGGCGATCGTCGGAGCGATCGACAGAACAGTGATCTTGTCCAGATCCCGGCCCAGCTCGCCCGGCGTCGGCAGCGTATTGGTGAACACGAACTCACCCACCCGCGAATTCTTCAACCGGTCCGCCGCCGGACCCGAGAGCACACCGTGCGTCGCCGTCACGATGACGTCCTCCGCACCATGCGCGAACAACGCGTCGGCCGCGGCACAGATCGTCCCACCGGTGTCGATCATGTCATCGACCAGCACACACACCCGGCCCTTGACCTCGCCCACCACCTCGTGCACCGTCACCTGGTTCGCCACGTCCTTGTCACGCCGCTTGTGCACGATCGCCAGCGGCGCACCGAGCCGGTCGCACCAGCGGTCGGCCACCCGGACCCGGCCCGCGTCCGGCGACACCACGGTCAGCTTGGCGCGATCCACCTTCGCACCCACATAGTCCGCGAGGAGCGGCAACGCGAAAAGATGATCGACAGGACCGTCGAAGAAACCCTGGATCTGGTCCGTGTGCAGGTCCACCGTCAGGATGCGGTCCGCACCCGCCGTCTTCATCAGATCCGCGATCAACCGCGCCGAGATCGGCTCACGTCCACGGTGCTTCTTGTCCTGGCGCGCATAACCGTAGAACGGCACGATCACCGTGATGGAGCGGGCCGACGCACGCTTCAGCGCGTCGATCATGATCAACTGCTCCATGATCCACTTATTGATCGGAGCCGTATGGCTCTGGATCAGGAAACAGTCCGCACCACGCGCCGACTCCTGATACCGCACATAGATCTCGCCATTGGCGAAGTCGAAGGCCTTCGTCGGGACGACCCCGACACCCAGCTGGTGGGCGACCTCCTCGGCAAGCTCGGGGTGGGCGCGGCCGGAGAAGAACATCATCTTCTTCTCGCCGGTCGTCTTGATCCCGGTCACAGCACAGTCTCCTCAGAGGTGTCTCAGCCGTCGAGCGGCCTCTCGGCAGGACATGAGAGGCCGACTCAGCTGGTGGGTGCGGGTGTGCACTTATCACGGTACGCCGTCCTTCACGTACCCGTTTCCGGTCAGTCTTCGCTTCCGCCCTGTTTCGCCACCGCCTCCGCGGCCTTCGCGGCGGCACTCCCCGGACGCTTACGCGCCACCCAGCCCTCGATATTCCGCTGCTGACCACGGGCCACAGCCAGCGAACCGGGCGGCACATCCTTCGTGATCACAGACCCCGCGGCGGTGTAAGCACCGTCCCCGACCGTGACCGGCGCCACAAACATGTTGTCCGCACCCGTACGACAGTGCGAACCCACCGACGTGTGATGCTTGTCCTGACCGTCGTAGTTCACAAAGACACTCGCCGCACCGATATTCGTGTACTCACCGATCGTCGCGTCCCCCACATACGACAGGTGCGGAACCTTCGTGCCCTCCCCGATCGCCGCGTTCTTCGTCTCCACGTACGTGCCCACCTTCGCCTTGGCACCAAGACGCGTACCCGGACGCAGATACGCGAACGGACCCACACTCGCCCCCGCACCGATCTGCGCCCGATCCGCGATCGTCGTGTCGACCCGGGCACCGGCACCCACCCTGGTATCCGTCAACCGCGTGTTCGGCCCGACCTCCGCGCCCTCACCGACCTGGGTCGCACCATGCAACTGCGTGCCCGGATGAACCACGGCGTCCTGCTCGAACGACACCGTCACATCCACCCACGTGGTCGCCGGGTCCACCACGGTGACGCCGGCCAGCATGGCGCGCTCCAGCAGCCGGTCGTTCAGGATCCGGCGGGCCTGCGCCAACTGCACACGGTTGTTGATCCCCGCGATCTCCCGGTGATCACCGGCGACCGAAGCGCCGACCCGATGCCCTGCCTCCCGCAGAATCCCGAGCACATCCGTCAGGTACTCCTCGCCCTGACTGTTGTCCGTCCGCAGCTTGCCCAGAGCCTGCGCGAGCAACTGCCCGTCGAAGGCGAACACACCCGAATTGATCTCACGGATCGCACGCTGCGACTCGTCGGCGTCCTTGTGCTCCACGATCGCCGTCACCGCACCGGAAGCACCGTCACGGACGATCCGCCCGTACCCCGTCGCATCCGGCACCTCCGCCGTCAGCACCGTGACCGCGTTGCCGTCGGTGTGATGGGTGTCGGTGAGCCGCCGCAGCGTCTCGGCCGTGAGCAGCGGAGTGTCCCCGCAGACCACGACCACGGTCCCCGCTACTGCGCCGCCCAGCTCCTCCACGGCCATGCGCACCGCGTGCCCCGTGCCGTTCTGCCGGTCCTGCACCGCCGTCCGCGCCTGCGGATCCAGCTCACCGAGGTGCGCGGTGACCTGCTCGCGCGCGTGACCAACGACGACGACCAGGTGCTGCGGCTTCAACTCGCGCGCCGCGGCGAGCACATGGCCGACCAGGGAACGGCCGCAGATCTGATGCAGGACCTTGGGTGTGGCCGACTTCATACGGGTGCCCTCACCCGCTGCGAGTACGACGACGGCTGCCGGGCGAATGGCGCTCACGGAGTTGCCTTTCGGCTTTGACGGGTGGGGGTGACACCCGCAGGATACCGGGGCGTTTCCCGACCGACATGAGAGCGGGCCCTGACAACACCGGTCAGGGCCCGAACCTGGGTCTTGTGCGCTGTGGGCTCCCGGAGAAGGACTCGAACCCTCATTCAACGGACCAAAACCGTTTGTCCTACCTTTAGACGATCCGGGATGATTGTCACGCTATGTCCGACTCTAGTGATCGGCCCCGCGTGCAGAGTCCACTATGCCGTACCAAGCGCCCTCGATGCGACGGTACAAGTCGGCGCTCTTCAAGACTTTGATCACGAGGCAGCCGTGATAGCCGTCGCCGGTGTTTTTGCGGACCGTCTTGGGGTTGTGCTTCTTCAGCGTCGTCTTGTTGAACAGGGCGCCGTCGGCGCCGATGAGTTCGGCCCAGTGCTGCTCGGCAGCCGCCACGTCCGCGCTCTCGTGGATCATGACGGCGTAGCGGTGCCGCTCGCGCTCGACGCCGAGTAGGTCGAGCCAGGCGAGGAAGACCCTGATCATCCCGGGGTCGCTGTTGACGAAGGTGACGTTTTCGCGGCGGGCGTACGGCTTGTCCTTGCTGCCCTCGGCCCAGTAGAGGCCAACCCCCACCAGGAACAGTTCGCGAGCCGAGAGGTCGCCGATGGACTCGCGGGCGGCGCTCTTTGTGTGCTGCCGCTCCTCGTCGCGGATGCGGAGCCTCGCCTCCCAGCCCCTCCTGGCGATGGCCGCCGCTTCCTCGCGGCCGCGCCTGCGCTCCGGCGTCGGGAGATCCCGTGCCCACAGCGAGATCGAACTCTTCGAGCAGCCCAGCTCCAGCTGGATCTGGTCGTACGTCCGGCCCTGGAGGCGGAGTTCTCGCGCCTTGTCGCGCTGGTCGTCCTTGGCGTTCGGGCGCTTCGTCCATTCCGGGGGCGGCTCGCCCTCCAGGAGGCGGTTGAGGATGTCGTTGTTGTCGATGTGCAGTCGGTCGCGGATCTGGCGACGGCTGAGCCCTGCCCGCCGCAGTGCGATCGCCTGTTCGCGTAAGTTCTCGAAGTCGGTGTATTTGCCGGGTGGATGTGCCATGGGCATACCGTCCGGCCGGAATGAGTCGTTCCGGAGTCGAACGGAGATGGTTCACCAGTTCGAGGGACAGAGGGAGGTCGAGCGACGGCGTGCTCACGGAGTGTGGTGTGAGCGGGTACGCAAAACTCACCCGATAAGCGGCGCCCGCCGCCCGTAGGCTGGACGCATGACCACGACGGGGGAAGACCACGCGACGGCCGTGACGGGGCCGTGGTGGTGGGCGAGGTGGCGCAGTGCACTGCTCGACGGCGGCCTCGCGGTGGTGTCCGCCGCGGAGTGCGCGGCGGAGGGCGTGCCGTTCGCACGGGACGCGGGGATCCCGGTGCCGGCCGGGATTTTGTTCGGTCTGCTGGCCGGTTCGGTGCTGCTGCTGCGCAGGAAGTGGCCGATCGCCGTGGTGCTCGTGGCGATCGCGATCACGCCCGCCCAGATGGGTTTCCTGATGGGCATCGTCGGCCTGTACACGCTGGCCGCCGCCGAGCTGCCGCGCCGGATCATCGCGGCGCTGGCCGGTATGTCGTTCGTCGGGACGATGATTGTCACGTTTGTGCGGGTGCGGCAGGACACGGCGCGCGGGGATCTGACCCTCGGTGACTGGTTCGAGCCGTTCGCGTCCATCACCACGTCCCTCGGTGTGACCGCGCCTCCGGTGCTGCTGGGTCTGTATGTGGGTGCGCGGCGGCGGCTGATGGAGAGCTTGCGGGAGCGGGCGGACAGTCTGGAGCGTGAGCTGCAACTGCTTGCCGAGCGGGCCGAGGAGCGGGCCGAGTGGGCGCGCAACGAGGAGCGCACGCGGATCGCGCGGGAGATGCATGACGTGGTCGCGCATCGGGTGAGTCTGATGGTGGTGCATGCGGCGGCGTTGCAGGCGGTGGCGCCCAAGGATCCGGAGAAGGCCGTGAAGAACGCGGCGTTGGTCGGGGACATGGGGCGGCAGGCGTTGACGGAACTGCGGGAGATGCTGGGGGTGTTGCGGTCGGGGGACGGCACGGTGCGGCGGGCGGAGCCGGTGCCGCTGGCCGCTGTGGAGGTGGCTGCCGCGGCGGCCGCGTCGCGGGCTGTGGCCGAGGAGGGTGCGGGGGACGGGCCGTGTCTGTCCGAACTGGACGAGTTGATCGGGCAGTCGGCCGCGGCGGGCATGGTGGTGAACCTGTCGGTGGAGGGCGAGGAGCGGTCGTATGCGCGGGAGATCGAGCAGACGGCGTACCGCGTGGTGCAGGAGGCGTTGACGAACGTGCACAAGCATGCGGCGGGCGCGAAGACGCACGTACGGCTGGCGCATCGCAGTTCGGAGATCGCGATGCAGGTGGAGAACGAGCCGCCGCCCGAGCCTGCGTCGGCGTCGGCGGCGCGGCTGCCGTCCGGTGGCAACGGTCTGCTGGGGATGCGGGAGCGGGTCGTGGCGCTGGGCGGCGTTTTCGTGTCCGGTCCGACGGACGCGGGGGGTTTCAGGGTCTCGGCGGTGATTCCGGCGGTTTGATATTCGGTGCCCGGGTGTCGGCGTACGTGTGTCGGTGGGTGGACCGCCGCGCGCGTCGGGCGGCGGTCCGCGCCCCGTCTGTCCGGGCGTGGATTGCCCCGTGCGTCCGGCTGGGTCGGCTGGTGGGTCCGGCCTCGGGGCGGTTCGGGTGTGCGGTCTGGGGTGTCGTCGGGTGGGGCCGGGTGTCCGTCCCGGGGGCGGTCGGCGCGGCTGGTCGTGTGGGTCAGGCCGCGGTCAGGCGGGTCGGCTGGGTGCCCGCGATGAGTGTGGTGAGGGCGCGGTCGATGTCCGGGCCGAGGTACCAGTCGCCGGTGTGGTCGAGGGTGTAGACGCGGCCTTCGGCGTCGATGGCGAGCAGTGCGCCGGTGTCGGTCTCCTCGCCGAGCGGGCACAGTTCCGTGTCCAGGGCGCGGCCGAGGTCGCCGAGGGTGCGGGCGAGGTGCAGGCCGTGCAGCGGTTCGAGGTGCAGTGCGGCGGGCGCGATCTGACGGCCGGGGCCCAGGGGGGCGATGCGGAGTCCGCCGAACTCGGCCCAGGCCTCGACGGCCGCGGGGAAGACGGAGTGCCGGTGACCGGCGGGTGAGACATGGGCGCGCAGGGCGTCGGCCCAGACTTCGGCCTGTTTTATGTCCCAGCGTCCGGGCTGCCAGCCGGCGGCGCGCAGCGCGGCGTCGACGGGCACGGCGAAGCGGGTGGAGGTGGTGCGGTCGGTGTGCATCTGCCCTTCGTTCGTCGAGGCCTTGCGGTGGTACGGGTGGTTCCGGTCGTGCGGGCGTGGCGCGGGGAGGGTGGTGGGGGTGTCGGGGAGGGATACGGATGCCGGCCTGGGGTGTTCAGCCGTTCGCGGCGGTCGCATCGACGACGCGGACGCCGAAGTGGGCGCTCAGGGCGGTGCAGGCGCGGCAGGGTGCGGCGAAGCTGCCGTGCAGGGGGTCGCCGTCCTCGCGTATCCGGCGCGTGGTGAGCTTGGCCTGCTTGAGGGCTTTGCGGGCTTCGCCGTTGGTCATCGGCTTGCGGGCGGCGCGCTTGCTGCGTGCGGCGTCGGCGGCGGCGATGTGGCGGGAGATGAGGATGGTCTCGGCGCAGCGGCCGGTGAAGCGGTCCCGCTGGTCGCTGGTGAGGGTGTCGAGGAAGTCCTGGACGAGGGGGTGCAGGGGTGGGGTCTGGTCGCCGCGTGCGGCGGTGCCGGTGAGGGTGGCGCCGCGCACGGACAGGGCGGCGGCGACGGTCGGCAGGATGCCGTCGCGTCGGTGGAGGAGGGCGGGCACCTGGGGTGACTCGGTGTGGCTCCAGCCGATGCGGGGGTCGCCGGACGGGCTGTCGGCGGAGCCGGCCCGCGCTGTGGCGCGGGCGTTCCCCTGCGGTCCCGTCTGCGTCGAGTTCATGATCGTCTTTCCCCTCCCGGGCGTCCCCCGAAGGACACAGAGTGCCAAATGCCGTGGCGGGTGCGGAAGCTGGGGCGGTGCGACACGCCCGGGTTTGGGCGGGCTGTCACGGTGTGGTGACCTCTGGTCACGGAAGCGGAGGCCCGGTGACCGGTGTCCGCGTACCGCATAGGCTGTCGGCACCGCGATGGGCGCGGTCAACGCGTCGGTGACGTTGGAGAGACAGTCGGATACGGGTCGTGGCGCGCCGTGCGTGGTGCGGTCGCGGTTCGTACAGAGTGCCGCAGGGGGCAACCGCCATGACGACAGGTCGGCTCGGGCAACAAGCCGCGCCGCCGAACGCGGCCTATGCCGGGCAGGTCGTGCACTTCCCGGATCCGGTCCGGGCGGCGCGCCACCCGAGAGGGGTACGGGTCGACGAGCGCGGCTATCCCGACTTCTCGCCCTATGCGCGTGCGGCGGCGGAGATCGCCGATCCGCCGGAGGGTTTCGGCGTCGACGAACTGCGGCTGACGGACTATGTGTCGGCGAACGCGGCCCTGTCGGCGGCGGGGCACGAGCTGTGGGACACGGTCCCTGAGGTGGCCACCCCGCACGGCTGGACCTGGCATCACGTGGCCGGTTCGCGGCGGCTGGAACTGGTTCCGGTCGAGGTGAAGGCGCTGCTGCGGCACCACGGTGGGATCGCCACGGCGCGTGTCGACCGGGGCAAGCGGGGCACGCGGCCGTTGCAGGAGACGCGTCCGGCGCACTTCGGGCTGCCGAAGCCGGGTGTGGCCGTGACGGAGCAGCAGGTGCAGGGGGTCGAGGAGGACCTGGGGTACCGGCTGCCCGGCGCGTACCGCTCGTTCCTGAAGGCGGCGGGTGGTTGTGCGCCGGTGGGCACGGCGCTGGACGCGGAGTTGGGGCTGCTGCTGGACCAGCCGTTCTTCACGGTGCGGGACGAGGCGGCGGTCAATGACCTGGTGTACGTGAACAAGTGTCTGCGGGACCATCTGACCAAGGATTACCTGGGTGTGGCCTTTGTGCAGGGCGGGCTGCTCGCGGTGAAGGTCAAGGGCGAGCGGACGGGTTCGGTGTGGTTCTGCGCGTACGACGATGTGCGGGACGTGGATCCGGCGTGGCCGCCGGCGGAGCGGGTGGCGCGGCTGCTGCTGCCGTGCGGTGAGGACTTCGACGCCTTTCTGTCGCGGCTCGCGGGCAGTCCGCCGGAGCTGGATACGGTGGCGAACCTGATGGTGGACGGCGGCTTCGCGCGTGCGGTGCCGGTGTCGTCGGCCGGGTCTGCGGGGGAGTGAGCTTTCGATGGTGACGTTTGCGCAGGCGCAGGAGCGCGCGGAGGAGTGGATCAACGGGGACGTGCCCGCGTACCAGCATCGCGAGGTGCGGGTGCGGGAGTTCGAACTCGGCTTTGTGGTGTGGGGCGAGGACCGGGCGGAGGGTCCGCGTTCGGACGCGGGCGCGCAGCGGCTTGTGATCGCCCGGGACAGTGGTGAGGCCACGTTGTGGCCGGCGCTGCCGGTGGGTGAGGTGATCCGCCGGTACGAGGAGGAGTACGGCCGTGAGGCGGGCCTGGCCGCGGCGCCGCCGGCGCCCGCGGCGCGGGTGGATCTCAACCAGACGTCGTTCCTGCTGAGTCCTCCGGAGTGGCTTCAGGAGGCGGCCGACAAGCTGGGCATTCCGGATCGGCGGGCGGCGGGAGGCGGTGCGTTGCCCGAGACTCAGGCCGGGGTTCCGGCCCGGCCGCCCGCGTCCGATACGGCGTCGGGTGCGACGCCCGGTGCGGGGGGCGGTTCCGGTTCTGTGTGGCCGGCCGCGGGGGGCGCCGAGGGCGGTGCCGGGCAGGTGGCGCCCGGTGCGCCGGTGGGCGCGACGCCCTGGGCGGGCACGGACACCAACGCCGACGCGGGTGAGGACCGGTCGGTGCCGCTGCCCGCGACGGTGTTCTCGCCGCCGGCGGGCGACTCGGACGACGACACTTCGCCGCCCGCCGCGCCGGACGCCAAGACGGCGCTGATGTCGGGCGGCAGTCAGTTGCCGCGCACGGTGGTCTCCCCGGCCGTCGACGACCCGAACACCCCCGTCCCACAGGGCAGCACGCCTCCGCCCCCACCGGGGAACATGCCTGCACCTCCGCCGGTCACACCGAGCAGCATGCCTGCGCCTCCGCCGGGTGTGCCGGGCAGCACGCCGCCGCCCGCGCCGGGTGTGCCGGGCGCTACGCCTCCGCCTGTGCCGGGTGGTTCGGGGGGCATGCCTGCGCCTCCGCCGGGTGTGCCAGGCAGCACGCCGCCGCCCGCGCCGGGTGTGCCGGGCGCTACGCCTCCGCCTGTGCCAGGTGAGCCGGGGAGCATGCCTGCATCTTCGCCGGGCGCGCCGGGCGCTACGCCTCCGCCTGTGCCGGGCGCGCCGGGCAGCGTGCCCCCGCCTGTGCCGGGTGGGCCGGGGAGCATGCCTGCGCCTCCGCCGGGTGGGCCGGGCAGTATGCCTGCATCTTCGCCGGGTGTGCCGGGGGGCATGCCTGCGCCTCCGCCGGGCGCGCCGGGGAGCACGCCTCCCCCCGTGCCGGGTGCGCCGGGCGTTACGCCTCCGCCTGTGCCGGGTGGGCCGGGGGCCATGGCTTCGGCTCCGGCGGGTGTGCCCCCGTACGGCTATCCGCAGGGTGCTGGTGCCCCCGGCACCCCGCCTCCGGGTGCCGGGCCGGCCGGCCCGTCCCCTGCGCAGGGCCCCGCCACGCCGCCGCCTCCGGGATTCCCGCAGGGCAGTCCTCCGCCTCCGGGTGTGCCGCAGGGCAGCGCTCCGCCGCCGTCTGGGTTCCCGCAGGGCAGTCCTGTGCCCCCGGCCGCCGCGGGTGACATCGCGGACGCCGCCACGAGCAAGGCCGCGCCGCCGGCGCGTCGTGGCGCCGGCATGGGCACGCCGCCTCCGCCGCCGGGCGCTCCGGGCACCCCGGGCGTACGGCCGGGGAGCACGCCTTCGCCGGGTGGGCCCGGTACGCCGCCCGGCGGTTACGTGCCGACGCAGTTCGTGTCGTCGCTCGGCCCGGACGGATCCGGCGCCCCGAACCCGCCGGGTGCGCCGGGCGACACCCCTCCCGGCAGCGTGCACCACGCGGCCACCGTGCTGGCCGACCCGAGTCAGATGGCGGGTGGCGGCACGGGCGGCGGCGCCCCGCAGCGCCCGGGAGCCCCGCAGCCTCCCGGAGCGCCGCAGCCCCCGGGTGCCCCTGGCGCGCCGAATCCGCCGGGTGTGCCGGGTGCGCCTCCCGTGGCCGGCGCCCCGCAGCCGCCTCCCGTGCATCACGCCGAGACCGTGCTGGCCGCGCCCCCGGTGGGCGGCCCCGGCACGCCTCCGCCGCCGCCCCACGGCGTACCGGGCGTACCCGGTGCGCCGGGCGCTCCCGGTATGCCCCCGGGCGCCCCGCCGGCGCCGCCCGGCGCGGTCCCGCCGCCCGCGTACGGCTATCCGCAGCAGGCGCAGCCGACGGTCGGCCCGGGGTATCAGGCCGTGCTGCGCTACCGCGCGCTGGACGGTTCCGAGCAGCAGCTGATCCGGCGCTCGGCGCCGGGCACGCCGCACCCGGAGTGGCAGATCTTCCACGAGCTGCGCGCTATGAACGTCCCGCCGGACCAGGTGCTGGAGCTGCACACGGAGCTGGAGTCCTGTGAGCTGCCGGGTGCCTACTGCGCGCGAATGATCCGCGAGCAGTGGCCGCAGGCACGCATCACGAGCATCGCGCCGTACGGCACGGACCATGCGAGCCGGCAGCAGGGAATGCAGCAACTGCTCGCGCACCAGGGCGAGTTGCACCAGGTGGCGGACGGCCCCGCGCGGCCGGCGCCGGTACGGGCGCCGCTGCCCCCGGTGCAGGCCGCGCCGCCGGTCCCGCCGGAGGGGGTGGCGCAGGAACTGGCGGCGGCGTTCGGGCCGGGTGTGTTCCACTTCGAGCAGGCCGCGGTGTCCCGGCAGGGCGTGCCGCCGGTCGTGGCGCACACGCTGGTCGTGGCCGGACTGCCGGTGGACGTGGGCCCGTTCTTCTGGGCACAGGCCCAGCCGGGCCGTCCGGTGCCGACGCTGGCGGAGCTGGCGCAGGAGCGCGGGGTGCAGCCCGCCGCGGACGCGGGTTCGTACCTGGTGATGGGCACCGACTTCGGCCGGGCGATCTGTGTGCAGTACGGCACGGCGAACATCGTGGCCGTGCCGGTGGAGGCGGGGCCTGGCGGGGCGCCGGTACCGCCGCAGTTCGTGAACACCGGCCTGCCGGAGTTCGCGCGCTGCCTGGCGCTGCTCGGCCGGATGTGGCGGCTGCGGTACGGCCTCAACCAGGAGCAGGCGGGTCGCTGGACCGTCGATTTCCAGGCCCAGCTCGCCTCCCTCGATCCGGCGGCGCTCGGTTCGCCGGAGAGTTGGTGGTCGGTGCTGCTGGAGCAGATGTGGGACGGCCTGTTGTAGCCGTGCACTGGTGAGCCCGGGGGCCGGGTCCGGTCGAGTGATCGGACCCGGCCCCCTTTGCGTGTCACGAACGCTTACACCCTATTCATCCTGATCTGCGCGAAATCATCATTTCGTGTGTGTTCGGCGGAGAGAGGTTCCAGGATGAACAGGGCATCGGTGCCATCGCACGGCTTCCTGACCGTCCGCGGGCGCGGCTACCGCCCCGAGCAGGTGGACGCGTACACGGCGGCGCTCTCGGGGGAGCGGGACGCCGCGTGGGAGCGGGCCGCGCGGCTGACCGTACTCGCCAGGGACATGGAGGCGGAGGTGGGGCGGCTGCGTGAGACGGTCGCGCGGCTCGCTCCGCAGACGTACGAGACGCTCGGGGAGAACGCGTGCCGGATCTTCCAGCTGGCGCAGGAGGAGGCGGCGGCCCTGCGGGAGGGCGTTCGAGGCGTGGTGCGGGAGGAGTTGGCCCGGGCCGAGGAGTATGCGCTCGGCGTGCGCCGGGCGGCCCAGGCCGAGGCGGACATCTTGCGCGCGGAGGCCGAGGAGCGCGCCCGCCGACGGCTCCTCGCGGCGCAGGCCGAGGCGGACGACGTGCGCGTCGGGGCCCGGCGTGCGGTGAAGGAGTGGCGCGGCGAGGCCCTTGCGGCGCTGCGGGACATGCGGCAGCGGACCGCCGCGATGCTCGCCGAGCAGGCCAAGGAGCATGCGGCGCGGTGGGCGGAGGCGGACCAGGAGGAGATTGAGCGGGCGGCGGCGCGGGAGAGCGGGGACACCGATGCCGTGACCCGGGCCGAGGCCGCGCTGGCCGTGGCGCAGCGGGAGATCGGGGAGGCGCGGGAGGCGGCCCGGCGGTGCCAGGACGAGGCACACGCGCGTGCCGCCGAGATCGTTGCCGACGCGCGGGTGCGGGAGGAGTACATCGCGCACGAGACCGAGCGGGTGCTGCGCGAGCACAGCGAGGTGTGGGACGACATGCAGGCGCAGATGGACTGTGTGCGCGACAGCCTCACCTCGCTGACCGGGCGCACCGCCTGGGAGTGACCCGGCCGCACCGGGCCCCGAGGCGTCCGGCGGCGGGGTCAGTCGTGCAGTACGGGGAAGCGGCGCGGCGCGAGGAGCAGCACGGCCAGGAAGGCCAGGGCCGCCGCGCAGGCCGCTCCGAGGTACACCGCGTGCACCGCCTCGGCGATGGCGCGCCGGGTGGACTCCGCTGCGGTGCCGGAGTCCAGGGAGCGGGTCACCGCGTCCAGGTCGCCCGCGTCGCCCAGCCGGGCGGCCAGCACGCCGTTGGCGACCGCGCCGAACACGGCGGCGCCGACGGTCTGGCCGGTCTGGCGGCAGAACAGGACGGAGGCGGTGGCCGTGCCGCGTTCCGCCCAGCCCACCGTGGACTGGACGCCGACGATCAGCGGCAGTTGGAACAGGCCGAGCGCGGCGCCTAGCAGCAGCATCAGCAGCGTCGGCTGCCACGCCGCGCCCGGGTACGGCAGGAACGGGAACGCGAACAGGATCAGTGCCGCCGCGCCGATGCCGAGCAGCGCGGTGTCGCGAAAGCCGATGCGCCGGTACACGTGCTGGCTCAGCGCCGCGGACACCGGCCAGGTCAGGGTCCACACGGAGAGCACGAATCCGGCGGCCACCGGGGCCAGGCCGAGCACCGACTGCGCGTACGTCGGCAGGAACACGGTGGGTGCCACCATCAGCAGGCCGAGCGCGCCCAGCGCGAGGTTGACCGCCGCGATCGTAGGGCGCCGCCACACCCAGCCGGGGATGATCGGCTCCGCCGCCCGGCGCTCCACCCACACCACGACCGCGACCAGGGCGAGGCCCGTGGCGAACAGGGTGAGTGACGGCGTGGACAGCCATGGCCACGCCACCCCGCCCTGTACCAGTGCGGTCAGCAGCGCCCCGCCGCACGCGAACACCGCGAGCGCGCCCGCCCAGTCGATGCGCGGGGGCGTGCGCGGCTCGCGTGCGGGTTCGTGGAGATGGCGGACGATCAGCCACAGGGCCGCCGCGCCGATGGGCAGGTTGACCAGGAAGATCCACCGCCAGTCCGCGTAGGCCGCCAGCACTCCGCCGAGCCCCGGGCCGGCGACCGCCGACACCGCCCACACCGTGGACAGCTTGGACTGGATCTTCGGGCGTTCCTTGAGCGGGTACAGATCGGCCGCGAGGGTCTGCACCGTGCCCTGCAACGCGCCGCCGCCCAGGCCCTGCACGATGCGGAACGCGATCAGCGCCCCCATGTTCCAGGCGAGCGCGCACAGCAGCGAGCCGACCAGGAAGACGGCCGCGCCCGCGACCAGGACCGGCTTGCGGCCGAAGGTGTCGGAGAGCTTGCCGTAGACGGGGAGGGTGACGGTGACGGCGAGCAGATAGCCGGAGAACAGCCAGGAGAAGACGGAGAAGCCGCCGAGGTCGCCGACGATCTGCGGGACGGCCGTGGAGACGATGGTGGAGTCGAGGGCCGCCAGTGCCATCGCGAGCATCAGCGCGGCGACCACCGCGCCCCTGCGGTTTGTCCCGGCCTGCCGAGCGGCGTCGCGTATCACGGGTTTCGTGCTGCCCACCGCGGTCCCCCTGACTGGTTTCCCTGTGCATCCATCCGGCGTACGACAGCTTCCCACTTGACCCTGACGCGGCGGGAGGGTGGAGGCTTCCTTGGCCGGAGGGTGGACCCGACCCCGAGAAGGTGTCCACCCGGCGGTGGACGACCCCTAGGGGTACCTCCGTACTGAGGCCCGGGCAGGGTTCGTCCCGGCGAAGGACGAGATGCGTACGTCGTCGTCCTTAACCTGGCTTTATGCCGCTGGGGGGCGGCTCGCCGCACGGCAGGGGTGGGGTTTTCCCCAGGAGGAAACGGGGCTGTGCACCAGCGCGCGGCACCCCTGCCGGCCACGAGACTCATCGACGTACCGCTTCGCGCCGCTCAAGCGCAAACCGACATAGGAGACTTACCGTGACATCGGCTGTGACCATTCCCAGGCACGGGGGTACTGGAGGGCGTACGGCCGTTGCCGCGCGGGCGCGGCAGGTCGTCAAGGCGTACGGCTCCGGGGAGACCCGGGTCGTCGCCCTCGACCACGTCGACGTGGACATCGCCCGCGGTCGGTTCACCGCGATCATGGGCCCCTCGGGGTCCGGCAAGTCCACCCTGATGCACTGCCTCGCCGGTCTCGACACGGTCACCAGCGGGCAGATCCACCTGGACGAGACCGAGATCACCGGCCTGAAGGACAAGAAGCTCACCCAACTGCGCCGGGACCGGATCGGGTTCATCTTCCAGGCGTTCAACCTGCTGCCGACGCTGAACGCGATCGAGAACATCACCCTGCCCATGGACATCGCCGGGCGCAAGCCCGACAAGGCGTGGCTGGACCGGGTCGTGGAGACCGTCGGCCTGGCCGGACGGCTCAAGCACCGGCCCACCCAGCTCTCCGGCGGACAGCAGCAGCGGGTCGCCGTGGCCCGCGCGCTGGCCGCCCGCCCCGAGATCATCTTCGGTGACGAGCCGACCGGAAACCTCGACTCCCGGGCGGGCGCCGAGGTGCTGGGCTTCCTACGCCGGTCGGTCGACGAACTGGGCCAGACCATCGTCATGGTCACCCACGACCCGGTGGCCGCCTCGTACGCGGACCGGGTCCTCTACCTCGCCGACGGCCGCATCGTCGACGAGATGTACCAGCCGACCGCCGACCAGGTCCTCGACCGCATGAAGGACTTCGACGCCCGGGGGCGCACGTCATGACCGTCCTGAGGACCTCGCTGCGCAACTTCTTCGCGCACAAGGGACGCATGGCGCTGTCGGCGGTCGCCGTCCTGCTGTCGGTCGCGTTCGTGTGCGGCACGCTGGTGTTCACCGACACCATGAACACGACGTTCGACAAGCTGTTCTCGGTGACCGCGTCCGACGTCACCGTCTCGCCGAAGGAAGCCAAGAGCGAGGAGACCCCGCAGAACGGCGTGCCGCTGTCGCTGCCCGCCGCCGCACTGGACCGGGCCAAGACCGTGGACGGCGTCAAGTCGGCCGAGGGCGCGGTCAGTTCGATGAGCGTGACCGTGGTGGACGGTGACAACGAGAACGTGGGCTCCACCACCGGCGCGCCCACCATCGCGGGCAACTGGACGAGCAACGACCTGCGTTCCATGGAGATCACCTCCGGGCACGCCCCGCGCGGGCCGACCCAGACGATGGTCGACGCCGACACCGCCGACAAGCATCACCTGAAGCTCGGCGACGAACTGCGCACCATCACACAGCGGGGTGACTTCACCGCCCGGATCGTCGGCATCGCCACCTTCAAGGTGACCAACCCCGGCGCCGCCATCGTCTACTTCGACACCCCCACCGCCCAGCGCCACCTGCTCGGCGGCACCGGCCGCTACACCCAGATCAACGTCACCGCCGCGGCCGGCGTCTCCGACGCGCAGCTCAAGCAGAACGTCGCAGGCGCGCTCGGCGGGCCGTACAAGTTCCAGACGGCCAAGGAGAACGCCGACGAGAACCGCAAGGACGTCGGCGCCTTCATGGACGTCATCAAGTACGCCATGCTCGGCTTCGCCGGGATCGCGTTCCTGGTGGGCATCTTCCTGATCATCAACACCTTCTCGATGCTGGTCGCCCAGCGCACCCGCGAGATCGGCCTGATGCGGGCCATCGGCTCCTCCCGCCGGCAGGTCAACCGGTCGGTGCTGGCCGAGGCGCTGCTGCTCGGCTTCGTCGGCTCGGTCCTCGGCGTCGGCGCCGGCGTCGGCATCGCGGTCGGCCTGATGAAGCTCATGGGCGCGGCGGGCATGGAACTGTCCACCCGTGACCTGACCGTCAAGGCCACCACCCCGGTGGTGGGCCTGGTGCTCGGCGTGGTCGTCACTGTGCTGGCCGCCTATCTGCCGGCCCGGCGCGCCGGCAAGGTCTCCCCGATGGCCGCGCTGCGCGACGCCGGCACCCCGGCCGACGGCCGGGCGGGTCTGGTACGCGCCCTGATCGGCCTGGTGCTCACCGGCGCCGGCGGCGCCGCCCTGTACGCGGCGGCCACCGCGGACAAGGCGAGCGACGGCGCGCTCGTCCTCGGCCTGGGCATCGTGCTGACCCTGATCGGCTTCGTCGTCATCGGCCCGCTGCTGGCCGGGGGCGTGGTCCGGGTGATCAGCGCGGTGCTGCTGCGGGCCTTCGGGCCGGTCGGCCGGATGGCCGAACGCAACGCCCTGCGCAACCCGCGGCGCACCGGAGCCACCGGCGCCGCCCTGATGATCGGCCTCGCGCTGGTCGCCTGCCTGTCGGTGGTCGGCTCCTCCATGGTCGCCTCCGCCACCAGCGAACTGGACAAGTCGGTCGGCGCGGACTTCATCATCGAGGGCAACCAGCCGATCGTCCCGCAGGCGGAGAAGGCCATGGCGCAGGCCCCGGGCCTGGCCCACGTCACCCGCTACAAGGACCTCGACGCCACCCTCACCTCGCCCGACGGCAAGGCCGACGACTCCGGCATCACGGCCGCGGATCCGACGTACGCCGACGACCTGCGCCGCCCGACCACCGAGGGCACCCTGAAGGACGCCTACGGCACCGACGCGATGTCGGTGGGCTCCGACTACGCCAAGAAGCACGACGTGCGGGTCGGCGACACCCTCACCGTCGCCTTCAAGGGCGGTCGCACGGCCCGGCTGAAGGTGGCCGCGATCACCGACGACTCCACCGCGATCGACCAGGGCGCCCGCTACATCAGCATCGCCACCATGGAGAAGTACCTGCCCAAGAGCCAGATCCCGCCGAACCTGATCATGTTCGCGAAGGCGGAGAAGGGCCAGGAGAAGCAGGCGTACGCGGCACTGAAGAGCGCGCTGAAGAAGTACCCGACCTACCAGGTCAGGGACCAGACCGACTACAAGCAGGAACTGAAGGACCAGGTCGGCCAGCTCCTGAACATGGTCTACGGCCTGCTCGCCCTGGCGATCATCGTCGCGGTGCTGGGCGTGGTGAACACCCTGGCGCTGTCGGTGGTCGAGCGGACCCGGGAGATCGGCCTGATGCGGGCCATCGGCCTGTCCCGCCGCCAGCTGCGTCGCATGATCCGCATGGAGTCCGTGGTCATCGCCCTCTTCGGTGCCCTCCTCGGCCTCGGCCTTGGCATGGGCTGGGGCACCACCGCCCAGAAGCTGCTCGCCCTGGAGGGCCTGGGCGTCCTGGACATCCCCTGGCCGACGATCATCGGCGTCTTCATCGGCTCCGCCTTCGTGGGCCTGTTCGCCGCCCTGATCCCGGCGTTCCGCGCGGGCCGGATGAACGTACTGAACGCGATCGCCACGGAGTGACAGCCTCAAGACCACCGCAGACGGGGGTTGCGGGGGAAGGGAAAGGCCCGGTGCCGGGAAGTGCGACAACTCCCCGGCACCGGGCCCCTCGTCACGCAGATCTGGGGCGGCGCACACCTGCCGTAGGCCGTCCGGATCCTCGGCCAGGACCTTGGCTGCCGTATCGAGGGCCGGTTCGTCCCACGGTTCACACACTGTCACGTCGATCGCTCTCGCGGGTGAACGTCACTCGGGCGTCGTAGGCTGGACACGCCCCGGCCCGCACAGCGTGTCGGGTGATTCGCGTTGCCCATCCCAGGACGGACACCCCCTCCATGAGCCTGCACGGTCTGCTCGACGCCGTCGTCAAGGACGCCGCCGTCGCGGAAGCGATCAAGGCGGCGGCCGACGGCAACCGCACCCACGTCGACCTGGTCGGCCCCCCGGCGGCCCGCCCCTTCGCGATCGCCGCCCTGGCCCGCGAGACCGGCCGCCCCGTGCTCGCCGTGACGGCCACGGGCCGCGAGGCCGAGGACCTGGCCGCCGCGCTCCGCTCACTGCTGCCACCGGAGGGCGTCGTGGAGTACCCCTCCTGGGAGACCCTTCCGCACGAGCGGCTCAGCCCGCGCAGCGACACCGTCGGCCGCCGCCTCGCCGTGCTGCGCCGCCTCGCCCACCCCAGCCCCGACGACCCGGAGACCGGCCCGGTCTCCGTCGTCGTCGCCCCCGTGCGCTCCGTGCTCCAGCCGCAGGTCAAGGGTCTCGGCGACCTCGAACCGGTCTCCTTGAGGAGCGGCCGGAGCGCGGACCTGAACGAGATCGTGGACGCCCTCGGAGCCGCCGCCTACGCGCGCGTGGAGCTGGTCGAGAAGCGCGGCGAGTTCGCGGTGCGCGGCGGCATCCTCGATGTGTTCCCGCCCACCGAGGAGCACCCCCTGCGCGTCGAGTTCTGGGGCGACGACATCGAGGAGATCCGCTACTTCAAGGTCGCCGACCAGCGCTCCCTGGAGGTCGCCGAGCACGGCCTGTGGGCACCTCCCTGCCGCGAGCTGCTGCTCACGGACGACGTACGCGCCCGTGCCCGTGCCCTCGCCGAGGAACACCCCGAGCTGGGCGAACTGCTCGGGAAGATCGCCGAGGGCATCGCGGTCGAGGGCATGGAGTCCCTGGCCCCCGTCCTGGTCGACGACATGGAGCTGCTGCTCGACGTCCTGCCCGCGGGCGCCATGACCGTCGTCTGCGACCCGGAGCGGGTCCGCACCCGTGCCGCCGACCTCGTCGCCACCTCGCAGGAGTTCCTCCAGGCGTCCTGGGCGGCCACCGCCGGCGGCGGGGAGGCCCCCATCGACGTCGGCGCGGCCTCCCTGTGGTCCCTCGCGGACATCCGGGACCGGGCCCGCGAGTTGGGCATGATGTGGTGGTCGGTGTCCCCGTTCGCCGTCGACGAGTCCCTGACGTCAGCCGCTGACGCGGTGGGCGACGCCGACACCCTCACGCTGGGCATGCACGCGCCGGAGACCTACCGCGGCGACACCGCCAAGGCGCTCGCCGACACCAAGGGCTGGCTCGCCGACGGCTGGCGCACCGTCTTCGTCACCGAGGGCCACGGACCGGCCGCCCGCACGGCCGAGGTGCTCGGCAACGAGGGCGTCGCGGCCCGCCTGGACGTCGACCTCGGGCAGATCGCGCCGTCCGTCGTGCACGTGGCCTGCGGCTCGATCGACTACGGCTTCGTGGACCCGGCGCTGCGGCTCGCCGTGCTCACCGAGACCGACCTGTCCGGGCAGAAGGCGGCCGGCAAGGACGGCGCCCGCATGCCCGCCCGCCGCCGCAAGACCATCGACCCGCTGACCCTGGAGGCGGGCGACTACATCGTCCACGAGCAGCACGGCGTCGGCCGCTACATCGAGATGGTGCAGCGCACCGTGCAGGGCGCCACCCGCGAATACCTGGTGGTCGAGTACGCCCCCGCCAAGCGCGGCCAGCCCGGTGACCGCCTCTACATCCCCACCGACCAGCTGGAGCAGATCACCAAGTACGTCGGCGGCGAGGCACCCACCCTGCACCGCCTGGGCGGCGCGGACTGGACGAAGACCAAGGCACGCGCGAAGAAGGCCGTCAAGGAGATCGCCGCCGACCTGATCAAGCTGTACAGCGCGCGGATGGCCGCTCCCGGGCACGCCTTCGGCGGGGACACCCCCTGGCAGCGCGAACTGGAGGACGCCTTCCCCTACGCCGAGACCCCCGACCAGCTGACCACGATCTCCGAGGTCAAGGAGGACATGGAGAAGTCGGTCCCGATGGACCGCCTGATCTGCGGCGACGTCGGCTACGGCAAGACGGAGATCGCGGTGCGGGCCGCCTTCAAGGCGGTGCAGGACGGCAAGCAGGTCGCGGTGCTCGTGCCGACCACACTGCTGGTGCAGCAGCACTTCGGGACGTTCGGCGAACGCTACGCGCAGTTCCCGGTGAACGTGCGCGCCCTGTCCCGCTTCCAGACCGACACCCAGGCCAAGGCCGTCCTGGAGGGTCTGCGGGAGGGCTCCGTGGACGTCGTCATCGGCACCCACCGCCTCTTCTCCGCCGAGACCAAGTTCAAGGACCTCGGCCTGGTCATCGTCGACGAGGAGCAGCGCTTCGGCGTCGAGCACAAGGAGCAGCTGAAGAAGCTGCGGGCCAACGTCGACGTCCTGACGATGTCCGCGACCCCGATCCCGCGGACCCTGGAGATGGCCGTCACCGGCATCCGTGAGATGTCCACGATCACCACCCCGCCGGAGGAGCGGCACCCGGTGCTGACCTTCGTCGGGCCCTACGAGCAGAAGCAGATCGGCGCCGCGATCCGCCGCGAACTGCTGCGCGAGGGCCAGGTCTTCTACATCCACAACCGGGTCGAGTCGATCGACCGGGCCGCCGCCCGGCTGCGGGAGATCGTCCCCGAGGCGCGCATCGCCACCGCGCACGGCCAGATGTCGGAGTCGACGCTGGAGCAGGTCGTCGTCGACTTCTGGGAGAAGAAGTTCGACGTGCTGGTGTCCACGACGATCGTCGAGTCCGGCATCGACATCTCCAACGCCAACACCCTGATCGTGGAGCGCGGCGACACCTTCGGCCTGTCCCAGCTGCACCAGCTGCGCGGTCGCGTGGGCCGGGGCAGGGAACGGGGATACGCGTACTTCCTCTACCCCCCGGAGAAGCCGCTGACGGAGACCGCGCACGAACGGCTCGCGACCATCGCCCAGCACACCGAGATGGGCGCCGGCATGTATGTCGCGATGAAGGACCTGGAGATCCGCGGCGCCGGGAACCTGCTCGGCGGCGAGCAGTCCGGCCACATCGCGGGCGTCGGCTTCGACCTGTACGTGCGTATGGTGGGCGAGGCCGTCGCCGACTACCGGCGGCAGCTGGAGACCGGCGCGATCGAGGAGGAGCCGCCGCTGGAGGTCAAGATCGAGCTGCCCGTCGACGCGCATGTCCCGCACGACTACGCGCCCGGCGAGCGGCTGCGCCTCCAGGCGTACCGGTCCATCGCCTCCGCCAACTCGGAGGCGGACATCACGTCCGTACGCGAGGAACTGGTCGACCGCTACGGCAAGTTGCCCGAACCGGTGGAGAACCTGCTGCTGGTGGCCGGCCTCAGGATGCTGGCGCGGGCGTGCGGGGTCGGCGAGATCGTCCTACAGGGCAACAACATCCGTTTCGCGCCGGTGGAGTTGCGCGAGTCGCAGGAGCTGCGGGTCAAGCGGCTGTACCCGGGGACGGTCATCAAGCCGGCCGTCCACCAGATCCTGGTTCCCCGTCCGAAGACGGCGAAGGTGGGCGGCAAGCCGCTCGTCGGCCGCGAACTGCTGGCCTGGGTCGGCGAGTTCCTGGCCACCATCCTGGGCTCGTAACAGCACGCCCCCGGTCCACCGCCCGGCTTGCCCTCCGGCGGTGAGGTCGACGGTGGCCGGGTGTGGGTTGGTGTTGGGGCGGTGCCGTGGGTGGTTGGTGGGGTGTGGGGCGGCTTCTGGTGGTGACGTGGGTGGTGGGTCGGGTGTGGGTCTGCTGGCTGGTGGTGGGGTTGGTGGTGGGCCGGGTGTGGTTTGGTGGTGGGGCGGTGACGTGGGTGGTTGGCCGGGTGCGGGTCGGCTGTCCGGTGGTGACGGCGGCGGTCGGCGGGGTGTGAGTCGACCCACAAGTGCCCGTCGTGCCACCGGCGATACGCCCTGTTCGCCCCCAACGCCCCTTTGAGCCCTCTGTGTCGGCCACCCGTCGGCGGCTACCGTGTCACCAGCAACGATCTGCTCCAAGCCGGGGCGGAGCAGAAAAGCTCAAGGGGGACGCGCCGTGGGGCGTCTGAGGGGCGGGGCCGTCACCGCCGCCGTCGTGATGCTTGCCGTGGCCGGCTGCACGGAGCTGCAGACGGACGGATCCTCCGGGGCCGAGGGCACGGACCGCGGGGGTGCGGCCCTGGCCGCCGCGGACTCACTGACCGTCAAGGGGCGGGCCCCCAAGACCGGTTACGCCCGCGACCGGTTCGGCACGGCCTGGGCCGACACCGACTCCAACTCCTGCGGCACCCGCGTTATCTCTGTGCTTCGCCGGGCGATTGAGGCGTTTGCGCAGTTCACTCAGGGAGCGGTGCGCTGTGCTTACTGAGAGGCACGTGGGTCACCGGGGTGTAGGAAACGCACGCCTCTTCCATACGGCGACGATGCTGGCGGTTGCCGTGCTTCTCGTCTCGGGTTGCGAGGGCCTCGGCGAGGACAACTCCTCGACGGGGTCAGGGTCAACCGCGTCGGACGGGCGGGCGGTCAGTCCGCTCAGGAACCCGGACGGCACGAAACCAGGGCTCGCGCCCGTGGCGGCGGACGCGGACAAGGCTGCGGCCCGCACGCTCATTGAGGGGCTGACCGTGAAGGGACGCGGACCGAAGACGGACTACGCGCGCGACAAGTTCGGCTACGCATGGATGGACACGGCCGACGGGGTGCCCCTCGCGAGGAATGGGTGCGACACTCGAAATGATCTCATCCGTCGTGACGGTCGGAAGCTCCGTTTCCGAGCCGGCTCCGACTGCGTGGTCATCGCCATGACGCTGCACGACCCGTACACGGGGACGACCATCGAGTGGCGCAAGCAGCAGGCCTCCGAGGTTCAGATAGACCACGTGGTGCCGCTGTCGTACAGCTGGCAGATGGGTTCGTCACGCTGGCCGAAGAGCAAGCGTGAGCAGCTTGCCAACGACGTGCTCAATCTGATCCCGGTCCAGGGGCGGGCCAACTCGGCCAAGGGCGACTCCGGACCCGCGTCCTGGCAGCCGCCCAACAAACAGATCAGGTGCGCCTACGCCGTCCGCTTCGCGCAGGTTGCCCACAAGTACGACCTTGCGGTGACGGCAGCGGACAAGGCGATGATGCTGAAGCAGTGCGGCGCCGGGTAGTGACCCGGTGAACTGGGAAAACGCGCTCGGTTTCGAGCTGTCGGACACGTACGCTCCATTGCGTGGCTGATCGCATACAGGAAATCGTGACGAGGTTGCCAGGGCTGAAGAGCGTCACCGACGTGTGGAAGGTGGCTGACCGCCGTCTCGCTCGCGGGGATGCCGCCTTCGTCGCGGACCTCGGGATCGCGCTCGCCGGGGCGTACGGCTCGGACACCAGGCGGATCTGGCAGTACCGGAGCGTCTTTGATTACCTGCTTCGCCTGCTGGTCACCACCCCCGGTTCTGGGAACGTCGCCCAGGCGCTGCGCCTGGTCTCCTCGGCGGAGGCCGGCGACAGGAAGCTGGACCGCTACACGGCCTCCTTGCTGGCCTCCGGCCACCCGGCAGCGGAACTGGCGGTGGCGTTCAGCGGGAAAGCCTCGGAGGAACTGCGTGCCTGCCTCGTTCACGAACTGGTCCTCAGGGGCGTCGGCGTGACGGAGATACCGGAGATCGCGCAGTGGGCGACATCGTCGCACTGGAGGCACCATCCTCTTGGATGGCTGCCGTTGGCGCTGTCCGACGTGGAAGGGCAGCCGGATCTGCCGAGCTACAGCGCCCGGGGCAGCAGCTACTCGATGCCGTACGGCCCGTCGGAGAACCGCGGCCTGGCAGTCGTCGCAGGAGCACACGTTCCATCGGCCGAGGAGACGACGACCGAAACCGTGGCCGAGGGCATCGGCGCGGCGGTGACGAACTGGGCCGAGGAGTCGAACGGCCGGATCGAGGCTCAAGTCTTCGAACTGGCAGATCCTCTGGAGGACGAGTCGGTACCGAGCCTGTTGCTGGCGCTGGGGCTGGAGTGCTTGAAGGGCGCGGGGAAGAAGTCCGGGTTCTCGGTCGCAGCCTGCCCGCCTGAGCAGGTGTGGCGGTTGCTTTTCTCCGCCGCGTCAACGGGAGGGGCCTACAACTCCGGCGCCTACGGTGCCTACGGCCGGCTGGCCGCGTGGCAGTCCCTGGCCCGCCTCTCCGGGGCCACGGAGGGCGACCCCGCAGAGGCGGTCGAGGTACGTGCTCAAGCGTGTGCCTGGTACGGCTTCAGCACCGACACGCAGTGGTTCGAGCAGGTGGCCTGGGATATCGGCCTGGCGGCGGTGTCTCCGGAGCGCCGACGGCTAGCGGTGCTGGCCGCGACGGACACCGACTGAACAAGACCATGTCCCTAGGGAGACGGAACGGCCCGAATCGCACGGCGGAGGCTGGTACGTGCGGCGGTCAGGTCGTCTTCCGTCTCCCGCAACCGGCGCTCCAGGGTGGCAATCCGATCCCGTGCCTCTGACAGCTGCTGGCCCAGCACGGTGTTCCGCTGCTCCAGATGCTGCACCCGCTCGACCAGCTGACGACGGTCCACATCGTGCAGCTCCGCACCCAGGGAGAGGCGCACGCGTTCCCGGAGACGGTCCCTTTCCTTCCTCAGATCCTTGATCTCTTCGCGGGCCAGGGCGAGTTCGGTCTGCAGGCCGGCGGAGGTGACCTGCCCTGAGTTCGGCGCGGCAGTGGTGCGGCGTCCGTGGTCACGCTGCTGCTGCATGGCGGTCTGGACGGCGTTGCGCACCTGTGTCTGGTTGGAGACGAACCAGGTGGACACCGAGGCTTCGCGCGCCACGCGAGCGGCGGTGATCCGCTCGCCCGAGGCAAGGAGGTCGTGAACAACCGCACGCTGAGCGTCAGCTGCCGAGCGCGTCCAGGTCGAGGATCTTGCCGGCCGGCTTCTTCGCCGGCACGGGCCGGTCGTAGTCGCCGAAGGTGAGGCGCACCGCGTCCTTCGCGGAGCCGCCGTCGACCTTCAGCAGATACGGCTCGCCCTCGGTGGCGACGTACAGCGTGTAGCGGTCCTTGCCGTCCTTCTCGTGCAGGACGATCGCGGGCGTGCCCCCGACGGTGGACGCCTTCCCGCGGGTGGCGTCCGAGTGGACGTCGTCCGCGCCCGAGAGCACCGAACCCAGGTCGCAGAAGCCGGCGATGTCCTTGGCGTCCTGGCCCTTCGCGGACATCTTGGTCCACTTGCCGGCCAGCATCGCCACGGCCGCATCGGTGTCCGCCTTGGACTCGCCCTTGCTCTGGGCGCGCAGGAACGCCTCGTCGTACTTCATGTAGACGATGGTGCCGGTCTTGATCAGATCGGCCTTGCCCTGCCCGTCGAGGCTCAGGGTGCCGGCGCATTCGCCCTTCTTGTCCAGGGCCATGTCGATCCGGATGGTGCCGTCGGACGCGTCGTCGGCGATGTCGCCCGTCATCCGCAACGACGAGGCACCCGTGGTGGCCTTCATCGCCCGGTCGGCGATCTGACCTCCGGTCAGTCCGGCGAACGGCTCCTTCGGTTTGTTGTCCGCCTTGTCCTGACCCTGTTGGCAGCCGGTGAGCCCCGCGGCGCTCACGGCGGCGAGACAGAGAACGGCGAGTGCGGTGCGACGCATGGGAGTTCCTCGGTGAAGTGAGACGGGGCTGACAACGGCGGACGGCGACGGATGGGGCCAACGGTCCTGTTCGTTGAGTCAATGAGAACAGAGCTTGTGAACCGAGTCAACATAGAACGGACGGTGCTAGGTGTACACGAGCGTGAAGGGGTGGATCATGTAAATATCGGTATGCTCGGCGTCACACACCGACGAGGGGAGTGGGGCGCGTGCAGGACAACGCAACGGAAGTGACCGCGGCGGGGATCGCGCGGCTCGCCGGCGTCGGCCGTGCCGCCGTCAGCAACTGGCGCCGCCGGCACGCCGACTTCCCCAAGCCGGTCGGCGGCACCGAGACCAGCCCGTCCTTCGCGCTGGCCGAGGTCGAGGCATGGCTGCGCAAGCAGGGCAAACTCGCCGAGGTCCCGCTGCGCGAACGCGTCTGGCAACAGCTCGCCGGACACCCCGCGGGCCCGGTCACCGCCCTGGTGCACGCGGGGTGCGTACTCCTGCTGATCCATGAACGGCCCGCCCTCTGGCGGGACGCGAGCACCGGCACCGACGAGCGCCTGGCCGCGAAACTGCCCGGCGCGCTGGAGCAGGCGTTGACCCCGCGCTTCGGCGCACCGGGCGGCGCGGCGCCGCACGCGCACTCCTCGGCCGGCGCCCCAAACCGTGTGAACCCCCAGCCCGCCGTGAACAGCCGGCCGGCTGTGAACCCTCAGGCTCCTGTGAACTCGCAGCCCACTGACAACCCCCGGGCCGCCGTGAACCCCCGTGCCGTTGTGAATCCCCGTGCTGCCGCGAACACTCGGCCAGCCGCGAACAGCCGTGCCGCTGTGAACGCCCCGGTTACTGTGAACCCCCGCGCTGCCGTGGACCCCCGTGCCGCTGTGAACGCCCCGGTTGCTGTGAACCCTCAGCCCGCCGTACATACCGCCCCCGCGGTTCACACGCCCACCGGCCCCGAACTGCTTCCCTCCGCCCCGCTGCTCCGCGGCGTCGCCGAACTGGCGGCCGAGGCGGGCGCCCCGCGGACGTTCGAGTTCCTGCTGGGGCGGCACCTGGACGCCAACCCGCGCCAGTACACGCTCACCCCGGCCGAACTCGCCCGGCTCATGGCCGACCTCGCGGGCCCCGCCCGTACCGTGCTCGACCCGGCCTGCGGCACCGGCGCCCTGCTGTGTGCCGTGACCGCCCGCCCCGACCAGGAACTGCACGCCCAGGACAGCGCCGCCGACCTCGCCGCGCTCACCGCGCTCCGGCTCGCGCTGCACACCCGCGCCACCGTCCGCGGCGCCGCCGGCGACAGCCTGCGCGCCGACGCGTACCGGTGGCTGCGCGCCGACGCCGTCCTGTGCCATCCGCCGTTCAACGAGCGCAACTGGGGCCACGACGAACTCGCCTACGACCCCCGCTGGGAGTACGGCTTCCCGGCGCGCACCGAGTCCGAGCTGGCCTGGGTGCAGCACGCGCTGGCCCGGCTGCGGGACGGCGGTACCGCCGTGCTGCTCATGCCGCCCGCCGCGGCCTCCCGCCGCTCCGGCCGCCGGATCCGCGCCGACCTGCTGCGGCGCGGTGCGCTGCGGGCCGTCGTCGCGCTGCCGGTCGGGGCGGCGCCGCCGTACAACATCCCCTTGCACGTCTGGATGTTGCGCCGCCCCGACCGGGCTCTCGCGCAACCCGAGGCGCTGCTCGTGGACACCGGGCGGTTCGCCGCGCAGGGGCGGGGCGGGCCGGACTGGCAGGCGGTGCGGGACGCCGTCCTGGACGCCTGGCGCGCCTTCGAACGCGCGGGGCGGCTCGACGAACGGCCGGGGCTCGCGCGTTCCGTGCCGGTGATCGAACTCCTCGACGACGATGTCGACCTCGCCCCGGCCCGGCACCTCCCGCCGCCCGCCGTGGCCGACGGCGCGGAGCAGCTCACGGCGGTTCGGGAGCGGCTGGGCGAGACCCTGCGCCTGGCCGCCGGGCTCACCCCGCCGCCCGCCGACCCCGCGCGGCCGGCGCGCTGGCCGCTGACGACGGTCGGCGAACTCGCGCGCGGAGGCGCCCTGTTGATGCGCACGGGCGGAAACGGAGGGCACGCGCGTGTGCCCGTCCTCACCGACCATGACGTCCTCTCCGGAGCCGTGCCCTCCGGGACGCTCCCGGAGAGCGACGAGGAAGCCGTGCTGACCGAACCGGGCGATGTCGTCGTCCCGGTGCTCGGCGGCGGTTCGGTGGCCCGTGTGATCGACGACGCGACGGCCGGCGCCGCGCTGGGCCGCAACCTCGTGCTGCTGCGC
The DNA here is from genome assembly GCF_042873595.1 of Streptomyces sp. NPDC004629. Taxonomy (NCBI): domain Bacteria; kingdom Bacillati; phylum Actinomycetota; class Actinomycetes; order Kitasatosporales; family Streptomycetaceae; genus Streptomyces; species Streptomyces sp. NPDC004629. The sequence goes on along the minus strand of NZ_JBIALO010000006.1, from coordinate 91,314 downwards.
CCCGATCCCGCGGCGCTCGACCCGTGGTTCCTCGCCGGTTTCCTGCGCGGCACCGCCAACAACCGGCAGGCCAGCAGCTACGCCTCCACCGCCACCCGCCTCGACGTGCGCCGCCTGCACCTGCCGCGGCTCCCGCTCGACGAACAGCGGCGCTACGGGGCGCGTTTCCACGCCCTCGACGAGTTCGAGCGGGCGCTCGGGCGCGCGGGCCGGCTCGGCGAGCAACTGGTGCGCGGGATGTACGACGGCCTGACCGACGGCACGGTGGCGCCCGACTGAGACCGGCGGTACCGGACGTCCCGTGCGGGACGTCCCGTGCGGGCGGGCGCGGGCGCCGCGGGTCGACAACGGTTCGGTAGCTCCCTGTCCACATCGTTGGACCGCTTGTCCCCGGTGGGCCATATGCTCGAAGCGACACCGCCCGACCGGCGTCGCCCGCCCAGCGGACCGTGCCGGCGGGCACGTACGCCCACTTCAGGCACCACAGGAGCAGCCATGCAAGGCCACGGCTATGCACAGCCGGTGAAGCAGCCGCCGCACCCCGCGTGGCTGGTCTTCCTGCGCGTGCTGTTCGTGGGGCTCGCCTTCGCCAGCATGGGCTTTGTGAGCTGGGCGATGATGCTGCGCCTGGCCGCCGTGACCCGCAGGGCGCTGGACTGGGGCCTGCTCGTGGCGGTCCTGGTGGCCGACGTGCTCAGCGTGGTGCTGCTGGGCAGCGAGCCGGGCGACGAGATCCACAGCCCCGGCGGCTATCTGGGCCTCACCGTGCTCCTCTTCACGCTCGTGGCCTCGACCGCGTACTACCTGGTCGCGGACATACGCCACTTCCAGCGGCTCCAGGAGGCCCACGGCGGGCCGCGGACACCGGCGTACGGCTACGGGCAGCCGCCGTTCACCGGGGCGACCGTACCGATCGTGCCGCAGCCCGGGATACCGCACACGCCCGTACCGCACACCCCCGTACCGCACGCGCGCGCACCGCACATCCCCGCACCGCACGTGCCCGTTGCCCGCCCGCCGGTGCCGCAGCCGCCGATACCCGCGCCGCCCGCGCGTCCGGCGCCCGCGCGCATCGACCAGGTGCGCGCCGAACTCGACGAGCTGAGCGACTACCTGCGCAGGCACGACGGGCAGCCCGTGGACGGCAATGGCGGCAACGGCGGCGACCACGAGGGCGGAAGGTGAGCGTGGCGACGGGACGCGTCGTCGCCGGACGCTACGAACTGTCCACGCTGATCGGACAGGGCGGCATGGGCCAGGTCTGGACGGCGTACGACCAGCGGCTTGACCGGCGCGTGGCGGTGAAGCTGCTGCGCCCCGACAAGGTGGCCGGACAGGAGGCCGACGAACTGCGCCGCCGGTTCGTACGCGAGTGCCGGGTGACCGCGCAGGTCGACCACCCCGGCCTGGTGACCGTGCACGACGCGGGCAGCGAGGGCGAGGAGCTGTTCCTCGTCATGCAGTACGTCGACGGGGCCGACCTGTCCGACCACCTCGCCGAGCACGACCCGTACCCGTGGCAGTGGGCGGTCGCGGTCGCCGCGCAGCTGTGCGCCGTGCTGAGCGCCGTGCACGCGGTGCCGATCGTCCACCGGGATCTGAAGCCCCGCAATGTGATGGTGAAGCAGGACGGCACGGTCACCGTCCTCGACCTCGGGGTCGCCTCCGTGATGGACACGGACACCACCCGGCTGACCCACACGGGCTCGCCGATCGGCTCGCCCGCGTACATGGCGCCCGAGCAGGCGATGGGCGGTGCCGTCGGCCCGTACACCGACCTGTACGCGCTCGGCGTGCTGCTGCACGAACTGCTCAGCGGCGACGTGCCGTTCGCGGGTTCCACGGCGCTCGGCGTGCTGCACCGGCACCTGTACGAGCCGCCGCTGCCCGTGCGCCGGATCCGCCCCGAGGTGCCGGAGCCCCTGGAGGCGCTGGTGCTGCGCCTGCTCGCCAAGGACCCGCAGCACCGTCCCGGGTCCGCGCAGGAGGTGTACGAGCACCTGGCGCCGCTGCTGCCCGGTCGGGGTACGCCGACCGGGCAACCGCTGGATCCCACGCGCCCCTTCCTGCGCCCGCACGCGCCCTGGCCGGACCTCGCGCGCACGCCCGTGTCCTCGCCCGCCCCGGTGCCGGCCGTTCCCGGCAGGCCCGATGTCGCCGCGGCCGTCGACGAGGTCAAGCGGCTGCTCGGCGAGGGCCGTATCACCCAGGCCGTCGACATTCTCGGCGCGATCCTGCCGGCCGCCGCCGAGCAGCACGGCGAGCACTCCCCGGTCGTGCGCACCCTGCGCAAGCAGTACGCGGCCACGCTGATGGACGACGGCCAGTACCGGCGCGCGCTGCCCGAACTGCGCCGCCTGGCCGACGAACGCGCCGCCGAGGCCGGCCCGTCCGATCCGCAGTCCCTACGCTTTCGCTACGAGGCCGCCCAGTGCCTGGAACAACTCGGTGATGCGGCGGCGGCGCTCGCCGAGTACCGCGCGCTGCTGCCGTACTACGAGAACCAGTACGTGTCCGGTGACCCGCGGCTCGGCCACGACGTGCGCCGCCGCATCGGCCATCTGCTGCTCGCGCTCGGCGACCGGCCCGCCGCCCACGACACGCTCGCGCGACTGCTGATCGACGTGGAGCGGGTGCACGGCCCCGGCCACCCGCTGGCCGCCGAGGTCAGGCGGAGCCTGCAATGGCTGGGACAGGTGCGCGGCTAGCCTTTGCCGACTCCTGTGGGAATCTTGTGATCTTTGGGGGGCGGAGTTTCCCGAAGGCAGGGACGCGGCCGGATAGGTTGCGGTTCGTTTTTGCCAGAGAGCGCGTGCCAGACGGCGGGTGCCGGACAGCGCGTGCCGGTCGGCGAGCCGTCGCGGGCACCTAGCGATCAAGCGATCAGGGGTGGGGTCTTCATGTCCAGCCATCGGCAGTCGAAGAAGCGCAGATACATCACGTGGGCGGTGGCGGGCGCCGTCGTCGCGGCCGGCGCGGGCATCGCCGCGCAGTCCTCCATGGCCGCCACCACCTGGCCCGCGCAGAAGACGTACACCGGCCGCGCCTTCGACACCTGCGCCGCGCCCTCGACGGCCGCGATGAAGGCCTGGCACACCGGCTTCTACGGGGCCGCCGCCGTCTACGTGGGCGGCAAGAACCGCGGCTGCAACCAGCCCAACCTGACCGCCTCCTGGGTCAAGTCCGTCAACGCCGTCGGCTGGAAGCTGATCCCGATCTACGTCGGCGCCCAGCCGCCCTGCCAGACCGGTTCCAGCCCGGAGAAGCTCACCGCCACCACCGCCGCCTCCCTCGGCGCGCACGATGCCGCGGACGCCGTGGCCAAGGCCGCCGCGCTCGGCATGAAGGCCGGCAGCCCGATCTACCTGGACATGGAGGCGTACGACGTCACGAACAAGGCGTGCAACAACGCCGTCCTGACGTATGTGCGCTCCTTCACTAAGACGCTGCGCGGCAAGACGTACCGCGCCGGCATGTACGGCTTCACCAGTTCCAGCGCCAAGGCGATCGCCACCGCGATCGACAAGACGGACCTGCCGGGCAACCTCTGGTACGCGCTGTGGGACAAGAAGAACACCACGACCGCGGACTGGCCGTGGGGCCCGACGCAGTACACGAACCACAGCCGCGGCCACCAGTACATGGTGAACAGCAAGGAGACGCGGAACGGTTACACGATCATCGTGGACCGGGACGCCTGGGACGCACCGGTGGCCATCGTCGGCTGACATCGCCGCGCGGGGACGGGCCGGTGCCCGAAGAGCAGGTGAATCGTTGGTCCGATGGGTTGGCCAGAGGCTGCCCACTGCCTACCATCGATCATCGCAAGACCTTGTGCACCGTCGCACAATCTCCTCGGGAGGCTTCCTTGCACCGCCGCCGTCGCACCGCGCTCGTCCTGTCCGCCGCGATCGCCGCCGCGGTACCCCTGCTCACCGCCTGTGGAAGCGAGGCGCATCCGGGCGCGGCGGCCGTCGTGGGCGGTCAGCGGATCACGGTCGCCCAGCTGGAGGACCGGGTGAACGAGGTGCGCCGGGCGCAGCAGGCGGCGGTGCCGGACGAGAGCCAGTACCAGCAGGTCCTTGCCTCCACCAGCAGCCTCACCCGCGACACCCTGCACAACATGGTCCTCGACCGGGTGCTGCACCGGGCCGCGCAGGACGAGGGCGTCACCGTGAGCCGCAAGGAACTCCAGCAGATGCGCGCCGGCCTGGAACAGCAGGCGGGCGGCGCGAAGGTACTGGAGACGACGTGGCTCCAGCGGTACGGAGTCGCACCGAACCGGCTCGACGACAATCTCCGGGTCCAGCTGGAGGCCCAGAAGCTCGCCCAGAAGCTCGGCACCGACACCTCGGCGCCCGCCTTCTGGAAGGCCATGTCCACCGCCTCCGCGGAACTCCGGGTCGACCTCAACCCGCGCTATGGCACCTGGGACGTGGAGAAGAGCAGCCGCGTCGACGCGAAGACGCCCTGGGTGCGGGAGATCACGGCGAGCGGCACCCCGCAGCAGACGGCCTGACACCGCAGGTACGAGCCGACTGCCGGTGGTGGTCCGGCGTGGTCTGGCATCGCGGGTTCGGGCCGACTGCCGGTGGTGGTCCGGTGTGGTCTGGCATCGCGGGTTCGGGCCGACTGCCGGTGGTGGTCCGGTGTGGTCTGGCATCGCGGGTTCGGGGCGATTGCCGGTGGTGGTCCGGTGTGGCCTGACACCGGGGGCAGGTACGGGCCGACCGCCGGTGATGGCCGGGGCGTGGCCTGACACCGCAGGTCAGGGCCGGGCCGCCAGCGTAGGCGGGCCAGGCCGCCGGTGCCGCCCCGGGCCTGGATCCGCCCACGCCGGTCGTACGATCGCATCGGCCGACCCTGCCTGTGGACAACTCGCGGAGCGGTCGGCGGGGGTGCGTTACGTTCGATGCGTGAACACCACCAGCCTCGAAGCCGCCGCACCGGAACCGGGCCCGGACGCCGCCCCGGGCCGCGTCGTCCTGCTCACCACCAGCCACCGCGTCGCACCCGGCCTGCTGTCCTGGCCCGCCTGGCAGGCGCTGCGCGCCGCCGACCGGGTGCTGTGCGCGGACGGCACGCATCCGCAGCTGCCCTATCTGCGGGAGGCCGGCATATCCGTCCAGGAGGCGTCCCCGAGTGCCCCCGAGCTGGTCGACGCCTGCGCCGGCGGGCACACGGTGGTGGTCGTGGCGACCGGTGAGGGCGAACCGGCCCTCACCGACGGACTGGCCCGCCTCGCCGGCTCCGGCCGCGTCCGGATGCCCGCGCTGGAACTGCTCCCCGCCTCCTACGACCTGCCGGGCGCCCGGCTCCTCGACCTCGTCCAGGTCATGGACCGCATCCGCACCGAGTGCCCCTGGTCGTCCCGCCAGACCCACCAGGGCCTGGCGAAGTACGGCATCGAGGAGGCGTACGAACTCGTCGAGGCGATCGAGGCAGGCGATCGCGACGAACTCAGGGAGGAACTGGGCGACGTTCTGCTCCAGGTCGTCTTCCACTCCCGCATCGCCGAGGAGGACGCCGACGCACCGTTCTCCATCGACGACGTGGCCGGCGGCATCGTCGCCAAGCTGATCCACCGGCACCCGCATGTCTTCGGCGACGAGACGGCCGAGACCCCGGAGGACGTCAAGGAACACTGGCTGCGCACGAAGGCGGAGGAGAAGCGGCGCGCCTCCGTGACCGACGGCGTCCCGCTCGGCCAGCCCGGGCTCGCCCTCGCCGCCAAGCTCGCCTCCCGCGTGCGTACGGCCGGGCTGGAGGTGCCGCTGCCGCGGGGCGAGGGCATCGGATACGAACTGCTGGCGCTGGCGGCGCGGGCCGAGGCGGAGGGCGTCGACCCCGAGGCGGCGCTGCGGGCGGCGGCCCGGACCTACCGGGACGCGGTGCGCAGGACGGAGGGGGTGGACGCCTAGGTGTCGCAGGCATCGCTCGGGGCAGCGGGGGACCGCCCAGGATCCGCCCAGGACCCGCTCGGGGACCGCCCGGCGGATCGACCGCTAGTACCGTGGGTCACACGGGTGGCCGCGATGCGTGGGGGCGTTGCATGGAGCGGGAGTTGGAGTGGCTCGTGGGCAAGCTCCAGGAGATGCCCGACGCACAGCGGGAGTTACGGTTCCCCGGGTACGCGAGTCCGGAGTCGATGCGCAGCTATCTGCTCGCGCTGCGGGAGCAGAGCCCGGAGGCGTACCGGCAGTTCGTCGACCGGATGAGGACCACCGGCCGCCCCACGGACGCCCCCGAACCCTGGTTCCCGCCCTACCCCGACTCCCCGTACGCCGGCTCCCCGCGCCCCGATTCCCTGTACGCCGATTCCCCGTACTCCGACTCCCCGCGCCCCGATTCCCCGCACCCCGGCTCCAACAGCCCGGCCGACGCCGATGCCGACCCCTACGACGCCGACCCCTACGATGCCGACCCCTACTACGCCGATCCCTACGGCGCCGACTCCGACGCCCGGCGTAACTCCCTTTACAGCGGCCTCTCTTACAGCGCCCTTTCCAGCAACTCCGAGACCGTAGACGCCCGCGCCGCCAGCCCCCTCGCTGACGCCCGCGCCACTGACGCCGTCGCCCATGACGCTCGCGCCGCCAACCCCCTTGCCCCTAACGCTCGCGCCGCCGACTCCCCGGTCGGCGACACCCGCTCCGAACGTGTCGACCAGGCCCCCGCACCCTCCGACGCCCTCCGCCACGACCACCCCCACCCGACCGCCTCCGCGGCTCCCGCGGCCCCCGCGCCCGCCGGTGTCGACGCCCCCGCTCCCGCCCCGCTCGCCGACCACGTCGACTTCCGCGACGCCACCTTCCACGCCGATGTGATCGGCGTGCAGCACCACCACTATCCGGCCGTGCCGATGCCCACGCCGGTGCAGTGGAGCCCCGTGGACGAGGTGGACCCCGTGGAGTTCGGGGTGCAGCCGACCCGGCTCGTCCCCGGGCTGCCGGAAGTGCCGCCGTACGTCACCCGGGACTGCGACGAACAACTGCGGGACCTGCTCCTGGAGGGCGGCGGGCTGGTCGTGGTCCTGGGCGAGCGGTCCGTCGGCAAGTCGTACACCGCGTGGAACGCCGTGCGGTCGCTGGCGGAGCAGGGGTATCTGCTCTACGCCCCCGATCCGCACGAGGACCTGCGCGCGCTGCCCACCGGGCCGAAGGGCGACGCGGACAAGCGGGTCCTCTGGCTCGACGAACTCAGCGACCACCTCGGCGGCCGGAGCGGGCTGGACCGGCGGCTGCTGGGGCGCTTCGCCCACCGGGGCATGGTGGTGCTCGGCACGATGGAGCCGGAGGAGTACTACCGGCGCCGGTCCGGGACCGGGCCCGGCGAGAGCGTGCTGACGCGGGCGCGCACGGTCGCGCTGGCCCGCGAGTGGAGCGAGTCCGAGCTGGCGCGGCTGGCCGGGCACACCGACGACCCGCGCGCCTACCCGGCCTATATGTGGAGCGGGCGGGAGGGCGCCGCCTCCTACTTCGCGATCGGGCACCTGCTGTTCGACGAGTGGCAGCGCGCCGGCACACAGGCCGAGCATCCGCGCGGGCGGCTGCTGGTGCGGGTGGCCGTCGACCTGGCACGGTGCGGTGTCACGGAGGCCGTGTCGGTGGAGCTGCTGCTGCGGGCGGCCGGCAGCTATCCGGCCGAGGGGGCGGAACGGGAACCCTGGGAGGCCGCGCTGGCCTGGGCCACGGCGCCGATGTTCGGGATATCGGGGCTGCTGGTGGAGGGGGAGACCAGAGGCACCTGGCGGGCGTACGGGGCGCTCGTCGCGGAGGCGCTGCGGGCGGGGGACCTGCCGCCCGTTCCGGACGGGGTGTGGTGGACCCTGCTGGGCGACCGGGAGGTCGACCGGGCGGCCGTCCTGGACGCGGCGAAGGCCGCGCTGCGTGCGCGGGTCGAGGGCGGCGACGTCCCGGTGATGATGCGGTTCGCGTCGCTGACCGAGGGCGAGGAGCGGGAGGGCTGGTACCGGCGGGCCGCGGACCTCGGTGACGACCGCGCGGCCCTGCTGCTGGCGACGCTGCTGCTGCGCCGCGGCGAGGACGGCCAGGCGATCCCGTACCTGGAGGTGGCGGCGCGGCGGGGAGCGGTGGAGGCGGCCCGGCAGCTCGCCGTGATCTACGAGGTCCGCGCCCGGTACTGGCGGGACCGGAGCCTGGCCCACCCCCCGCCGCCCGATACGGTCGGGGAGTGACCGACCAGCCCCACCCCCCGAAGCCCGCCCCGGCCGCGCCCGACCTCTTCACCTGGGAGTTCGCTGCAGATCCCTACCCGGCCTACGCCTGGCTGCGCGAGCACGCCCCGGTGCGCCGGACGGAGCTGCCGAGCGGGGTCGAGGCCTGGCTGGTCACCCGTTACGCCGACGCCAAGCAGGCCCTGGCCGACCCGCGGCTGTCGAAGAACCCGGCGCACCACGACGAGCCCGAGCACGCCCGCGGCAGGACCGGCATCCCGGGGGAGCGCAAGGCCGAGCTGATGACGCATCTGCTGAACATCGACCCGCCGGACCACACCCGGCTGCGCCGGCTGGTCAGCAAGGCGTTCACGCCACGGCGGGTCGCCGAGTTCGCCCCGCGCGTGCAGCAGCTCACCGACCGGCTCATCGACCGGTTCGCGGACCGGGGCTCGGCCGACCTCATCCATGAGTTCACCTTCCCGCTGCCCATCTACGCCATCTGCGACCTGCTCGGCGTCCCGCGCGAGGACCAGGACGACTTCCGGGACTGGGCGGGGATGATGATCCGGCACGGCGGCGGGCCGCGGGGCGGCGTGGCCCGGTCGGTGAAGAAGATGCGCGGCTATCTGGCCGAGCTGATCCACCGTAAGCGCGCGGCGCTGCCCGCCGAGCCCGCCCCCGGCGAGGACCTCATCTCCGGGCTCATCCGCGCCTCCGACCACGGCGAGCACCTGACCGAGAACGAGGCCGCCGCGATGGCCTTCATCCTGCTGTTCGCCGGGTTCGAGACGACCGTCAACCTCATCGGCAACGGCACGTACGCGCTGCTCACCCACCCCGAGCAGCGCCGCCGCCTGCAACGGTCCCTCGCGGCCGGGGAACACGACCTGCTGGCGACCGGCGTCGAGGAGCTTTTGCGCTACGACGGCCCGGTCGAGCTGGCCACCTGGCGGTTCGCCACCGAGCCGGTCAGCATCGGCGGGCAGCGGATCGCGCCGGGCGACCCCGTTCTCGTCGTCCTCGCCGCGGCCGACCGGGATCCGGAGCGGTTCGCAGACCCGGATGTGCTCGATCTCGGCCGGCGTGACAATCAGCACCTCGGCTACGGCCACGGCATCCACTACTGCCTCGGCGCGCCGCTCGCCCGGCTGGAGGGCCGCTCCGCACTCGCCACCCTCCTCACCCGCCTCCCCGACCTGCGACTTGCGGTGGAACCGGCCGATCTGCGATGGCGCGGCGGGCTCATCATGCGTGGACTGCGCACTTTGCCCGTAGAGTTCACGCCTGTCCGGCAAGAGACCGGAATGTGAGATTCCGGAGTCCCGTGCCCCGGCCGAAGGTGACGGATTCTCAAGTTTGTGATCTTCACGTGATCTGCGCGGCATGGACTTGTGACAGATGATCGTGTGCCGATACGTTCACCATCGGTGCGGTATCCCGGCGTGGCCTGCCGCGCCGGTCAGTGCTGTCGCGCGAAAGGCTTCCGCATGCTCTCCGGGAACGGTCGTCACCGTCGCCCTCGTCAGGCTCCGGCCTTCGTCGTCGCGGCCGGAGTGACCGGCTCCGCGATCGCCATCCCGCTGCTCGGCGCCACCGGCGCGAGCGCCGCCGACGGCTCCACATGGGACCGGGTCGCCGAGTGCGAGAGCGGCGGCTCGTGGAGCGCCAGCACCGGCAACGGGTACTTCGGCGGGCTGCAGATCTCGCAGCAGGACTGGGACGGACACGGCGGTCTTGAGTATGCGACGACCCCGGACCAGGCCAGCCGTTCGCAGCAGATAGCCGTCGCCGAGAAGATCCTCGCCGACCGGGGCACCACCCCGTGGGCGACCTGCGCCCTGCTGTCCGGGCTCACCTCGGCCTCGGGCTCCGTCGGTGTCGACACCGGCGTGACGGACGGCGGTTCGTCCGGTGCGAAGGGCTCCACGAAGTCCTCCGGTCCGTCAGATCCTCAGAAACCACTGGATTCCACCGATTCACCGGAAGGATCCGAATCCTCCGGCTCGTCCGACTCGTCCTCGCCCTCAGAACCCGCCGACCCCGCGGCGCCCGAGGCGGACGCCTCGCCGTCCGCCTCGCCCTCGCCGAGCGCGAGTGCCGGCCGCGATGCGACGGACGGCCCTACGGGTTCCGCCGAGCCCGGTGGGCCGGCCTCGTCCGAGCCCGGCGCCTCGCCGGAGGACGGCTCGCCCACGGAGAACCGCGAGTCCGCGGCCTCGGACAATTCCTGGCGCAGCGGAGGCTCCTGGAGCCTGGTCGACACCGGATCCCTCGGCGGCGGTCGCCACCGGGGCGACAGTGCGAACGAAAGCGGGGCAAGCGAGGCAAGCGGGGTAAGCGGGGCAAGCAGGACGGCTGACCAGGAGTCAGGCCCCGCCGGGCGGCACGCCTACACCGTGCGCGCCGGCGACACTCTCGCCTCCATCGCCGACTCCCTTGATGTGGACGGCGGCTGGCGTGCGCTCTACGCCGCCAACGAGAAGGCCATCGGTGCCGATCCGAACCACATCGCCCCCGGTCAGACCCTGGACGTCGGGGTCGAAACGGGCGAAAAGTAGCGGGAGCTGACGTCTCGTTTCGTGGGTGATGTCCGGTTTGCTCAAAGTGTGGGATGAGTCTCAGAAGCCCTGATCGTCTTTGAAATTCCGGCGATCGCATGCCTACGGTCATGACCGCTCGCCACCGCGAGCCCCGGCTGCCGCAACGCCGAGTCCTGCCAGCGGCCGTACGGGAACAGTCGTCGCGTCAAGCGCCGTAGGCAGGAGCGGGGGACCCAAGGTAAGTGCCGTGCCGGTCGGTTGACCGAAGCGGCTCGGGGTGAAGCCACGCCTCCACACGGAGACGTGGCCGGGCAACTCAACCGGCCCGAACCCGACAGCTCACCTCGCAGGCGTCGGTGAGGGGATCCATCCATGCTGTTCTTCGGCAAGGGCAAGCGTCGTCGTACGTCCAAGGTCACCCGTGTCGTGGCGCTCGCCGGTGTCACCGGCGCCGCAGTCGCCGCCCCGCTGATGGCGGCCGGCAGCGCCTCCGCCGCCACCGCCTCCGAGTGGGACACCGTCGCCCAGTGCGAGTCCGGCGGCAACTGGTCCATCAACACCGGCAACGGCTACTACGGCGGCCTGCAGTTCTCGGCCTCCACCTGGGCCGCGTACGGCGGCACGCAGTACGCGGGCACCGCCGACAGGGCCAGCAAGTCGCAGCAGATAGCGATCGCCGAGAAGGTTCTCGCGGGCCAGGGCAAGGGTGCCTGGCCGGTCTGCGGCAAGGGCCTGTCCGGCGCCGCCTACGCCGGCGGCTCCGCGTCCGGCGGCAACACCGGCTCCTCGAACACCACCACGGGCAGCGGTTCCTCGAACACCGGCACCGGCACCGGTTCTTCGAACACCGGCACCGGCACCGGTTCTTCGAATGCCGGCACCGACCGCTCCACCGAGCGGCAGTCCGCCTCCCGCTCCGCCGACCGGCCGGCCGCGAACAAGACGGTCACCACCCCGACCGGCAAGACGGTCAAGAAGGGTGACGGCGAGTACAAGGTCGTCACGGGCGACACCCTCAGCTCGATCGCCGAGCGACACGGCGTCAAGGGCGGCTGGCAGAAGCTGTTCCAGCTGAACCAGGACATCGTCGAGAACGCCGACCTCATCTACCCGGGCCAGCAGCTGCACCTGAAGTGACGGCTGGTCGGTAGTCCGGCCACAGCCCCGGCGCAACGGCGCCCTCCCCCGTGGAGGGCGCCCCGGGGCCGCCCCCGTCCCCACGAACCCCCCGCCCCGACGCGTCTTCCCCCGTACGCGCCGGGGCGGGGCCTTTCCATGTCGCGGTGACCAGGCGGGCGGCGCGGGTGCGGCCGGCGGTCGAGGAGACCCGCCGCCTCCTACGCTCACCGCACCCCCTCAGTTCCCCCCGCCTTCTCGTTCCCGTCCTCTCCTCGTCGCTTTCCGTCCCCCGTCGTGCATGTCTCCTCCTGTGATGCGCCCGCGGTTTTTGCCCCGCCCTTTGTTCCGTTTGGAAACAATGTGTACCGTCAGCCTGTCGTCACCCTGTCCACGGGGCGGTCGGCGACCGGCCGCGGGCCCCGGGCCGGTTAGGCTCTAGTCGCAAGGCGCACAGCCCCGCACTTCCAGCGTCACATCCCAAGAAGGAGATGCTCGTGCCGTCCATCGACGTCGTCGTAGCCCGGGAAATCCTGGACTCCCGAGGCAATCCCACGGTCGAGGTCGAGGTCGGCCTCGACGACGGCAGCACGGGTCGTGCCGCCGTCCCGTCCGGCGCCTCCACCGGCGCCTTCGAGGCCATCGAGCTGCGCGACGGTGACCCCAACCGCTACCAGGGCAAGGGCGTCGAGAAGGCCGTCCTCGCCGTCATCGAGCAGATCGGCCCGGAGCTGGTCGGCTACGACGCCACCGAGCAGCGCCTGATCGACCAGGCCATGTTCGACCTGGACGCCACCGACAACAAGGGCTCGCTCGGCGCCAACGCCATCCTGGGCGTCTCCCTCGCCGTCGCCCACGCCGCCTCCGAGGCCAGTGACCTCCCCCTCTTCCGCTACCTGGGCGGCCCGAACGCGCACCTGCTGCCGGTGCCGATGATGAACATCCTGAACGGCGGCTCGCACGCCGACTCCAACGTGGACATCCAGGAGTTCATGATCGCCCCGATCGGCGCGGAGTCCTTCTCCGAGGCCCTGCGCTGGGGCGCCGAGGTCTACCACACCCTCAAGTCCGTCCTGAAGTCCAAGGGCCTGTCCACCGGCCTCGGCGACGAGGGCGGCTTCGCCCCGAACCTGGGCTCCAACCGCGAGGCCCTCGACCTCATCCTCGAAGCGATCAAGCAGGCCGGTTACGTGCCCGGCGAGCAGATCGCCCTGGCGCTCGACGTCGCCGCCTCCGAGTTCTACAAGGAGGGCAAGTACGTCTTCGAGGGCAAGGAGCGCTCCGCCGCCGAGATGACGGAGTACTACGAGGAGCTGGTCGCGGCCTACCCGCTCGTCTCCATCGAGGACCCGCTGTTCGAGGACGACTGGGCCGGCTGGAAGGTCATCACGGACAAGCTCGGCGACAAGGTCCAGCTCGTCGGCGACGACCTGTTCGTCACCAACCCCGAGCGGCTGGCCCGCGGCATCGAGGAGGGCAGCGCCAACGCCCTGCTGGTCAAGGTCAACCAGATCGGCTCCCTGACCGAGACCCTGGACGCCGTCGAGCTGGCCCAGCGCAACGGCTTCAAGTGCATGATGTCCCACCGCTCCGGCGAGACCGAGGACGTCACCATCGCCGACCTGGCCGTCGCCACCAACTGCGGCCAGATCAAGACCGGCGCCCCGGCCCGCTCCGAGCGCGTCGCCAAGTACAACCAGCTGCTGCGCATCGAGGAGATCCTCGACGACGCCGCGGTGTACGCGGGCCGCAGCGCGTTCCCGCGTTTCAAGGGCTGACCCGGTCAGGATCAGGGCTCAGCCAGTCGTACGTACGTCCCCGTACCCGGTCCCGTACCGTGTCCGGGGACGTACGCGCGTATGACGCACGCAGGCAAGGGGAGGCGGGAGATGGCCGCGAAGGACCGGGACCGGTTCTCCACCGCGACCAGGCTGCGGCTGCTGGGGGAGCAGACGGCGGCCCGGGTCTACCGCTCCCAGACCCGCCGCCAGGCCCGCCGCTCCCGGCTCACCGGCCGGGCCGCGCTGCTCGCCCTGGTCCTGTGCACGATGGTGGTGGCGCTCGCCTACCCGATGCGGCAGTACGTCTCCCAGCGGGCCGAGATCGCCGACCTGGAGCGGCAGCAGCGGCAGGCCAGGGAGCGGGTCGAGCAACTGCGCGACCTCAAGGCGCGCTGGCAGGACGACGCGTACGCGGAGCAGCAGATCCGGCAGCGGCTGCACTATGTGATGCCCGGCGAGACCGGCTACGTCGTGATCGACCCGAACGCGGCCAAGCAGGCCCGCGCCGACCACGAGGCCGCCCACCGTCCCTGGTACGCCAACGTCTGGGACGGCGTCGACAAGTCCGACGCCTCCGATCAGTGAACCGACAGAAAGACACCCTGAACACAGTCATGGAAACGCCTCCGCCGCGCACTGCGCGCACCGAGCCCACCGACGCGGACGTCGCGGCCTTCGAGCAGCAGCTCGGCCGACCGCCCCGGGGGCTGCGCGCGATCGCCCACCGCTGCCCGTGCGGGCAGCCGGACGTCGTGGAGACGGCCCCGCGGCTGCCGGACGGCACCCCCTTCCCGACGCTGTACTACCTGACGTGCCCGCGCGCCTCCTCGGCGATCGGCACCCTGGAGGCGAACGGCGTCATGAAGGAGATGACGGACCGCCTCGCCGCCGACCCCGAGCTGGCCGCCGCCTACCGTGCCGCGCACGAGGACTACATCCGGCGCCGGGACGCGATCGAGGAGCTGACCGGCTTCCCGAGCGCCGGCGGCATGCCGGACCGGGTGAAGTGCCTGCACGTCCTGGTCGCCCACGCGCTGGCCGCGGGGCCCGGGGTGAACCCCCTGGGTGACGAGGCGATCGCCCTGCTGCCCGAGTGGTGGCGCAAGGGACCGTGCGTGACGGTCCCCTCGAAGGACACCGACCACATCCCGGAGGGGGAGAACCAGTGACCCGCGTGGCCGCCGTCGACTGCGGTACGAACTCGATCCGGTTGCTCGTCGCCGACGCCGCCGTGTCCGAGGGCGCCTTGGGCGCTGGGACGACGGGCGAACTCGTCGACCTGGACCGGCGGATGACCATCGTGCGGCTCGGCCAGGGCGTCGACCGCACCGGCCGGCTCGCCCCCGAGGCCCTGGAGCGGACGTTCGCCGCCTGCCGGGAGTACGCGGCGATCATCAAGGAGCACGGCGCCGAGCGGCTGCGGTTCGTGGCCACGTCCGCCTCCCGGGACGCGGAGAACCGGGACGAGTTCGTGCGGGGTGTGCTGGACATCCTGGGCGTGGAGCCCGAAGTGATCACCGGGGACCAGGAGGCGGAGTTCTCCTTCACGGGGGCCACCGCGGAGCTGACGGGCCGCACCGACCTCGCCCGGCCCTACCTGGTGGTGGACATCGGCGGCGGCTCGACCGAGTTCGTGGTCGGCGACGAGCGGGTGCGCGCGGCGCGCTCCGTCGACGTCGGCTGTGTGCGGATGACCGAGCGGCACCTGGTGCGCGACGGCGTGGTGAGCGACCCGCCCACCGAGGCGCAGATCGCCGCCATGCGGGCCGACATCGAGGCGGCGCTCGACCTCGCCGAGGAGACGGTCCCGCTGCGCGAGGCGCACACGCTCGTGGGGCTCGCGGGGTCCGTGACCACCGTGTCGGCGATCGCGCAGGAACTGCCCGCATACGACTCCGCCCGCATCCACCACTCCCGGATCTCCCGCGACCGGGTCGCCGAGATCACCGGGTGGCTGCTGCGCTCCACGCACGCGCAGCGGGCCGCGATCCCGTCCATGCACCCGGGACGCGTCGACGTCATCGGCGCGGGCGCCCTGGTCCTCCTGGCCCTCATGGACCGCACCGCCACCCCCGAGATCATCGTCAGCGAACACGACATCCTCGACGGCATCGCCTGGTCTTTGGCCTGACCGCCTACAGGTTGCGGTACACGTCCCGCCGGTCGCCCACCTTGACCACGAGAACGACGAGTTCACCGTCGTTGATCTGGTAGGCGACCCGGTAGCTTCCGACCCGGAGCCGGTAGAGCCCGGACGGGCCGGTGAGCTTCTTGACGTCGGCGTCCTGGCGGTACGGGTCGTCACCGAGTGCGGTCAGCGCGGTCAGGATGCGCATGGCGTCGGGCCGGCTGATGGCCCGGAGCTGCCGTTGCGCCGCCGCGGTGAACCGGAAGGCGTACTTCACGCCGCCTCGCCGTCCTGTTCGGTGAACAGGTCTGCCAGCAGTTCCGCCATCGTCACTGTGGGACCGCCCTCGGCCAGGACCGCTTCGGCTTCGCGAGCCAGCATGACGTCGGCCGCTTCCTCCAGAGCTTCGAAGTCCGCGATCGGGACTACGGCGGCCACCGGAGCGCCGTTGCGCGTGATGACGGTCGGAACGCCTTCCTCGGCCCGGTTGATGTGGTCGGCGAGGTGCGCGCGGGCTTCCCGTACGGTCACGGTGTTCTCAGTCATGAGGTTAGTGTACGCATTCGCGTGTACACATGCCCGGTTCGGAGAGTCGCGTTCGGTGAGCGATCCTCGACGGCATCGCCTGGTCTTTGGTGTAGCCCTTCTTTCGCTCGTCGGGTGTACTCCGGTGAGCGGTGGGGGTGACGTCTGAGCGGGTCGGGGGCGGTGTGGTGGGGCGGTCGGCGACACGCCGCCCAGAAAGTTCGTGAAGTTCTTCACAAGGATTTGCCGCCCGGTGGCGGGCCGAATGGGGCCGGTCGGCCCTTTGCGGGGCTCAACGGCCCTGCGACCATGCTCAGGAGAGCGATATGAAGGGGTCACGCGGCGGTGCCGAAAAGGGGTCGGCCATGCCCTCCGCGGGCCCGGACGGGCAGCTCACGCGGCATTGACAACGGCCCGTATCGGACACGGGTTCCCCCGTTCCGTCATGACCTCGGTCACGCGGGCCGCGCAGTTTACCACAGGGGCCGTCGGAGCTTGTGAAGGGGCGCACGAGCCACCCCCCGAGGGCGGGTGGATACTCGATGCCATGAGCACCACGGAGCGTCCCAGGATCCTCGTAGTAGGCGGTGGGTACGTAGGCCTGTACGCGGCTCGGCGCATCCTCAAGAAGATGCGCTACGGCGAAGCGACCGTCACGGTCGTCGACCCCCGGTCGTACATGACCTACCAGCCCTTCCTTCCCGAAGCCGCCGCCGGCAGCATCTCCCCTCGCCATGTCGTCGTCCCCCTGCGACGCGTGCTGCCGAAGGCGGAGGTGCTCACCGGCCGGGTCACCACCATCGACCAGGACCGCAAGGTCGCCACCGTCGCCCCGCTGGTCGGCGAGGCGTACGAGCTGCCCTTCGACTACCTGGTGATCGCGCTCGGCGCGGTCTCCCGCACCTTCCCGATCCCCGGCCTCGCCGAGCAGGGCATCGGCATGAAGGGCATCGAGGAGTCCATCGGCCTGCGCAACCACGTCCTCGAACAGCTCGACAAGGCCGACTCCACGACCGACGAGGACATCCGCCGCAAGGCGCTCACGTTCGTCTTCGTCGGCGGCGGCTTCGCGGGCGCGGAGACCATCGGCGAGGTCGAGGACATGGCCCGGGACGCGGCCAAGTACTACACCAACGTCTCCCGCGAGGACATGCGGTTCATCCTCGTCGACGCCGCCGACAAGATCCTCCCCGAGGTCGGCCCCAAGCTGGGCCAGTACGGCAAGGAGCACCTGGAGAGCCGCGGCGTGGAGATCTACCTCTCCACCTCCATGGACTCCTGCGTCGACGGCCACGTGGTGCTCAAGAACGGCCTGGAGGTCGACTCCAACACCGTCGTGTGGACCGCCGGCGTCAAGCCGAACCCGGCCCTGGCCCGCTACGGCCTGCCCCTCGGCCCGCGCGGCCACGTGGACACCGCGCCCACGCTCCAGGTGCAGGGCACCGACTACATCTGGGCCGCCGGCGACAACGCCCAGGTGCCCGACCTGGTCGGCCGCAAGGCCGGCAACCCGAACGCCTGGTGCCCGCCCAACGCCCAGCACGCGCTGCGTCAGGCCAAGGTGCTCGGCGACAACGTCATCTCCGCCATGCGGGGCTTCAAGCAGAAGGACTACGCGCACGCCAACAAGGGTGCGGTGGCCGGCCTCGGCCTCCACAAGGGCGTCGCGATGATCGTCGTCGGCAAGATGAAGATCAAGGTCAAGGGCCGGCTCGCCTGGTACATGCACCGCGGCTACCACGGTCTGGCCATGCCGACCTGGAACCGCAAGATCCGCATCTTTGCCGACTGGACCCTCAGCATGTTCCTCAAGCGCGAGGTCGTCTCCCTCGGCGCCATGCAGAACCCCCGCGAGGAGTTCTACGAGGCCGCCAAGCCGGCGCCGGTCGCCGCCGCCGCGGTCTCGGCCTCGGCCGACAAGGCCGAGGCGAAGGCCAAGGCCTCCTGACCGGGGCTCCGTCCAGCCGCCCGAAGGGGCCGCCCGCCATCCGTGGTGCGGGCGGCCCCTTCGGCATGCGGGCCGCGGAGCGCCGGTTCGACGGTTGAACCGGCGAACCGGCGGAAACAAGCCGTACACCCACGCGTCGTGGATTGGCTACGCTCATGGCGTGCGGCGCGCGGCCCAACGGGGGGTCGGGGGAGGGGGCGGCACGGTGACCGAGGGGCTGGACGGGACCCACGAGCGGGCCCGGGACACGGACGGCGACACCCGGCCGGCCATCCAGCGCAGGATACGCGGCGAGGTCGTCGACGCCCTGCAGAGCGTCCGGTCGATGCCCTACGACTCCTTCCGCGCCCTGCTGCAGGACGAGTTGGCCGACGAGACCGGACGGCCCTTCGCGCTGGGCGACCTGCCGGACTGGCGCATGTGGTGCCGCGCCCTGACCCGTGCCTGCACCCGCGACGGGGAACCCTGTCTGCTGCCCGGCCTCGCGAGGGTCGTCCAGGACCTCGACCAGGACGGCCCGCCGGCCCTGGCCCTGCACCGGGCGGCCGACGAATGGACCGCCGCGAGCGCCCTCGGCCGGTTCGTGCCCCACTGGACCTGGCTCAGGCTGGAGTTGAACGGCCGCCCCGAGGACGACCTCGGGGACCTGCTGCGCGCCGCCACCGACGGGCGGATGACACGGCCCCCGGACCACTGCACGAGCGTATGGGATCTGTTCCTGTACCTCGTCGGGCAGGCCGCCAGGCCCGGCGGGGTGCCGCCCTGGACCGTGCTGCTGGACCGGGTGGCCCGCGAGCGCGGCCCCCGCACCCGGCGCGACCTGCCCAAGCTGACCCGGCACAGCGTCCTGGACCTCGGCGGCCCGGAGCTGGCCGACCGGCTCGACAAGGACCGCTGGGCCCGCCGGGCACCGGCCGCCCTGCCCCGCTCCGCCGTCGACTACCTGCTCATCGGCATCGCCCCCGACCCGCTGACCACCGACTGGTACACGGTGTCGTACTGGCTGCAGTCCCCCGACGAGCACGGCCGGCTGGTGACCACCCCGGGCCGCGCGGTGCGCCGGGTGCGGCTGACGGCCGCCGCGCTGCTGGCGCCCGGACCCGCCGGGGCACGCGACGAGCGGGCCGCGGCGCTCCGTGAGGAGCAACTGGCCGCCCTGGAGGAGGCCGTCAACGAGATCGTCTCGCTCGTCGAGGTCGAGGAGGGCGCCCGTGGCCGGGGCGCCGATCTGCGCCTTGAGTTCGTACTGCCGCTGGAACTGCTCAACCTCCCGGTGCACTGGTGGTCCACGGGGCGCGGCGGCGCGCGGGCCAAGCTCGCCGCCCGCTACGAGGTGGTGCTGCGCAGCCTCGACCGGCTGCGCAACCAGGGCTGGTACCGGGAGTGGATCAGACGCTGGCAGCGGCTGCAGAGCGGCTCCGACTGCCGGCCCGTGTTCATGACCGCCGAGAGCTTCCCGGCCGACGCCCGCGATGTGTCCGGGCTGGTCGCGCAGCTCAACGACGAGCGGTACGTGGCGGTGATGCTCAGCGAACCGCCGGACCCCTGGCGCCCACGCGGCCCGCACGAGGCCGCGGCCGCGCTGTCGTCGGGGCTGCCGGTGCTGGTGTGGCACCGCACCGAGGAGACGAACGTCGAGATCACACAGTCGGTCAACCAGTTGCTGCGGGGGCGCCTGCCCGACCTGCCCGCCCGGGTCGCCGCCGCCCGCCGGCAGGTACTGGTGGAGACCCCCGAGGCCAACCCGGTGACCGAGCATCTGGCCGTCCTGTGGGACGACCCCGGACGCAACCCGCTCGCTCCCGGCGAGCCCGTGGCACCGGGGGCCCTGTAGGCACGGGGGCCCTGTGGACAAGGGAGAGGGGAGCGCGTGTTGGACACCGAACCGTGGTGGATCTACCGGGGGACCGGACGGCCCCCGGACCCCGGACAGCAGGGACAGCCGGGACAGCCGGGACAGCCCGAGCCGCCCCTGCCCGCGCCCCCGCCCTGGCGCCGTCCCGACGCCCCGCCCGGCGCCGCGGTCGACCTCGGCCCGGACGGGCTCGCGCTGGTCAACGCCGCCCTGCTGTGGCGCCGTCCGCTGCTCGTCACCGGCCCGCCCGGCGCGGGCAAGAGCACCCTCGCCCGGCAACTCGCCCGGGAACTGGGCCTCGGGCCCGTGCTGCGCTGGTGGATCACCAGCACCACTTCGCTGCGCGAGGGCCTGTACGAGCACGACACCACCGGTCGGCTGTGCGCCGCCGCGGCCCGGCGGGAGGACCCCGGCGCGGGCGCCTTCGTCCGGCTGGGGCCGCTGGGCACCGCGCTGCTGCCGCGCGAGCGGCCCCGGGTGCTGCTGGTCGAGAACCTGGACCGCAGCGACGTCGCCCTCTGCGAGGCGGTGCAGGACGTCCTGGAGGAAGGGGCGTTCGACGTCGCCGAGTTACGGGACGTGCCCGCGGCGACGGTCGGCACCGCCGACGGGCCGGGCGCCGCGGCGGAGATCGCCCACGGCCGGGTGGCGTGCGGCGACGGATACCCCGTGGTGGTGATCACGGCCGCGGACGAGGACGTACTGCCGCGGGCGTTCACCGGCCGCTGCGTTCCGCTGCGGCTGTCCGCGACGCCCGACCCCGACCGGCTCGCGGAGACCTGGCTGCCGCCCGAGACCGCCGGCGCGGGCGCCCGCGCCGCCCTGCGCGTCCTGGAAGGCATGGAACCCGGCCAGGCCCCCGGCGCACGCCCCCTCCTGGACGCGATGTGGCTCGCGCAGACCCGGCACTCGGCGGGTGGACCCACGCCCGAGGGGGAATACCCCGGACAGACGGCCCTGGACGCCCTGTTGCGCCGGGCCGCATGGGGGGAGACCCGATGACAACGCCCACCTCCACCACCCGAACCCCGAGCCAGGCGCCGACGGGCACTGCGGAGCCCGGCGGCGGGCGGTGCGTGTCGGGCGCGCCGGCTCGGGCCGGTGGTGGGGTGGCGGACGGCGGGCGTGAGCCGGTGGGCGTGGCGGGACCGCACTCGGCCGTGGCGGTCCACGGGCGGCGAGTCCCACCGAGCCCCCACGGCGCCCCCGCGACCGGCAAGCCCCCGACTCCGCCCGCCCCATCCGACACTCACGAGCCCTGCACGCGTTCCGGCCCGCCGGTTTCGCCCGAGCCACGAACGCACCCCGGCCCGCCGGCTTCGCCCGAGCTGCGGACACGCCCCAACCAGCCGCCTCCCACCGAGCCATACACGCGCCCCGGCCCGCCGGTTATTCCGCCCGAGCCGCCGACAGAGCCCGGGCGGTCGGTGTCGTGCACCTCGTTCCCGACGTGGCGGGCGTTGGGGAGGGGGGTGTAGTGGAGGGGGTTGATCCCGGTGGGGTGTTGGGGGTTTTGCGGGGGCTTGCCGTGTTGCCGGGGCGGCGGGACGTCGCCGTCGTGCTGGACGACGGGCCGGCCACGGACGTGTGGTGGGAGACCGCGCGGGAGGTCGGCGCGCTGGCGCGGCGCAGCGGTGCCTTCGAGCGGGTCGCCGTGCGGCGGCCGGGCGACGGGCGGGCGTTGCCGCGCGCGCCGGGCCGGGTCACGCTGCTGCTCACCGACGGCTGGGCGGGCGGCTGGACGACGGGCCGTACCGACGGACTGCTGGCCCGCTGGGCGGCGGACGGACCGGTGGCCGTCGTACAGCTGCTGCCGCGCACCCTGTGGGACCGCACCCGGCTCACCACCTGGCCCGCCTTCCTGCGGCCCGGCGCACCCGGCGCCCGCGCCCACCGGCTGCGCTGCCGGGTGCGGGGCATCCGGCCCGGCAGCGCGGGCCGGGCCGCGCCGGGCGCCCCCGTGCCGGTGCCCGTCCTGGAGCTGGCCGCGCCCGAACTCGCCCGCTGGACCGGCATGCTGACCTCCCGGACGCCCGGCTGGACCGCGCTCCCGGTCACCTTCGCCGGCCGCGCCACGGCCCCCGCCCCGCCCCGTCCGCCGCTGACCGCCCCGCGCGCGCCCGCCGACCTGGTCGACGGCCTGCGCCGGTGGGCCCCGCCCGAGGTCTTCGAGCTGGGCGTGCTGCTCGCCGCCGTACCGCTGACCGGGCCGCTGATCCACCGGGTGCGGCGGCTGTGCCCGGCCGCCGCGGGACCGCACGCCCTGGCCCAGCTGTTCGCCTACGGTCTGCTGCGGCCGGTCGCGGCACCGCACCGGGCCACCGGCGCCCAGCGGGTGCGCTTCGACTTCGTGCCCGGCGTACGCGAGGAACTGCTGGCCTACGTCCGGCAGGAGGACCTGCGGCGCCTGGTGCGGACGGCCACCGCGGCGCTGGGGCCGCGCTCCCGTCCGCTGTGGGACCTGCCCCGGCTGATCGACGATCCCACGGCGCCGCTGCGCGTCCCGGTCGGCACGGACAGTGTGCCGTGGCTGACCGCGCAGAAGGCCGTCCTGGGCGCCCTGTCGGGCCCCAGCCTGGAACCGGCCCGGCGGATCGGTCAGGCGCTGGCCGAGCACGCGCCGGTGCCCTCGGCACCCCTGTCGCCGTCACCGGCCCGGACGCCGGCCGCGGGGCCGGTCACCCGGCAGCCCCGGGCATCGGGCCAGAGCGTCATCCCTCAGCACGTCACACCGGAAATACGGAAACGTCAGCAAACGCAGGAAACGCGGGAAACGCGGGAAACGCGGGAAACGCGGGAAACGCGGGAAACGCGGGAAATTCAGCGAACTCCGCGAACTCTGCAAACTCTGGACATTCGGGAAAGGGGCCAGGAGATGGTCGAGGCCAGCCGGCCGCGGAGCGGTACGCGGTCGGGCAGCACCCCGGTGGTGTGGGGCAACGTCCCGCCGCAGAACGCCAACTTCATCGGCCGTGAGGACCTCCTGGAGAACCTCCACCGCCGGCTGCAACGGGAGCGCGCCACCGCCGTGCTGCCCAACGCCCTGCACGGCATGGGCGGCGTCGGGAAGTCCGCGCTCGTCGTCGAGTACCTGTACCGCAGGCTCGGCGAGTACGACGTCATCTGGTGGATCCCCGCCGAGCGCAGCACCCAGATCCAGCGCTCCCTGGCCGAACTGGCGGTGCGCCTCGGCCTGCGGACCAGCGGCGAGGCGGGCACGGCCGTACCCGCCGTCCTGGAGGCGCTGCGCCGCGGCGAGCCGTACGAGGACTGGCTGCTGGTCTTCGACAACGCGGAGAGCCCGGAGAGCGTCCGCGGCTACTTCCCGGCCGGCGGCACCGGCAACATCCTCGTCACCTCCCGCAACCCGCAGTGGTCGCACGTCGCGCGCCCGCTGGAGGTCGACGTGTTCGCGCGCACGGAGAGCGTGCAGCTGCTGCGCCGCCGCGGACCCGAACTCACCGGCGCCGAGGCCGACCGGCTCGCCGACGCCCTCGGCGACCTGCCGCTCGCGGTGGAGCAGGCCGCCGCCTGGCTCGCCGAGACCGGGATGACGGCGGACGAATACCTGCGGCTGTTCGACGAGAAACGGATCGAACTCCTCGACGAGACCGAGGCACCGGACTACAACGCCCCGGTGATCGCCGCCTGGAACGTCTCCCTGGACCAGTTGGAGGCCAAGAACCCGGCGGCCCTGCAACTGCTCCAGGTGTGCTCCTTCTGCGCTCCGGAACCGATCCCGCGGCGGCTGTTCAACCGGCTGCGGGACCGTTCCATCGCCCCGGAGCTGGACACGGCGCTGCGCGACCCGATCAAGCAGGCCCAGGCCATCCGGGAGATCGGCCGCTACTCGCTGGCCCGTATGGACCACCGCGCCAACTCCGTCCAGATGCACCGGCTGGTGCAGATGGCCCTGCAGGCCCGGATGACCGACGAGGAACAGGAGCGGATGCGGCGCGGCGCCCACCAGCTGCTGGTCGCCAACGACCCGGAGGACCCGGAGAACGCCGGTGAGTGGGACCGCTACGGCGAGCTGACCCCGCACGTCATGGCCTCCGACGCGCTGCACTCGGAGGACCCCTGGGTGCGCGCGCTCATCATCAACGAGGTCAAGTACCTGTGCCGGTGGGGCGACTACGAGACGGGCAGCGACCTGGCCGGCCGGGCGCACGGCATCTGGAGGGAACGCTTCGGAGCCGACGACGTGCAGACGCTCGGCGTGGCCAAGTGGCTGAGCGTGCTGAACTTCTCGCGTGGCCGGTACCAGGACGCGGCGCGGCTGAACACCGAGGTGCTGGAGGCCTACCGGCGTACCGTCGGCGAGGATCACCAGGACACCCTGGACGCCCTCGGCAACGTCGCCATCGACTACCGGGTGCAGGGGGAGTTCGGCGTCGCGCTTGAGCTGTCGGAGTCGGTCCACGAACGGTATCTGCGGCTCAACGGCGAGGACGACCCCGAGACCCTGCGCGCCGCCCACAACGTGGGGGTGAGCCTGCGCCTGGCCGGGCTGTTCGAGCGGGCCCGGCGGCTGGACGAGGAGACCTGGAACCACAAGGTGCGGATGTTCGGCGTCGACCACGCGGTGAGCCTGGTGACCTGGCTCGGGCTGATCGTCGACATCCGTGAACTGGGCGACTACCACCAGGCGCTGACCTACCAGGAGGAGATCACCTCCCAGTGCCGGCGGGTGCTCAGCGTGGACAATCCGCTGACCATGTCCTGCCTGCGCCACCTCGCGGTGACCCGGCGCAAGGCGGGCCGGCACGACGAGGCGCGGCGCGCGGCCGACAGCGCCCGGCGCCGCCTGGTGACCCGGTACGGCGACCACGACCCGGAGACCCTGGCGGCCACCTTGGAGGTGACCGTGAACATGCGGCACTCGGGGGAGCTGGAGGAGGCCCGGGAGCTGGGCCTGCGCACCTTCGAGCAGTACCGGGACACGTTCGGCGCGACCCACCCGCACACCGTGGCCGCCCACGTCAACCTGGCGGTGACGGTCCGGCTGGTGGGCGACCCGGAGGGCGCCCGCGCCATCGACGAGCAGGCGCTCGCCGCACTGCGCGGGATGCTGGGCGACGACCACCCGCTGACCATGGTGTGCGCGACCAATCTGGCCAGTGACCTCTTCGCGCTGGGCGAGCCGGAGGCCGCCCGTGAACTGGACACCGAGACCCTGCGGCGCAGCACCGAGGTCTTCGACGCGGACCACCCCTCCACGCTGGCGTGCGCCGCCAACCTGGCGATGGACCTGCGCGCGACGGGCCGTACCGCGGATGCTGATGCCTTGTATGCCGATACCGCCGAACGTCTGCGGGCCGTGCTGGGGGCTGATCATCCGGCTGTGGTGCAGGCGCTGGACGTGGACCGGCGGGCCAACTGCGATATCGATCCGATGCCGTTGTGAGCCGCCGCCCGCCGGTCACCCACGCACCAGACCGGCCACACCGATCCGGGCGTCCGGCTCACCGGCCAGCGCGCGCACGAACTCGGGCCGGTCCACGAGCAGCCGCCCGGGTGGCGTGCCGCGCTCGCGCAGCGCCAGGGCGAGCCCGGCCCAGTTGGCGGGGCGGTCGAGTCCGGCGGCGTAGAGCGCGTGCGCCCGTTCCGCGTCCCCGGCCACCAGGGCGAGGTCGGCGGGTGCCGCGCCGGTCAGGGTGTCCGCGCCGTCGTGCAGCCGTGCGAAGGCCGCGGGGTCGGCGAGCCGCAGCCGGGCCAGCAGGGCGAGCACGTCGAGCCGGCAGCCCTGCGGATCCGGTTCCACCATGCCGTCGGGGGCGTCCCCGTCCGGCAGGGCGCCGCCCGTCGCCAGCGTGGCCGCCGCGGCCCGTACCGCTTCCTTGTCCGGGCGTACGTGGTGCGCCCGCCAGGCCCCCCGGTGGTGGGCGGCGGACAGGTCGGCGAGCCGCGCGGCGGGCTGCGGCACGGGCTCGTCACGCCACGGGGCGAGCGCGGCCCGCAGACCCTCGACGAGATGACGGCCCGCCGCCGTCAGCGCCGGGCGTTCGCCAAGGGCCGCCAGCACGGCCCAGGTCTGCCGTCGCCACAGGGCGAACTCGAAGTGGGCGAGGAGCGCCGCGGGTCCGGTCTCGGCCAGCCGCCGGGCCCGCCAGAACGCCGTCACCCCGGCGAACGCGTACGCCCCGTGCAGCAGCCCGACGAGCGGGCGCGGATCGTCTCGCCAGGGCGCGTGGTAGAGCCCGTCGTCGGTGCCGTCGTGCAGGGGGGCGAGCCGCATCAGCCCGTTGAGCGCCGAGTGCCGGTACTCGTGCAGCAGGGTGACCGCCAGTTCGGTGGCCGCGCCCGGCTCGTCGTCCGGATGCGGCGCCGACAGCACCACGCAACCGAAGGCGTCCGAGGAGGAGGCGCTGTGCGGGCGCAGCCGCTCCCCGTGCGGCAGCGGGACCAGCGACAGCAGGCCCGCCGACAGGGCCGCCGCGCTGTCCGGGCGGTCCCGCACGAGGATCGCCCACGCCCGCCGGGTGCGGCGCCGCCAGCCCTCGTACTCGGCGTCGGTCAGCCGCGTGGGGCGCTGCGCGTGCCCGCCGACCGGGGGCCGCCCCAGGTCGTCCAGGGCGACGTCCAGCAGTTGTCCGTCGCATTCCGCGCGCAGCCGGCGCAGCCCCGACCAGCCGGGCGCGGACGCCGCGGGGTCCCGGGGCACGCGGACGTCCCCGATCCGCATCCCGGCCGGCCCGCCGCGCACCTCGGCCGTGTCGCCGTGGGGGACGTCCGCGCGGCCCAGGCCGGGCAGCAGGACGCTGCCGTCCTCGACAGGCACCTCGATGCGGAAGGTGAGGCCCGCCAGGCTGGCCGCCGCGGCGGCCAGCCGGTGCAGACCGCCGAACTCGGCCCAGTACGGGGCGCGTCCGGCCGACTGCTGCCGCTCCGGGGCGGTCCGGGGTCCGCCGCCGGCGGTCCGCCCGGCGGCGGTCTGCCGGGTTGCGCTCTGTCCGGCGGTGGTCTGTTCGGTTGCGGTCTGTCCGGCTGTCGTGTGTCCGGCGGTGGTCTGTCCGGTCGGGGTCTGTCCGGCTGTCGTGTGTCCGGCGGTGGTGTGCCCGGCGGCTGTGTGCCCCGCCGCCGTGTGCCCGGCCGCCTGGGGGCCCGCCGCGGGCAGCGCGCGCAGGGCGTCGGCGACCCAGATCCCGGTCTGCGGGTCGAGGATCACCCGCCGGACCCGGTCGGGGTCCGTGCGCTGGGCCCGGGCCAGCAGGTCCCAGGCCGACCCGGCGGCCGGCAGCCGGCCGGCGGCGTCGGCGGCCGGGCCGCCCCGCTCCAGCAGGATCCGCAGCAGCAGCAGTCGTCTGCTGTACTCGGCCGCCAGCAGTTCCGCGGCCGCCGACGCGCTGTCCCCGGCCGAACTCAGCGCCGTGGAGCAGGTCGGGGACAGCCGGTGGTGTCTTGGTGCCACGTCCGGTTCAGCTTCCCTGGCTGCCTGCGACGGAGCTGAGGGGGCGTTGGACGTCGTGCAGCAGCGCGGTGACGGCCGGCCGCAGTGTCGGGTGATCGAGGGCGGGCAGGTCGTCGATCAGCGTGCCGTTGAGGTCGGGGAGCCAGGGCCTGGCATCGAGGGCGACTTCCCCCGCCGGCGCTTCGGAATTCATGGAGGGATGGTGTCATACACCCTCGCGGGGCGCTTCTCAAACGACCGGCCCGGACGGTGTGTCGGGGGCCTGCCCCGCACGTCCAGGCCCGGCCCGATGCGCCTATCGGGTGTCCTGTGGACGAACGGCGGCGTCGGTATGGCGGCCGTGTGACGGTACGGGCATGGTGACGGCGGTGACGGCGGCCGGGGAATGACGTCGACGGGCCCGATCGTTGCCTGAGGTGACCGAATGCGTGGCCGATTCCTTCACAGACGAATTCCCTCCCGGAGGTGTGCATCATGGCCGACGCCGCGTCGCGGCTGACGAGTCTTGCCGAGCAGTTGCTGGGAACCCCGCTCCCGGTGGGCGTCCGCGCCTGGGACGGTTCGCAGGCCGGTCCGCCGGGCGCCCCCGTCCTGGTCTTCCGCAGCCGGCGGGCCCTGCGCCGGCTGCTGTTCAAGCCGGGCGAACTGGGCCTGGCCCGGGCCTGGGTCGCGGGCGACCTGGGCGTCGACGGCGACCTCTACACGGCACTGGCGCTGATGTCCCCGCTGGTGTGGGACCGCGGGGAGGGCAACACCCGCAGCCTCGCCCAGGCGCTGCGCGACCCCGGGGTGCGGGCCGCCGCCCGCGACCTGCTGCGGCTCGCGGGGCCGCCGATCCCGCCGGCCCCGCCGCGCGAGGAGATCCGCAGGCACGGGCACCTGCACACCAAGAGAAGCGACAAGCGGGCCATCAGCCACCACTACGACGTCGGCAACGACTTCTACGAGATCGTCCTCGGCCCGTCCATGGTGTACTCGTGCGCCTACTGGGAGGAGGCCGGCACCCTGGAGTCCGCCCAGCGCGACAAGCTCGAACTCGTCTGCCGCAAGCTCGGTCTGACCCCCGGACAGCGGCTCCTCGACGTCGGCTGCGGCTGGGGCTCGATGGCGATCCACGCCGCCCGCGAGCACGGCGTCCACGTCGTCGGCGTCACCCTCTCCCAGGAGCAGGCCGCCTACGCCCGGAAACGGGTCGCCGAAGAGGGGCTGGCGAACCGGGTGGAGATCCGGGTGCAGGACTACCGGGACGTCGCCGACGGCCCCTACGACGCGATCTCCTCCATCGGCATGGCCGAGCATGTCGGCGCCGAACGGTACCTGGAGTACGCGACCGATCTGTTCGGCCTGCTCAAGCCCGGCGGACGGCTCCTGAACCACCAGATCGCCCGCCGTCCGCTGCGGGACGAATCGGCGTACCACGTGGACGCGTTCATCGACTCCTACGTCTTCCCCGACGGGGAGCTGGCCCCGCTCGGCAGCACCGTGTCGCTGCTGGAGCGGGCCGGTTTCGAAGTCCGGGACGTGGAGTCGATCCGCGAGCACTACGCGCTCACCCTGCGCCGCTGGGTGGCCCGCCTGGAGGCCGACTGGAACCGCGCGGTACGCCTCGCCGGGCCCGGCCGCGCCCGCGTCTGGCGCCTGTACATGGCGGCGTCCGCGCTGGCCTTTGAACGTAATCGCATCGGCGTCAATCAGGTTCTGGCCGTGCGTACTCCCGATTCGGGGGAGTCCGGTTTGCCGTTGCGCGCCCGCACGTGGAACTGAGGGCGCCCGGCATCTGCGAGGGTCGGGCGGGCCGCTGCGGCTCCGCAGGGTCGGCCCGGCCCCTTCGAGGGCGCCGGCGTGTTCGGCGATGGCGACTTCGGGGTGATCGATCGTGGCGGCGCGCAGGCCGACGTGGGGGGTGGTGACCTCCTCGGCCGGCGGCCACGCCATGGGCCGTTCGCTCTTGCTGAGCCGCGTGCCCCCTTCCTGGGCGAACGCTGCCGGGCAACGGGCTGCCTCCGCCCCGTCGGACCTGATCCGACCGGGCGGAGCACCGGGCAGACCCCCGCACCGCCAACCCGGCGTCCGCCAAGCCGGCGTCCGTCAAGCCCGGCCCGAGCACGTCCGCGGGGCGGGACGGTCCCCCGGGGGCACCGCAGGTGCTGCTGCCCCCGTGGAGTCCTCCGGGCCTTCGCCCACTCCACCCCGTGCCCGTGCGACGACATGAACCCCGCCACCCCCTGAACACGACGACGGCCTGTACCACCCCCGACGGGGTCGTACAGGCCGTCGTCGCCCAGGTAGTGCCCGCGGTCCACGGCGGAACGCACCGGCATCCAGCGCGGCGGCTACTCCGACTTGATCGCGGTCAGCATGTTCAGCCGTGCCGCCCGCCGGGCCGGCCACAGCGCGGCCAGCACGCCGACCACCGCCGACAGCAGCAGGAAGATCGCGATCCGCTCCCACGGCAGGACCAGTTCGTAGGTCGGCATGCTCGAACCGGCGAGCCGGCCGGCGGCCCAGCCGAAGAACACGCCGAGGCCGATGCCGAGGACGCCCCCGAACAGGGAGATGACCAGGGACTCCAGCCGGACCATCTGCTTGACGGAGCCGCGGTTCAGGCCGATCGCGCGCAGCATGCCGATCTCCTGGGACCGCTCGAACACCGACATGGCGAGGGTGTTGATGACACCGAGGACGGCGACGAGCACCGCCATGCCGAGCAGGCCGTAGAGCATGTTTAGCAGCAGCGTGAACATCTGCGCGATGGAGTCGGACAGGTCCTTCTTGCTCTGGACCTGGATCCCCGGGTTGGAGTCGAGGGCCTTCTCCAGCTTGTCCTTGGCCGCGTCGGAGGCGCCGCCGGCCATCTTGACCATGACCTGCATGTCACGGGCGTCGGACAGCTTGGGCAGGGCCGCGGTGTCGACCAGGACGCCCCGGATCAGCTCGTTGCCTTCGTAGACGCCGGCCACCGTCAGCCGCTTGTCCCTGCCGCCCTCGAAGTGCGCGGTGAACTCCGTGCCGGCCTTCCAGCCGCGGGACTCGGCGGTGCTGTCGTCGACCACGATCTTCGAGCCGGACACCGTGAACGCGCCGTCGTCGACCTTCAGATCGGTCAGCTTGCCGATCGCCGAGCCGTTGACGCCGGTCAGGTACTCCGACTCGCCGTCGATCCGGGCGATCGTGTCGCGCATCGGGCTGGACGCGGAGACGTCGTCGAGGGCGGCGAGCTTCCGGTCGACGTCCGGGGAGAGGTCGTTGCCGTTCGCCATCTGCACCACGTAGTCCGCGCGCAGCGCCGAGGTGGCCATCTTGTCGATTCCGGTCTGGAGGCTGACCGCCATCACCGTCATGCCGGTGATCAGGGTCAGGCCGATCATCAGCGCGGAGGCCGTGGCGGCGGTGCGGCGCGGGTTGCGGACCGCGTTCTGCCGGGCCAGCTTGCCCGACACCCCGAACACGCGCAGCACCGGGGCCGCCGCCGCGATCAGCGGGCGGGACAGCAGCGGGGTCAGGATGAACACGCCGATGATCAGCAGGACGGCGCCCAGGCCCATCGGCGCCTGACCGTCGGTGCCCTCCATCGTGGTCGCGGCCAGTACGACGGCCACACCGGCCGCCGCGAACAGCGCGCCGATCGTGTTGCGCAGCACCAGCGACTTGGTGGTGGCCTGCGCGTGCAGACTGCTCATCGCGGCGACCGGGGGGATCTTCGCGGCCCGGCGGCCCGGCAGCCACGCCGCCAGCATGGTGATGACGACGCCGACCGCGAGGGCGGCCGCGACCGTGCCCGGAGTGACGGCCAGCGGGCCGTCGGGGATGGTCTCCCCGAACGAGCCGAGCAGGGCGCGCAGTCCGGCCCCGATGCCGATACCGACGGCCAGACCGGTGACCCCGGCGACCGTGCCGACCACGAACGCCTCGATCAGCACCGACCGGGTGACCTGGCGGCGGGAGGCGCCGACCGCCCGCATCAGCGCCAGTTCCTTGGTGCGCTGGGCGACCAGCATGGTGAAGGTGTTGGCGATGATGAAGGTGCCCACGAACAGCGCGATCCCGGCGAAGACCAGCAGGCCCTGACGCATGCCGCTCATGCTGTTGGCGATCTGCCGGGCCTGCTCGTCGGCGAGGGACTGCCCGGTGGTGGTCTCCGTGAGGTCCTTCGGCAGGGCCTTGTCCAGCTGGGACTTGAGCGCGGCCTGGCTGGTGCCCGGCTTCGCGCGCACGTCGATCTCGTCGTAGCCGCCGGCCTTGCCGAACAGCTTCTGCGCGGTCGCGGTGTCGAACAGGGCGAGGCTGCCGCCCGCGGCGACATTGCCGTCGTCGGTGGTGAACACGCCGACGATCTTCGGGCTCAGGACCGGCCCGTCGATCGACAGGCGGACGGTGTCACCGACCTTGTAGCCGGCCCGCTCGGCGGTCTTGGCGTCGACGAGGACCTCGTTCTCGCCGCGCGGGGCGTGGCCGCTGGTCAGCGGGTAGCGGCTGTCGTCGGTGCCCCAGTAGTTGCCGCCCTTGGTCTGCCAGCCGTTGCCGATCAGCTTGCCGTTCTTGTCGGCCATGGCGGTGAAGCCGCTGACGACACCGACGGCCGAGGCGGCGCCCGGGACCCGGGCGCTCTTGTCGAGCAGTGCCTGGTCCAGGTCGGGGTGGCCGCCGGGCTCGTCGCCCTCGGGTTCCTGGTACGTGGCCGTGACGGCGACGTCGACGCCGTCGAAGCCCTTGGCTGAGCTGTTCTGGTAGGCGTCGGTGATGGTGTTGGTGAAGACCAGGGTCCCCGACACGAAGGCCACGCCGAGCATCACGGCGAGCACGGTCATGAGGAGCCGGGCCTTGTGCGCGAGTACGTTGCGCAAGGCAGTGCGGAACATTGTGTTCTCTTCAGTCCGTGGTGGGGGCGGGGGTCAGCTGGTGCGGCCCTTGGCGTCGAACCGCTTCATCCGGTCGAGCACCGAGTCCGCGGTCGGCCCGTACATCTCGTCGACGATGCGTCCGTCCGCGAGGAACACCACCCGGTCGGCATAGGCCGCCGCCACCGGGTCGTGGGTGACCATCACCACGGTCTGCCCCAGTTCGCGCACCGAGTTGCGCAGGAAGCCCAGCACCTCGGCGCCGGACCGCGAGTCGAGGTTCCCGGTCGGCTCGTCGCCGAAGATGATCTCCGGCTTGGCGGCGAGTGCGCGGGCGACGGCGACGCGCTGCTGCTGGCCGCCGGAGAGCTGGGAGGGCCGGTGGCCGAGCCGCCCCGACAGACCCACCATCTGGATCACCTGGTCCAGCCACTGCTTGTCCGGCTTGCGGCCCGCGATGTCCATCGGGAGCGTGATGTTCTCCAGTGCCGTCAGGGTCGGCAGCAGGTTGTACGCCTGGAAGATGAACCCGATCTTGTCCCGGCGCAACTTGGTGAGCTGCTTGTCCTTCAGGGAACCCAGCTCGGTGTCGCCGATCCGCACGGAGCCGGAGGAGAAGGTGTCCAGACCCGCGACGCAGTGCATCAGCGTGGACTTGCCGGAGCCCGACGGCCCCATGATCGCCGTGAACTCGGCCTGCCGGAAGTCGACGGAGACCCGGTCCAGGGCGACCACCTGGGTCTCGCCCTGCCCGTAGATCTTGGACAGCTCCGCGGCGCGTGCGGCCACGGTGGTGGTCCGGTCGGCGGCGATGGGTGTGGTGGTCACGGGAGGGTGCTCCTGTCGGGACGACGACGTTCGTGGGGACTGGACTGTCTCCATCGTCCTGGCCGTCCGCGCCCCGGGAGTCAGCCGCTGTTCCGGTTCCGGGGGCCGACTTCGGTCGGAGAGAAGGCGGCCGTGTCATACCTGGGGATGACGGCAGGGCGTACCGAAAGCAGGAGGGCCCGCCGCCGACGGGGGCTGAGCGGCGCCGTGCCGGAAGCAGGGGGGCGCCGCCGACGGGGGGCGCAAGGGCTCCGTACCGAAAGCAGGGAGCGCGCCGTCGGCGAGGACGGAGCGGCGCCGTGCCGTGAACAGGTGGGGCGCCCTGGTCCGGGCGGTGAAATTCCGTCATTTCGCGTACGCGCGTGCCCACCGGCCGTCACGCTATTGGCAAGTGCGGATGGGCCGTACCCCTTGCTGATGCTCCCTCAGGCATCAATAAAATAAGACAACATCGGTCCGCCCGTCCGCTGTTCGGGGGAGGTATCCCGATAGGCTCGGGACCTCGTAAGCGGAGCCCACGGCCTGCCCGGATGGTGGAATGCAGACACGGCGAGCTTAAACCTCGCTGCCCCTCGCGGGCGTACCGGTTCAAGTCCGGTTCCGGGCACATCCCGCACGACGGCGTCTGACCAGCCCGAACACCCGTCAGACGCCGCTCTTTTTTTCTGTTCTGGCGCACCGTGGGAGCACCGCGGGAGCACGACTTGGCACCGTCCCGGCATGGCATAGACGGCAAAGCGGAAGAATGCCGACGCCGGGGCCGCACGGGCCGAGCGAAGTGGGCTCCGGGAGCCGTCGAGTACCGCTACCGGATCCGCTGCCCGGCGCGGGAACCGGCGCCGCGGAAAACCCGCACACGCTCAACTGCTCCCTCCCTCAAAGGCTCTCGCCGGCGGACGCGCAGGCCGCGGATACTTCACCTTTCAAGCGCATAACGCGGGTCTCAACCGGGTAATCCGGGCCCGAATCCCACCGCCCGCACCACGCCGACGCGGTCCGAGATCGCCGCCAACCGCCTCTGGATCGCGCCAACTTCGCGAGGGGTGCCGCCAAGTGAGGGCCGCAGGTGCAGAACGGCGGCCCGTCTCGGTGAGGGTGGGCCGCCGCGGTGGGGTTGGTCAGCGGGTTGCGCGGATCATCACGGTGAGGAGTGGGGAGGTCGGCGAGGGCTGGCTGTGCCCGATGTCCTGGTAACTCCAGGACTGGTAGAGGGCGTGCACCCACGCAGGAACGCGACCAGACGAGGACCGGCGGTCGGCGCCGCCTCGGCGCGGAGTCCGCCAGATCGAGTGTCATCTGCCCGCGTCCGAGGTTCGACGCTTGCAGCGACATGCCGCGCAGCGTGCGGCAGGCAGGCCACGCCGTGGGCCGCCCCCGGCCTCATCGGCCCCTGCTCAGCCCTGGCGGGCCGCTCCTTCTGGCCAGACGACGTCGATGGGCAGTCCGGCGGCACGGGCTTCCAGGACCGTGTCCGCTGTTCCCCCGCCCTTGGGGCTCGGCGGCGAGCCGTCCCAGACGGCGACGAGCCGTTCTGCACGCCTGAGCACTTCGCTGTTGGCGTCCTCGTAGGCGGCCCGGTTGGCGTGGTCGTGGTCCAGAATCACGACGTCCGAGGCAGCCTCGATGAGCCGGTCGAAGACGGGAGCGTGGTCAGGCTTGACCTTCGCCTCCCGGTAGTCCCGCGATGGAAGAACCACGACCAGGCTGCCGCCGACATCGAGCAGCGCTTCGGCGAACAGCGAGTCGGAGCCGCGCGCGATGCACGAGACCCCGACCAGGCTCCCGTCAGCGTATTCAGCGAGCAGCTTCCGCAGGGCGGCGCGCACCAGCTCGGTGCTCGGCCCGGTCAGGTCCATGTGCCCAGTCACGGCGAACGTGGTCACGTCGCTCCTTCAGCTCGACAGCACTTCGCGGATCCTTGCCCGCGCTTCGCCGACCGTACGCGATGATGACCGGCCGACCGTATACGGATAGAGCTGGCCAAGCTGCGCACGGACGCGATTGGACCGGGTGCGGCCAGCGGCGTCGACCGCGCGGTGCGTCTGGGCCACGGCCCCGGTCATGTCGCCCATCAGGAAGTGGCACTCGGCCAAGCCGATCAG
Organism: Streptomyces sp. NPDC004629; assembly: GCF_042873595.1. Taxonomy (NCBI): domain Bacteria; kingdom Bacillati; phylum Actinomycetota; class Actinomycetes; order Kitasatosporales; family Streptomycetaceae; genus Streptomyces; species Streptomyces sp. NPDC004629. The sequence goes on along the minus strand of NZ_JBIALO010000006.1, from coordinate 56,063 downwards.
GTCGAGGGCATGACTGCGGCCGGCCTCGGAACCACGTGTGGCCAGCGCGTCACGGATGCTCTCGGCCGCCGCCTCGGCGTGCTGCTGCGGGTCGCTGCGAGCCATGTCCAGGAGCCGGCCGCCGGTGACCCCTGCCAGCTCGGCTTCGTCGAAGTAGGCGATCCAGTAGGGATCTTCGCCCTCTGCCGCGGCGAGGGCTTCTGCTGCCTCGTCGGTGGCCCGGCGGAACGCGGCGGAGCGGCCCATGGCCGCGTACGCCCAGGCCTCGCGGGTGTGAAGCATGGAGCGGATGCGGGGGCTTGCTGCCTTCCTTGCGCCCTTCTGCGCAAGGCGGACGAGTTCGAGGGCGTCCTGGGGGCGCTCCTGGTAGAGCATCTGCCGTGCCATGCCGGCGAGCACGTTGGCGCCGAAGGCCGCGTCACCGCCAGAGTGTGCCGCGCGCAGCGCGAGCAGGTAGTAGTTCTGAGCCTGCTTGTGGAGCCCCGAGTCCCAGGCCATGGTTGCCGCGGTGCCGCCGAGGTAGGCCATCACCCGGAACAGGCCTTGCTCGACTGACGGTTCCTGCTTGTCTTCCAGATGGCCGGCGACCTCGTTGAGCTGTCCGACGACCGCCTTGCGTCGCAGGCCTCCGCCGAAGCGGTGGTCCCAGGCGCGGAAGGCGCGTGCCGTCGCCGCCAGTTCCTCGACTTCTTGGTGACCGATGCGCCCCCGGCCGCGTTGCGCCTCGGCGGTCGGCGGGGGCCGTAGCCAGCCCTCAAGGGAGTCGAGCAGCGCGGCGCCGGACAGGGCAGCGCCGGCGAGTGTGCGCGTTGCCGCGCGGCGGTCCATCACGAGGTCGCTCCTGGTGAGGTCGGCGGCCAGGTGCACAGTCGTTGCTCGGTGCCATGGCCCGTTGCCGGTTGACCGTGTGGCCGGGGGAGTCGGAGAGTCCGGACCATCGGGCTGTCCTTCCCACGGTCGGTCGGCGAGGCCCACCATGCTTCCGGGGATGCGGAGGCCGTCCGCGATGCGGCAGATCACGTCGAAGCTGGTGACCTGCTGCTGTCCGCTGATGATGGTGGAGACCTTGCCCGGTGTGAGTTGGCAGGCCGAGGCGATCCGGTTCTGGGACAGACCGCCCCACTTCTTGATGAGTGAGAAGGCTGCGGCGAAGTCGTGCTCTGCCAGGGCTCGCTTCAGGTCGTCTCGGTCGAGAACCTCAGGGGCGAGCGGGCCGGGGGTGATGGCGTCCATAGGCCAACTTCCGGAGGAATCGTAGTGCGCATCGTCGCACCGTACCGAACCAGGAACGAGCGTATTACCGCATCGGTAACCCCTGCTGGTCATGCCCGAGTTGCGTGCGGGTGGCGATCCTCGACGCATGACAGATCAGACCCCGGCGACCGCGCGAACGGCCCCGGGGCGTGGCCGACTGGATGGAGTCGACATGCCGCACGCTACAACGCTGACGCCCGTGGGGGCAGTCCAGCTTCTACCTCTCCCCCGGATCCGCGGCCTGACGGAAGACCAGGTCTGCGGCCGGGCGTGCGTCTGGTGCAGAACGAGCCTGACCGCCGGCGCCGTCATGAGCCTCGGCCCGCGGCGGCGCCCCGGCACTGAGAGCGGCGCCTGCTGGTACCCGCGCGGCTGCACGATGTGCGTGCGCGCCGAGGCCCGCCGGGTCGTCGACCTTCACGCCCGCACCTGCTCCACCTGCCGCGGCCCCCGCGCCTGCTCGACCCGCAGGGAACTGCTCGGTCTCGCCGACGGGGATCAAGGATGACCGCGCGGGCGACTACCAGGCGTGGCCTGGGCTCGTGGTGCAAGCGGTTCGCCGACGGCATCCAACTGATCCAGATAGACGACGCGGGCTCGGGCTCGGCCACGCGTGGCCTGTATGCGTGCGGCCCGTGCCGCAAGGCGCGCCGCCTGGTCCCGCTCGCCGACCGGCCATGACCCCACGCCCCGAGCCGCCGAGGAGGAATCCCGTGAAGACCGACACGGCCGAGCGCAGCACAGCAGTTGGGCGGCCGGGTCGGGGGCTACTGCTCATCCCGCCCTGTCATCCGGAGACGGGGCCCTGGTCTGCGCCGAAGTCACAGCGGCGGCGCGCTCCTGGAGCCGTACGTCGCTTCGGTCGAGGCGTCCCGGGAAGAGAGGCGGAGATTCGCATGAGGCCGGACAGTCCGTGGGGCCAGTTCTTCTACGCGCTGTTTCTTGCCGCCCTCCTGGGTGCCCTCGTGGCCGGCATCGGCCGCTGACCCCATGACCGGCTTCGGTCGCTCGCGCCCCAGGGACCGACCGGAGCCCCCAGACGCCCGTCGGCTTCCCGCTCCCGACTCTCCCCCGCGGGGCCGGCGGGCCCGGCCCGGCACACCCGACCTCGTGAATATCCAGCGGTGTGCCGGGCCGTCACTTTCGTCTCGAACAGGAAGGTTTTCGATTGTGTTGCCTCCGGCACCGCCAGGTGTTGTCCCGTACATCGCCGGATGGAGTGAGGAAAGGCTCCTGCCGTGTCCGATTTCCCACCGCCGCGTGGTCCCGGGGATCGGGTACGTGGATGAGACGCCGTACGACCGGGACAGCTTCGGTGTGCTGTGGGCCCGGTACGCCCTGCGGCCCAAGCGTCGTCGGGGCAGCCCGCAGCTGAGGAACGTCCACCCGTACCGGCAGCGTCGGGCGATGCTGAACATGATGTGCCAGGTGTGCTCTCGTATGCCGCCGGACCCGCACGGCCCGCATCTGTTTCTCCTGCGGGACAGCGTCGGCCCGATCCGGGAAGGCGAGCGCACGACGAGTCCGCCAGTGTGCGTACCGTGCGCCGCGATCTCCATCCAGCTCTGCCACGCCCTGCGGGGTGGCCGGTTCGTGGCGGCGTGGGCGAGGCGCGTGCCCGCGTGGGGAGTCGTCGGTCCCCTTCACCACCCACAAACGCTCCAGCCGATCCCGGGATGCCACATGGAGCACGTCAAGTACGGCTCGCAGTGGGCTCCCTGGGTCCGTGCCGCCCGAACGATGGTGGAGCTGCGCGGGGTGACACCGGCGGACCTGGACGGGGAGTTCGCGGCCCTCGGCCGGGACCGCCTGGAGGAGGAGTTCACCCGGGTCGCGGAGCTGACGGCGGTCACCTGCCCCTGAGACACCTGCCTCGGGCCGGTCGCGGCGCCGTGACCGGCTCCCTGCGCCGCAAGGGCCCGCGCCCCTTCCGCGTGGCTCCCGGCCCGAGGTGGGCCCCACGTCCCGGCTGACTCTCCATGGAGAAGTGACGGCAGCCCGGACACGGTCCCCGGCCGATCTGTACGGCCGGGGCCGTCATGCCCCTTCATCCGCAGCTTGCGTCCCTTCTGGGAGGTTCCATTGACCGCTCGATCGCTCATCACGAACGAGCAGGCAACGTCCTGCTACTTCCGCACCACCGTGGAACACCCGTACCGAAAGGCGCTCATCCAGATCTGCGAGCCCTGCAACGAGTCGTGCAAGCACTGTTTCGTGTCGGCGACCAAGCGCGGCGACTACATGGACTGGGACGCCGTCCGGGACCAGCTCATCCCGCAGCTGATCGCGGCCCGGGTCAACCGGATCACGATCACCGGGGGCGAGCCGTTCATGCATCCGGACCTCATCCCCATCATCGACGACTTCCGGGAGACCGGTATGTCGGTCGGCGTGTGCACGAACGCGACGATGGTGACGGACGAGCAGATCGCCACGCTCGCTGAGCTGGACGTCCACATGAACGTCAGCCTCGACGGGTTCTCAGCTGACTCACACGGCGTGTTCCGTGGCCGCCCCGAGGGGTTCGCCGAGACCGTCGACGCCGTCGAGCGCTTTGCCAAGGCGGGCATCCTCCAAGGGCTGCTGTGCACGCCGAACAATCTTGCCGAGGACGAGGAGTATGGGCACCTCTGCGAGTTCGCCAGGCAGCAGGGCGCCAAGTACGTACTCCTCAACCCGCTCGGCGAGATGGGCCGGGGCGCGTCCAAGTCCTCACAGAGGCTCCGCAGGCCGGACGACCACATGCGGCACATCCACGGCCTGACGATGCCGTTCGGCGACGACGACCTGGACGTGGTGCACATCAGGTTCCCCAACGATGACAAGCCGTTGGCCGGCTGCGAGGCGGGGACGATCATCTACGTGTTCACCAAGGGCGAGGTGACCGTATGCCCGTACCTCGTTTTCGCCGCGCGGACGAGGGTGAGCCAGCACCCGGACACCGATTTCATCGTGGGCAACGTGTGGCAGCACGACGACATCGCCGAACGCCTGGATGCATACGATTTCCACAACCGGTGGAAGGTGGGTGACAACCCGACCTGCGGCGGCTGTTCCCTCTCGGACGGCTGCGGGAAGGGATGCCCGGCCGCGGTCGTCGCCTCAGGACAGCGGATCGGCGCTGTCGACACGGAGCTGTGCCCGGTCGTGCCCCGGCAGACCCGCATGCTGCCCGTGGTCGGTGTGTCATGAGCGGCCAGTTCGTCACCATCGACGGCCCCGGCGGGGTGGGGAAGTCGACCGTCGCCGCGGCCGTCGTGGAGCTGCTGCGTGCCGAGGGCCAGCCGGTGTTCCAGACGCGGGAGCCGAGCGACAGCCCGATCGGCCAGCTCGCCCGCCACGGCACCGAGGATTACCGGGGGATGAGCATGGCGTGTCTGATCGCCGCCGACCGGTACCGGCACGTCGAGCAGGAGATCCGGCCGGCGCTCGCCCGGGGCGAGATCGTCGTCTGTGACCGATACATCGCCTCGTCGTTGGTGCTCCAGGTGATGGACGGCGTCCCGCGAGACTCGGTATGGGAGCTGAACAGGCATGCCGACATGCCGGACCTGGCCGTCATCATCAACGCACGCGTCGACCAGATCACGAAGCGGCTGGGTGCCCGGGGCGCGCACAGCCGGTACGAGCGTGAGCCCGGCGGTACCGAGCGGGAATGCGGCCACTACTACGAGGCGGCTAGGTTCCTCATGGCAGCCGGGGTCTCCGTGATGCAGCTGGACGCGTCCACGGCCGACGCGGAAGGTGTCGCCTGCGCTGTCGTCGCGGGGATCAAGGAACGATGGACGAGGGGCCGCTCATGACCACCCTGGACGTGCTGACGTTCAACCTGAACAATCCGAGCCGGGACCGCGCTCAGAGGCAGTTGGAGTTCCTGGCTGCGCGGCCCGAGCATGTTCTCGTCCTCACGGAGACTGCCGACAGCGCGGGGTGCGACCTGCTCGCTTCCCGGTTCGCGGTGGCCGGCTACGAGGTGACGTTCCCGCGGCCGGGCCGGGGCGAGCGGGGTGTCATGGTCGTCTCGCGCTTGGCGACCCGCCCGGATCCGGGCTTGGTGATGGGGTACCTTCCGCACCGCGCTGTGTCCGTCACCGTCGACACCGACGAGGGGCCGCTGGACATCATCGGCATCTACGTGCCGTCGCGCGACGCCACCAGAACGAAGACCATCAGGAAAAGCCGCTTCCTTGACGCCTGCCGCGCAGCGCTGCCCAAGGGGGAGGGCCTGCGGGCGGTGATCGGGGACTTCAACATCCTGGAGCCAAGCCACACGCCCCGGTACCGGTTCTTCCAGCAGTTCGAGTACGACTTCTATGCGTGGCTCGGTGAATCCGGATACCTGGACGCCTTCCGCGCCTTGCACCCGGATGCGTTGGAGTACTCGTGGGTGGGGCGTACCGGCGACGGCTACCGCTACGACCACGTGCACGCGTCCCCAGGTCTGGCGACCGCGCTGATCTCCTGCGCGTACGTGCACGAGGTGCGCACTGCCGATCCCCGGCTGACCGATCACTCGGCTCTGACGGTGTCCTTCGCGCTCCGGGCCACCGCTCCGCTGCTGGTGTCCACTCCTGCGGCTCGGGCCGCCGCTCTGTTCTGACCGACGTACCAACCAATCTCCGACCGAGGGAAAGCATGGACAAGACACAGTGGGAGACGATCGGCCGCCTCGTGGAGTGGCTGGACAAGGAGAGCCCTGTCACGGGCGAGCAGGCGAAGATGATGCGCGTGCTCAAGATCGGGGAGGAGTTCGGCGAGGTAGCCGAAGCCCTCCACGGCGCTCTCGGAGCCAATCCGAGGAAGGGCCGCTCCCACACCTGGACGGACGTCGAGAAGGAGCTGACGGACGTCATCGTGACGGCCATGGTCGCCCTGGCCACGATCGCGCCGGACCCGCAGCGCGTGTTCCAGGAGCGACTGGATGCCCTGATTGACCGGGTGATGCCGGAGCCACAGAAATAGTGCCGCATCAACCAACGTCAGCCCTGTAGTACCGCGCTATTTGAAGGACGTGGCCGACAGTGGTCATCCGTCAGGCTGTCCTCGTGGCTGAGCGTGTGCGGGTGCGTGAGATCGATGACGACGACGGGCAGCGACTGCTGCGGATTGTGCGCTGGGGCACGGGGTCGGTGGTGACCTGGCGGCGGGCCCAGATGGTGTTGTTGTCCGCGCAGGGCATGCTGGTCGACAGCATCGCGACGGTGACGTCCACAAGCCCGGACCGGGTCCGGGACGTGATGCACAACTTGAACAGGATCGAGGCCCAGTTCACCGCCCTGCGCTACGTCGCCCCCGACGGCACCGACCACCCGACCCACAAGGCCCAGGGCAGTACGGTCCGCCGATACATCATCTGGCGGAACAAGGACGCCGCCGACAAGCGCCTCACTGCCTCGTCCGCAGGGCGAACGCCGCCTGACCCGCGCCGCCGGCGTCTTCCTTGGGTCGTCAGGTCCGGGTCGGTGGCGCACTCATCGCTGCCGTCAGGAACGTGACCGCCCATCGCCGGGCCGCCTCGCCCGCTACCGGGGACACACAGCCAGGGGAGGGCTGCTGGTGGACCTCAAGGCGGTCGACGGCCGTCACGGCAAGGATCCCCCGCATCCGGAACCACAGCTCCTCCGGGGGAAGGCCGGGCAGTACGCGCGCGAAGGCTGCGAGGTAGCGCTCGCGGACCGAGTCCTCGGCCGGGCCGGTCCAGCTGCGTGCCTCCTCGGCCGGGTCGCTGAGGATCGTCACGATCAGCCGGGACGTCCGGGCGCCGCCCTCGTCGCCGGCCGGCATCTCGTCGAACAGCGGCCCCGCGAATGCCTCCACCAGTTCGCTGACCGGTGGGTCGGGGGTCCGGGCGAGCAATGTGTCGAGCGCGGCGCACTGGGCAGCGTTGATGGGCTCGATCACGCGGCGGGCGACTGCGGCCATCAGCTCCGCCTTCGAGCCGAAGTGGTAGCCGACGGCGGCCAGGTTCGCTCCGGCGAGTTTGGTGATCGCGCGGACCGAGGTGCCGCGGTATCCGTGCTCGGCGAAGAGGTGCTCGGCCGCGTCGAGGATCTGGGTGCGGGTGTCTGGGGTCGCCACACGAGGGACTCTACATATGTTTGAATGAAACGAACGTATGAGTGAAACGAACGTGTGAAAGAGGGCTGTCATGAAGCTGCTCGTGTACGGCGCCGGGGTTTGCGGCAGCCTGTTCGCCGCCCGCATGCACGAGGCCGGCCACGACGTCTCGCTCCTCGCCCGGGGCGAGCGCCTGACCGCCCTGCGCCGGCAGGGAGTGCAGCTCGCCGAGGAAGACGGCCCAGCTGTCAAACGGGTGCCGGTACCGGTGATCGAGCACCCGGACGGCGGGTACGACCTGATCACCGTCTTCGTCCGCACCCACCAGGTGGATGCAGTGCTGGAATCACTCGCTGGTGTCCAAGGTGACGTGCTGTTCCTGCTCAACTGGGCAGCAGGACCGGAGACGCTGGGCGCGGTGATCGGCCACGCACGGGTGCTGCTCGGCTTCCCCGCGACCGGCGGCACGATGGACGGCGACGTGGTCCGCTACCGCAAGAGCAATTTCATCACCCGCCGGGTCGCGATGCCGATCGGCGAGCCCGACGGCCGTACCACCCCGCGACTGGTACGGATCGTGGAGACGTTCCGTACCGCCGGGATCAACGCCAGGGCCGAGCCGCAGATGGATGCCTGGCTCAGGACACACGCCGCGTTCGAGGTCCCGCTCGGTCAGGCGGTACACGCGGCGGGCGGCCCGGTAGCACTGGCCGACGCCCCGGATGCGGTCCGCGGCATGCTCCACCTCATACGGCAGAACCTCGCCGCGATGGAGACCCCGCCGGTACCTCGCGCCTTCGCCGCGTTGCGGGCTCTGCCGCAAGGGCTCCTTGCGGCCGTGCTCCGGCGCTTCCTGAAGAGCCCGACGGCCGTGCACAGCGGACTCAACGACCCCTCGCCCGTCACGGCGGCCGAACTCAAGCGGCTGGCCGAACAGCTCCGTGCCCCTGCGGGAGCCCGGCGGCGAGACGTGCCGCCGGGCCCACTGGGTCAGAACTGCGCCTGTTCGTAACCAAGCTCAAGCAAGGCGGTGCGGAGCTTTACTGCTGCTTCATCCAAAGCCGAATCCTCCTCCGGCTTCGCCTTGCTGAAATCGAAGTCGGACATGTCCCAGACGGGAGCGACGTGTATGTGCAGATGCGGCACTTCGAAGCCCGCGACGACGAGGCCGGCTCGCGGGGCATCCCAAGCCCGCTGCACTCCTTGACCAATAGCCTGGGCCACCTCAAAGCAACGCGCCAGGAGGGCCCCGTCGGCATCTGTCCACCGGTCGACCTCACGCCGGGGCACAACAAGAGTGTGGCCAGGCCGCAACGGCGCGATGCTGAGAAATGCGGTGATTTCCGTATCTTGCCAGACAAAGCGCCCAGGCAACTCACCGGCGATGATACGAGAAAACAAAGTAGCCATACGAAGGATCGTGTCACACGAAGCGGACGTCCGCGTCTAACCACCTTGGGAAGCAATTGAGTTGAGGACAGGCCGGGCGGGTCGGTCGCTTCGAGGAGCGGTCGGAGACGAGGCCGGCGATCGCGGCGTGGATTTCGACGTAGGCGTCGCGTCGTCCGGTGTATCGCTCAATGGGCGGCCAGCACCAGTCCCAGACCGATCAGTGCCGGAACGGTCTGCACGAAGAGGATTTTCCGGCTGGCCGTGGCGGCACCGTACGCACCGGCCACGGCCACGCACGTCAGGAAGAACACCTGCGCCTGGAAGCCCACCGGGTCGGACGCCACCACACCCCACACCAGCCCGGCGGCGAGGAAACCGTTGTACAGCCCCTGATTGGCCGCGAGCGCCTTCGTCTCGGAGGCGAACCCGACGCTGGTCCCGAAGGCGGCCCGGGCCCGCGGACCGGTCCACAAGAACATCTCCAGGACCAGAATGTAGACGTGGAGCGCGGCGATGAGCAGCACCACAACGGTTGCGATGATCGACATGGGCAACAGACTCACATACAACGCCGCACCCCGCTCGGCCACCAGCACGCCGACGCGCAGCGCCCCGCACTCAATTGCCTCCGAGGTCGTAAGGGGATCCGGAAACAGCTTCTCTATACGGCTGGAAACGGCTTGCCGTCTGCACCTACCGCTCTTTTGCCGGCCCCTTGACGTACGGGAAGTGCGAGCGGCACCCGCCCGCCCACGCCCCGTGCCTTCTTGCAGAGGCCGCCTTGAGGGGCTACCAGTGTTGCCCGGCGCTGGGACCACGTGGCCTGGAGCGTGCCGCCTCCGGGGTTCGCCGACGGTTCCCCCGGAGGTGTCCCTCGTTCAGGCCTTGGCCGCTGCGACCTCTCGAACTCGGCCGGCGAGTTCTTTCACCGTACGGGACGTGGCGTACGGGGTGAGATCCGTGCGGAGGGTGGCGAAGTGGTCGTCACCGCGGATGGACGAGACGTGTTCGTACTCGTCGAGGAAGCGGCTCCAGGACTGGCATGCGGCGTCCAGGTGCCCGTACTTGAGCTGCCGTTGGGCGAGTACCGCGTAGGCGTGCACGCGGCCCTGCCGCTCCTGGGCCGGCTGGAGCCGGATGGACTGCTTCATGGCCTTGATGCTGCCGCAGAGATCACCCTCTTCCATCAGCACGTGGGAGACGTGGAAGAGATAGGCGGTCCGGTCGTAACCGCCGATTGCGTCGCGCCGGTTGTCGGCTTTGCTCAGCGCTGTCTCGGCTTCGCGTAGGCGGGTGTGGGCCTGGTGCCGGTCGCCGACCATGGATGCCGCGTGGGCCTGCTGTCCGCGCAGGAACGCGACCAGACGAGGACCGGCGGTCGGTGCCGCCTCGGCCGCAGAGTCCGCCAGATCGAGCGCCATCCGCCCGCGTCGGAGGTTCGACGCTTGCAGCGACATGCCGCGCAGCGTGCGGCAGTAGGTGACGTGATCGCCGGCTTCGTCAGCGAGTTTGAGCGCCTTGACGTAGTAGGTCTGTCCCAGACCGTGGGCCTTCTCGTACATCGCCATCCAGCCCGTCAGGTATGTGAGGTCAGACGCGGCGGCGAGCATGTCCCGCTTGACCGGCTCGGAGGCCTGCGCCCGCAGCCATGGGCCCACGGTGTTGACGAGGAAGGCGGCTGCCGTGGGGCGGGCGTGGCCTGCGCCGAACTCGTCGAGAATGTCCGCGATCCTCGCTGTCATGGACCGCACGGAGGCGACTTGGGATGCACCGATCCGGGTCGTCGCCTTGCCCGGCGTGACCGGACTGTCGGCGGCCCGTGCGGTCCGCTGGAACGCGGGCACGGACAGCGCTGCTGAGAAGAGAGTCGCGGCCAGAACTCCGCGACGGGATGGATCCATATCCGCCTTTCCCAGATCGATCAACTCCTCAACAGTGTCGACTGGTTGAGAGCCGTCGCCGGACACGGCGGGCTGAGACCGGCTTCCCCGTGGGTCACCGGACGCCCTAGACGAGCGGACAGGGCTTCCAGGATCAGGGGCCTGACCTGAGGCTTCGGTGGCGTACCGGCAATCCAGTGCGCGACGGCAGTCCGGTCGTAGGTGAGTTGCAGCCCGGCTTGCGGGCCGAGTCGGTTGACTTGCTGTGCCAGTTGCGTGCGCGTCCATCGTGCCTGCTCAAGCAGCTTGTCCAAGGCAAGGTTGGGCGTGCGGTTTCTCGTGGCCATGTACTCACTCCCGACAGCTCCATGGCGTTCACGGTGTTCACGGTCGCACCTGTCTCCAACGGTACCCGCAGTGCGTAGTCGGGCGATTACCTCTTACGAGTAATCAGAATCGTCTCGGCCAGGGGAGCAATGGTGGCCAGCGCACAAGCACTGAAACGAGATGTCTCCGTGCTGGAGGCTGACCAATGACGGGCCCAGAGAGACACCCAAGGGCGCGAGCCGGGGTGCTGGTGCCGAGGCGGCAGGTGTCCGTGCAGACCGTGGCTTCCTGGCTGCTGATCTCTGCCGTGGAGAGCGCTGACCGGGCCTGGAACGACTGGGCTACGGGCGGTATCGCGCTGTTGCGGTGCGGTGGCTTGTTCGCCGCGGTACGCATGTCCGCCGGGGTCGTGCACGCCGCGGCCGGCTCCGATGAGCCCGAGCCGGTGTGTGGTTTCCTCGACGAAGCTCTCCACGGCGGCCCCGTTTTCACCGACCAGCTCAGCAGCCGGTACTACGCGCTCGTGCCGCCGAGCACAGCGCAGCGGCCGGAGTGGACGGACGGGCGGCATGGGGGCGCCGAATGCCTCGGCGTCGGCTCCTACCTCGGCGTGCCGTCACCGACGCTCGATGAGGAGCACGGCCACCGTTCCTACTGGTGCGTGCCGATGAGGGGACCCGGCAACCTGTGCACTGCCGACGCGGTTTCGCAACTCGTCCTGTGCGGCCGCTACCGGCTCGCGATCGGGGCCGCATCGTGACCGCGGCAGGCGACCAGACCGACGCCAAGACGCTCGCGCTCTTCGGGCCCCGTTCAACCCCCCGCGCGGAGGCGATCACCGCCGCTCCGGGGCCGATGCCGTGGCTTACGGCCACCGGCCGTCTGGAACACGTCCTCACGGCATGGGCCGGCACCTGGCGGAGGTTCCCACCGGTATCGGCGTCCTTGGCCCGCGCGGCGCGGAGTTCATTCTTGAACGCGGCTCCGCGTCCGGCTGGCATGGGCCCGACTCCGGCCTGCTGCCCCGCGGGACGCTGGTCCTCCTGCCGCTGCCTGCCATTCATGCCCCGGAACTGGTGCCGGCTCGTCCCGTCCTGCCCCGGAGAGGGCCTGGTTCTGGCCGTCCTCATAGGTGCCCTCGTGGCCGGTATGGGCCGTTGACCCCGTGACCGGCTCCGGTCGCTCGCGCCTCAGGGGGCGGCCGGAGCCCCATAGCGCCCGCCGGCTTCCCGCTCCCGGCTCTCCCCCGCGGGGCCGGTGGGCCCGGTCCGGCACACCCGGCCCCGCGATGCCGTGCGGTGTGCCGGGCCGTCACTCTCGTTTCGACAAAGGAAGGTTCTCGATCGTGTTGCCTCCGGCACCGCCAGGCGTCGTTCCGTACATCGCCGGATGGAGTGAGGAACGACTCCTGACCCGCCCGCTCGTCCGCCGCCGCGTGGGCCCGGGGATCGCGTACGCGGATGAGACGCCGTACGACCGGGACAGTTTCGGTGTGCTCTGGGTCCGGTACGCCCTGCGGCCGAAGCAGCGCAGGGGCAGCCCGCAACTGCGCAACGTCCACCCCTACCGGCAGCGTCGCGCGATGCTGAACATGATGTGCCAGGTCTGCTCCCGCGTGCCGCCGGATCCGCACGGCCCGCACCTGTTTCTCCTGCGGGACTCCTGCGGTGCGGTCCGGGAAGGGGAGCGGACGACGAGTCCGCCGGTGTGCGTGCCGTGTGCCGGGATCTCCATCCAGCTCTGCCATGCCCTGCGGGGTGGGCGGTTTGTGCCGGCGTGGGCGAGGCGCGTGCCCGCGTGGGGTGTGGTCGGTCCCCTTCACCATCCCGTGACGCTTCAGCCGGTCCCGGGGTGTCACATGGAGCAGGTGAAGTACGGGTCGGAGTGGGCGCCATGGGTCCGGGCCGCCCGCACGATGGTGGAGTTGCGCGGAGTGACACCGGCGGACCTGGACCGCGAGTTCGCGGCCCTCGGCCGTGACCGCCTGAAGGAGGAGTTCGCCCGGGTCGCGGAGCTGATGGCCGTATGAAGACTCCACCACCAAGGCGGCGGCGGTGCCGGTCCGGCGGGAGACCCCGGCCGCCCCCGCCTGCTGTGACTGAACACACAGTGCGGGTCACGGTCGGCCACGCTCAACGCCCTGCTGTATCGCCCTCTCCGCGTGGATACTCGGGTCATGGAGTTCGCCGTCTTCATGACCTTGCCCGGACTGGTCATCCTGCTGACCGTCGTGGCCTTCGTGGATCAACTGCTGCTCCGTGCCGGGCGGGCAGGCCTGCTGCCATGGCGGAACAGCGCCCGACAGGGCCAGATTTCGGCGACCGGATTCGAACAGCTCCACGCGAGCTTCTCGCCGGGGAAGCAAAACGAACTCAAGGAGCGGCAGTCGGCCCTGGTCATGCGCGACGACGAGGAGGACGGGGCGCCGCCGAACCGGACGACGATAGACCTGGCTGGAGGAGTCGCGGTCGTCAGGATGCCGAACGCCGGCCAGTAGAGGGCCACCCGCTACGCGTGGTACGCGCTCATCCTTCATCGGGGCACGGGCACGGGCACGGGGCGGCGCGCCGGAGCAGCTCTTGGAGCGCAGCCTGCGCTTGGCCCTGGAGGAACGGGGAGCCCACTGACACCCCGGACCGAGGGCGTGTCATCACGCTGCCGCCCGTTTCCGGTTCGCCCGGCGGACGGCGCGGAGACCTTCCCAGCCGAGCCTGAGGGCCAGGAGCGGCATGAAGATCATGAGCGCGAGCCCCAGCAGGACGAGCAGGCCGTACCCCATCCTGTTGCCCGTCACGGAGTGCGTGCTCGCCGTCTCGGGACGCCCCGGCAGGTAGTGGACGCGGATCGTGTCGCCGACGTCCGCGTCGCCGCCTTCCCAGAACTGGTACGCGGTCCCGTCGGCGGTGGTGAAGCGCACTTCGATCCGCTTGGTGCGGCTTCCCTGGGGCCCGGCCACCTCGTCCTTCGCCAGGACGGTCCCGTCGACCGACCGTCCACGCGCCGCGACCGCGGAGGCGTCGTGCAGCCCGTCCAGCCCGCTGACGGCGAATCCGTACCCGAGGACGGCGAGCAGCGCCGTCACGGCCGCCAGGGCCACCCCTGCCGCGACCTTCCCTGCGACGCGCGCCCCCGCACCGACCCGGCGCGACCGCATCCGCACGCTCACCGGCTCCGACCCGACTCTTGAGCCACGGCCCCTCCTGCCCCACCTCGCCCCGGGCGGCCTCGGCCGCGCCCCCCCGGGTGTTCTCCTCCCCGCCGCGCAGAGCTTTATCCGGGAAATCCCGTGCGTTCTGCGCCGGCCGTCTCACATGACCTCGTCGTGGGCGGGGCCCCGGAGGGCGATGAACGTCAGAGCTGCTGCCGCCGCCGTGGCCGCCGCCAAGGTCAGGGTGAGGGGGAGGGAGCGGGGCGGCAGGGTGGCGGCGAGGGCCGCGCCCAGGGCGAAGGCGGTGATCTTCAGGCTGGCGCCGGTCGTGAAGACCTGGCCGCGCAGGTGATCCGGCGCCTCCTGGTGGCGCACCGCGAACAAGGCGGTCAGTGCCGGTCCTTCGGCCAGTCCCGTCAGGATCGCGGCCGTCACCAGCAGCGCCGGGCCGCCGGACGCGGTCAGCGAGAGCGCGGCCAGGGCCGGCGCCGACGCCTGGACCAGGGCGGTGGTCCACAGGACCGTGTCGGGGGCCACGGCGCGCGGGAAACGGGCGAGCAGGAGGTTGGCGGCGAGGGCGCCGGCCGCCGCGCAGGACAGCAGCGCCGCGCCGCGGCCGGCTCCGCCGAGGACGCGTTCGCCGAGCAGCGGGAGACAGGCCGTCAGCATGCCCTGCGCGACGCAGCAGACGACCGAGACGAGGGTGGCCCGGGCCAGCCGGCGGCTGCCCACCACGGCCCGTATACCGGCCGTGAGGTCGCCGGGCAGGGAGGCGGCCGGCGGGCCGTGCGCCGCAGCGGGACGGGCGGGCAGCAGCCACGCCGCGGGCACCGCCGCACCGATCAGCGCAGCGGAGACCAGGACGGCCGTCGGCGCCCCCAGTGCCGCCGCCGTGCCGCCCGCGAGGGCGGGCCCGGCCAGGCTCGCCGCGCCGAACGTCATGGCGTCGAGCGCGTTCGCCCGGGGCAGACGGTCGGCCGGTACGACGTGGGACAGCTGGGCGGTCCAGCCGCCGGACAGCGCCGGGCCCAGCAGCCCGGTGGCCACCGCGAGCAGCACGCTGAGGGCGAACGGAAGCCGGCCGAGCCCCAGCAGGACAAGGGCCAGGCCGGCGGCGTACAGCACGAGCGCCGCGGCCAGCAGCCGGCCGGGCCGCGCCGCCCGGTCCAGGAGCGCGCCGAGCACCGGGCCGCCCACGGCCGCGGCGACGGTGATGCCGGCGAGCAGGGCGGCCCCGGCGGCGGCCGATCCGGTCAGGGCGAGCCCCGCCAGCATCAGCGCGGGCCCCGACATCTCGTCCCCGGTGCGGGCCGCCAGCGCCCCGGCGTGCGGGGAGACCGTTCCCCAAACCGTTCTCCGGACCGTTCTCCAGGTCGTTGCCCAGGCTGCTCCCCAGGCCGTTCTCGCGGCCGTTCCGAGGCGGGCCTCACCACGCGTCGCGTAACGCTCTGTCATTCGCGGGACGTTACGCAGGTAACGTAAAACTCTGCAATGTGCGTTACATTCGACCTGTGTCCGACACCCCCGACGACTGGTCCACCCGGCACTCCGTGCTGACCACCGCGCGCCGCACCGCCGCCCTGGTCAACGCGCTGGCCCCGGACGCCCCCGACCCCGCCGCCGTCGCCCGGGTGCTCCGCGACCACGGCGAGGACGGCCCCCTCGACCTGACGCGGCGGGACGTCGACCGGATGCGGGTCGCCGCCGCCCGGCTGCGGGAGGTCTTCGCCGCCGCGGACACCGACGCCGCCGCCACCGCGCTCAACCGCCTCCTGCGCGCGCACACCGGACGGCTCCGGCTCACCTCGCACGGCGGCGGCACGCCCTGGCACCCGCACCTCGACCGTGCCGACGACGGCCCCTGGGACGAGTGGTTCCTCGCCTCGTCCTGCATGGCCCTGACCGTCCTCGTCTGGGACCGCCAGCGGCCGCCCGGCGCCGTCTGTGCGTCGCCCGCCTGCCGCAACGTCTTCATCGCGCAGGGCAGCGGCCCGGAACGCCGCTACTGCTCCCGCCGCTGCGCGACCCGCGAGCGCGTGGCGGCCCACCGCGCCCGCGCCGCCGCGGCACCGGACGCCACCGACCAGGCCAAGGGCGCGTTGCCACGACCGGCCCAGCGCGGTCCGTCTCCGGCCGGTTTCGCCCATGTAGCGGAACGGTCATGGAACGGGGCCCACCGTGGCCGGGAATGAGGCTGCCCGTTAGCGTGTTGCGCAGCACGGCTAGGGAAAGATCCTCCCCAGGTACTAGGGTCAATCCTTTGCCAACCTATTACTCTTGCAGCCAAGGCCGCGCAGGGCGGCCATGGAGGAGTGAAATGAGGAGCAGCAACCCGGTCTTCTCGCGACGGGGGTTCAGCCGCGACAACGGCTACGCGGGCTTCAACACCGCGCCGCAGGCCGGGTACGCGCCGGGCAACCCCTACGCCCAGGGCGGCAACCCGTACGCGACGAACCCCTACGCCCAGCAGGACCAGCAGTACGGCGCCCCGCCGCAGGCCCCGGTCACCACCGACCGGATGACGATGGACGATGTCGTCCTGCGCTCGGCCACCACGCTCGGCGTGGTCGCCGTCGGTGCCGTCCTCGCCTGGACCCTGCTGCCGGTCTCGTCCGGCAGCTTCGGTCTCGCGATCGGCGCCGCGCTGGTCGCGATGGTCCTGGCGCTGGTGCAGAGCTTCAAGCGCACCCCGTCCCCCGCGCTGATCCTCGGATACGCCGCCTTCGAGGGCGTCTTCCTCGGCGTGATCAGCGAGATGTACAACAGCCAGTGGAGCGGCGCCCCGTTCCAGGCGGTGCTCGGCACCATGGCGGTCTCGGGCGCGACCCTGCTGGTCTACAAGGCCGGCTGGATCCGGGTCACCGCCCGCTACGCCCGCATCGGCCTCGTGATCGCGATGGCGTTCGTGGCGGTCATGGCGGTCAACCTGCTCCTGGTGGCCTTCGGCGTCGCCGAGGACGGCGGTCTGCGCAGCCTCGGCCCGCTCGGCGCGATCGTGGGCATCATCGCGATCCTGCTCGGCGCGTTCTTCCTGACCCTCGACTTCAAGCAGATCGAGGACGGCATCGCCTACGGCGCCCCGCGCAACGAGGCGTGGCTGGCCGCGTTCGGTCTGACCATGACCCTCGTGTGGATCTACGTGGAGATGCTGCGGCTGGTCGCGATCTTCAGTAGCAACGACTAGCCGACCGCACGGCTGGTCGGCCGTACGTCGACACGCGAGCCGTACGTCGGCACGCGAAGGGCCCCGGGTTCGTCCCGGGGCCCTTTCGACGTTCCGGATGTGCGCGCCTAGAGCAGTTTGCGCGCGGCCCTCCTCAAGTCGTACTCATGGACAAGCGCCTTGGCGTGGCCGTACGCGAGGTTGTGCTCCTGGCGGAGCCAGCTGACCTTCTCCTCGAAGCGGAAGAAAGCGGGGCCTTCCTCGACGGTGCGCAGCCAGTCGGAGACTTCACGACCGGTGCAGTGGGGGATGCGGGCGAGCAGATTGCGATGGGTCTCTTCGGAGAAGACTTGGGACATCGGCGCCTCCGGACGCATTCGAAGCCGGTCCTTCACGTCACCGTGCCTGAGCGTTGGCGTGTTGGCAACACTCCAGGTAGGACGCGTTACGCTCACCGCGTGGTTGATACGACGCCCCTGACCCGTGCAGTGGATCACTTCGCCGACCGTTTGCGGGCGGCTCCGCAGAGCCGGTTGCAGCGCAGCGCCGCCGCCGAGGCGCTGGGTCTGGCAAGGGAGTTGGCGGTGCGCGCGCAGCGGATCGAGGACCCCTCGGCGGAGCCGCGGCAGATGCCGGACGCCGGTATGTTCGCCGCCGCGGACCAGATCACCGTGGCCGGGCACGATCTGGCGCTCGTGCTGACGAGCGAGGCGGAGGTGGCGGAGGCGGTCCGCCTGGTCGACGAGGCCCGGCAGCGCGCGGGCGTGTGAGCGGCGTACGGCACTCCGGCTTCGCCGGGCTCGTCGCCGTACCGCCCCGGCCCGGCGGAGCCGTGTGCGCACCCGCCTGCCGGTTCTACGAGGCGTTCCGCACCCGGAGGACCGGAGGACTACGAGGACTACAGGGACGCTATGACCCGGTCGGCCAGGATGTACACGGTCTCCTCGCCGCACGCGAAGGTCAGGGTGTACGCGCCCGAGATGCCGGAGCCGCCCAGCAGGACCGGGGCCACGCCGCAGCGCAGGAACGCCGCCAGGCGCTCCGCGGTCTCGCGGTGGCCCGGGGTCATGCACAGGGTCGTGCCGTCGGCGAAGACATAGACATCGAGCGTGCCGAGGGGGCCGGGGCGGACGTCGGTCAGTTCGACGCCGGACTCGGCCAGCTCCTCCAGCGTGGACACGGTGCGCTCGTGGTCGTTGACGACCGGTGAGTGCACCGGCACGAAGTCCGGATGCGAGGGGTGCCGGCGGCGGGCCGCGGCCAGCTCCGGGGACTCACCGGCGAACTCGTCGGTGTCCGTCGCAGGCTCGGTCACCGGTTCGGCGACCGGCTCCAGGCCCGCGAAGTCCGCCTGCCGGGGCAGAAACGGTTCGCTGTCGGCCAGGCCCAGCAGCGAGGGCGCGTCGGAGGCGTCCCGTGCCTCCTGGGCGGCCCAGAAGGCACGCGCCTCGGCCAGCTCCCGCTCCCGTTCCTCGGCGAGCGCATCGGCGACGGCGGCACGTATCTGCTCGGTGTCGGTGCGGGCGCCGGGCAGCAGCGCACGTGTGGCGGCTGCCTGGCTCTCCGCGAGCTGGCTGTGCAGGGCCGTGACCTGGCGGCGCAGGACGAGCACAGTGCGCAGGACGGCGATGCCCACGGCGCCCGTGGCGGCCGTGGTGAGCAGCAGGGCGATCGGCATGGCGCTCACTGACGTACTCCCGGTTCAAAGTCGACCCCCGACTTCCTACATCAGCTTGAAGGGTGGACTAACCAGCTGTCAGTGCGTAACGTCACGAAACGGACGGCACTTTGGGTCTGGGGTATACCTCCACAACCGCTCTGACCTGCGAGATATCTCCCGGAAGGGAGATAGGTCACATCCTGAGTGAGATTGGATCACAAATCGACCCGGCGTTCGGAACATCCTCGAACACCGGGTCCATGCAGTCACGTTGAGTCCCTGGTCGGTCACCGTGCGGGACCGGCCGTGTGTTCAGCTGAGGCGTTCGATGACCATGGCCATGCCCTGGCCGCCGCCGACGCACATCGTCTCCAGGCCGAACTGCTTGTCGTGCCACTGGAGCGAGTTGATGAGCGTGCCGGTGATGCGGGCGCCGGTCATCCCGAAGGGGTGACCGACCGCGATGGCGCCGCCGTTGACGTTCAGCCGGTCGAGGTCGATGCCGAGTTCCCGGTAGGAGGGGATCACCTGGGCGGCGAAGGCCTCGTTGATCTCCACCAGGTCGATGTCGTCGATGCTCAGGCCGGCGCGGCGCAGCGCCTGCCGGGAGGCCTCCACCGGGCCGAGGCCCATGATCTCGGGCGACAGCCCGGAGACGCCGGTCGACACGATCCGGGCGAGCGGGGTCAGGCCCAGCTCGCGGGCCTTGGTGTCGGACATGATGACGACCGCGGCGGCGCCGTCGTTCAGCGGGCAGCAGTTGCCGGCGGTGACGAGGCCGTCCGGGCGGAAGGCCGGCTTGAGGCCCTGCACGCCCTCCATGGTCACGCCCGCGCGCGGACCGTCGTCCTTGCTGATCACCGTGCCGTCGGGCAGCGTCACCGGGGTGATCTCACGCTCCCAGAAGCCGTTCTTGATGGCCTCCTCGGCGAGGTTCTGCGAGCGGACGCCGAACTCGTCCATCTCGCGGCGGGTGATGCCCTTGCGGCGGGCCAGGTTCTCGGCGGTCTGGCCCATCGCGATGTAGGCGTCGGGGACAAGGCCGTCCTCGCGCGGGTCGTGCCAGTTCGTGCCCTCCTGCTCGGCGACGGCGGCGGTGCGCGCCTCGGCCTCGGCGAAGACCGGGTTGTGGGTGTCCGGCCAGTTGTCGGAGTTGCCCTTGGCGAACCGCGAGACCATCTCGACACCGGCCGAGATGAAGACGTCGCCCTCGCCGGCCTTGATGGCGTGCAGGGCCATCCGGCTGGTCTGCAGGGACGAGGAGCAGTAGCGGGTGATGGTGCAGCCGGGCAGGTGGTCCATGCCCATCAGTACGGCGACGATCCGGCCGAGGTTGTTGCCCTGCTCGCCGCCGGGCAGGCCGCAGCCGAGCATGAGGTCGTCGATGTCCTTCGGGTCCAGTTCGGGGACCTTCGCCAGGGCGGCCTGGATGATCGTGGCGGTGAGGTCGTCCGGGCGCAGTTCCTTCAGGGAGCCCTTGAAGGCGCGGCCGATGGGGGAGCGGGCGGTCGAGACGATGACGGCTTCGGGCATCACGGCTCCATTGGCGTACGGATGGGCAGGGCTGCTTGGGAAGCTACCCGTCCGTACCGTCACGGTCACCGGTGGCGCGGTGTGACACAGACCGCAGTTTCCTAAGCGCTTGCTTTCCGCCTCGTCTCGGCTTGACCCGGGCCTCTGCGCTTGCGGGCCGTGCTCGGGCCCTCCGGCCGTGTCCCGGCCGGGTGGTACGGCGCTGCGCGACCCGTGCGCCGGAGCGGGGGACGCCCGCGCCGGTGACCGGGCAAGCGGCGGTGTCCCGATGGCGCCGATGCACCGGGGAATCCGTCACGGATCACCTGATGACCACCCAATGTCACTCTCCTTGTGCTTACCGTGAAAGGTGCCGCACGCACGACTCCCGAGGAAGCGTCATGGTCCCGAACCGCAGGGCCTTCCTGACGGCCACCGCCGTCGGCGCGCTGGCCGCCGCCCCCGCGACACCGGCGGCGGCCACGCCCGGCCCCCCGTCCCGTCCCCCGCGCACCGCGCCCGCCGCCCTGGACGCACTCCTCGCCGGCAACCGTCGCTACGCCGCCGGCCGCCCCCGCCACCCGCACGGCGACCGCGGACGGCGCCGCGTGCCCGCAGCCGAGCAGCGCCCCTTCGCGGCGGTCGTCGGCTGCGTCGACTCCCGCGTGCCGCCGGAACTCGTCTTCGACCAGGGCCTCGGTGACCTGCTGTGCACCCGGACCGCCGGCCAGGTGCTCGACGAGGCGGTGCTCGCCTGCGTCCAGTACGGCGTGGAGGAACTGCGCATCCCCCTCGTGCTGGTCCTCGGGCACGAGCGCTGCGGTGCCGTCGCCGCCACCCTGGAGCACCTGCGAACGGGCGCGCCGGTGCCGGGGCATCTACGGCTGCTCGTCGGCGAGATCATCCCCGCGGCGCGCCGGACCCGGGCGGTCCCCGGCGACTGGGCCGAGCACACCATGCGCGCCCACACCGCCTGGGTCCGGGACGCGATCCGCGCGGACCCGGCGTTCGCTCCGGCGTACGTCGTGGCGGCCCGCTGCGACCTCGGCACCGGGCTCGTCTCCCTGCTGCCCTGACACCCCGCCCTGAGGCCGCTGTCCTGACGCCAAGAGGGGGGCTAACCCCAGTGCGGCGGGCGACCCGGCCCCCTACGGTGCCCGTATGACCGGAATCGAGGCGCGGGACGCCGACCTGAAGAAGGAACTCGACGCCACCCTTCAGGCGCGTCGGGAACTCGGCGAGGAGTACGAGTCCGCGCTGGTCGACTCGTTCCTGGAGAAGGTCGACCAGCGCATCGACGGCGCGGTGGAGCGCCGGATGCGCAGACAGCTCGCCGAACAGCAGATGCAGGTCGCGCG
Organism: Streptomyces sp. NPDC004629; assembly: GCF_042873595.1. Classification (NCBI taxonomy): domain Bacteria; kingdom Bacillati; phylum Actinomycetota; class Actinomycetes; order Kitasatosporales; family Streptomycetaceae; genus Streptomyces; species Streptomyces sp. NPDC004629. Next base: position 34,312 of record NZ_JBIALO010000006.1, on the reverse strand, counting down.
GGGCTCCCGGTCCCCGAAGCCGACCGACTCCTGGGGGGAGCGGTTCGGGTTCGGCATCGTCTCGATGGTGCTGGCGATCCCGTTGTCCGCGATCGGCGGTGCCGTCGGCCATCTGCCCGGTCTGGTCGTCACCTGGGTGGGCATCGTCGGCGTCAACACGGTCCAGGCCGCCCGCACCACCCCGGGCCTGTTCGGCCGGCTGCGCCACCGCGCGGGCTCGTCCCCCAGGGACGACGCCTGGGAGGAGTGACGGCGGGCCGGGGCGTACCCCGGGTCACGACGACGCACCGGGCACGCGCGAAGCAAGAAGCGGACCGGCACCCCCGGGGAAGGCGGACAGGTACGCCGGAGGCAACAGGCGCACCGGGCATCCCGGAGGTAAGAAGCGGGCCGGGTAACCCCGGAGGAAAGAGGCGGGCCGGGGCAGGCCCGGAGAGAAGTGTGCGCGGGGACCGCCGCACCCCCGTTGCCGGGGGGCGGGACGACGGCGGTCCCCGCGAGGGACGCGGGCCGGGTCAGGCCGGGCTTGCGCGTCCGTGGCGTCCATGGAGGTCCGGGAGCCGCTCCGGAGGTCCTTGGCGCCGTTCGGCGCCGGCCGGGGCGGGGAGCCGCTCCCGCCCTGCCGACACCCACTAATGTGCCGGACGCGTGTTAAGCGGGTGCTGCGTGCACGTGACGCGCTCGTACCACTTGCGAAACGGCTGCGAAGCCGCCGGACACCGCACGTTCGCCGCGGACACCGGCGGTTCACCGGAGATTCGCTACTGCTTTCCGCCCTTGGCGAGAAAAGCCAGCAGGTCCTGCCGGCTGACCACGCCGGTCGGCTTGCCCTCGACGAGGACGATCGCCGCGTCCGCCGCGCCGAGCACCGACATCAGGTCGGCGACCGGCTCGCCGGATCCGACCTGGGGCAGCGGGGCGCACATGTGCTTCTCCAGCGGGTCCTCCAGCGAGGCCCGCTTGCTGAACAGGGCGTCGAGCAGTTCCCGTTCCACCACCGAGCCCACGACCTCCGCGGCCATCACGTCGGGGTGGCCGGCGCCCGGCTTCACGACCGGCATCTGGGAGACGCCGTACTCGCGCAGCACCTCGATGGCCTGGCCGACGGTCTCGTCCGGGTGCATATGGACGAGTGAGGGGATGTGACCGCCCACCTTGTCGTTGAGGACGTCGCCGACCCGGGCGCTCGGGCCCTCGTCCTCCAGGAAGCCGTAGTCGGCCATCCACTCGTCGTTGAAGATCTTGCTGAGGTAGCCGCGGCCGCTGTCGGGCAGGAGGACGACCACGACGTCGTCCGGGCCCAGCCGCTCGGCCACCCGCAGCGCGGCCACCACCGCCATGCCGCAGGAGCCGCCGACCAGCAGGCCCTCCTCCTTCGCCAGCCGGCGGGTCATCTGGAAGGAGTCCTTGTCGGACACGGCGACGATCTCGTCGGCGACGGTCCGGTCGTAGGCGGTCGGCCAGAAGTCCTCACCGACGCCCTCGACCAGGTACGGGCGCCCGGAGCCGCCGGAGTAGACGGAGCCCTCCGGGTCGGCGCCGATCACCTTGACCCGGCCGTCGCTGACGTCCTTCAGATAGCGGCCGGTGCCGGAGATGGTGCCGCCGGTGCCGACGCCCGCCACGAAGTGGGTGATCCGGCCGTCGGTCTGCTGCCACAGCTCGGGCCCGGTCGAGTGGTAGTGGGAGAGCGGGTTGTTGGGGTTGGAGTACTGGTCCGGCTTCCAGGCCCCGGGGGTCTCGCGCACCAGCCGGTCGGAGACGTTGTAGTAGGAGTCCGGGTGCTCGGGCGCCACGGCGGTCGGGCAGACGACCACTTCGGCCCCGTACGCCCGCAGCACGTTGATCTTGTCGGTGCTCACCTTGTCCGGGCACACGAAGATGCACCGGTAGCCCTTCTGCTGGGCCACGATCGCCAGACCCACGCCGGTGTTGCCGCTGGTCGGCTCGACGATGGTGCCCCCCGGCTTCAGCTCCCCGCTCTGCTCGGCGGCCTCGATCATGCGCAGAGCGATGCGGTCCTTCACGCTGCCGCCCGGGTTGAAGTACTCCACCTTGGCCAGGACGGTCGCCCGAATGCCCTTGGTCACGCTGTTGAGCCTCAGCAGCGGGGTGTTGCCGACGAGGCTGATCATCGAGTCGTGGAATTGCACCGTTGTCTCCGGTTGCTTGCACAAAGAAGTGGTCGTACTGGTTCCGTCAGCCTAAGGCCAGCGGCCCCGCCCGGGCTGGCGTTCACTCGCTGTTGAGATTGGCGGACAGGCAGTACGGGGCAAGGAGTGGATGTAGGGCTACGAGGAGGTGGCGGCGACGCATGACGAGCATGTCGAGGGCGAGGGTGGCCCGTCGGATCGCGGCCGGCGCGGCGTACGGCGGCGGCGGAGTCGGGCTGGTCGGCGCGGCCGCCGTCGGCCTGCTGCTGGCCGAGGTGCAGCTGGCCAAGCGGCACGTGGGCAACGGCACCGCCGACCGGGTCCCGTCGGCGGAGGGAGAGTACGGCCGGGCCTACGAGGTGCCCGGTGAGCCACCCCTGCGGCTGGCCATGCTCGGGGACTCCACGGCGGCGGGCCAGGGCGTGCACCGGGCGGGCCAGACCCCGGGCGCGCTGCTGGCGTCGGGCCTTTCGGCCGTGGCCGAGCGTCCGGTGGAGCTGCGGAACGTCGCCCTGCCGGGGGCCCAGTCGGATGACCTGGACCGTCAGGTGAGCCTGGTGGTGGCCGTGGGCGCGCCGGTACCGGACGTGTGCGTGATCATGGTCGGCGCGAACGACGTGACCCACCGGATGCCGCCGACGCGTTCGGTCAGGCATCTGTCGGGGGCGGTACGGCGGCTGCGCACGGCCGGTGCCGAGGTCGTCGTGGGTACCTGCCCCGACCTCGGCACCATCGAGCCGGTGCAGCAGCCGCTGCGCTGGCTGGCGCGCCGGGCCTCGCGGCAGCTGGCGGCGGCCCAGACGATCGGGGTGGTGGAGCAGGGGGGCCGCGCGGTGTCGCTCGGCGATCTGCTCGGCCCCGAGTTCGCGGCGAACCCGCGCGAGCTGTTCGGACCGGACAACTACCACCCGTCCGCCGAGGGCTACGCCACGGCCGCGATGGCGATACTGCCGACGGTGTGCGCGGCCCTCGGCCTGTGGCCGGCGGACGAGGAGCGCCCGGACGTGTCGCGGCGCGAGGGGTTCCTGCCGGTGGCCCGTGCGGCGGCGGAGGCCGCGGACGAAGCGGGCACCGAGGTCACCGCGGCCATGCCCACGGGGCCGCGGGGGCCCTGGGCACTGCTCAAGCGCCGCCGTCGGCGCCGGCTCACCGAACCGGAACCGGCGTCCACCCCCACCGCCCAGCCGTCCTGACAACCCCACCAAGCCGTATCGGGCCATCCGGGGTGCCCCGGTTGTGGCTCTGGTGCGGCGCCGACCGGCCCACGCCGCGTACACGGGGTCGCGAGGTAGCCGCGCTGCGTGGGCGGGGTCGCGGTGTGGCCGGGCCGAGTGGGCGGGGTCTTGGAGTAGCAGGGCCGAGTGCGAGGGGTCGCGAGGTAGCCGCGCTGCGTGGGCGGGGTCTTGGAGCGGCCGGGCCGCGGGGCCGTGGCCGCGACCGGCCGCGCCGCGTACGCGGGGTCGCGGTGTGGCCGGGTGGCGTGGGCGGGGTCTTGGAGTAGCAGGGCCGAGTGCGAGGGGTCGCGAGGTAGCCGCGCTGCGTGGGCGGGGCCGCGGTGTGGCCGGGCCGTGTACGAGGGGTCGCTGGGTGGCTCAGGCCGCGTGCGCAGGGTCCCTGGGGCGGCCCCGGCCGCGTGCAAGCTCGCGGGGTGGCTGCGTCGCGTACGCAGGCCCGCGGGATAGCTGCGCCCTGTTGCGCGGGGCCCCAGGTGTAGTCCGGGCCGCTCCCGGGGATGGCCGCGCCGCGTGCGCCGAGTCTCGTGTAGGCGGGTCGCGGGCGCGGCGTGCCGGGACAGTCGGGCCGACCCCGCGGGCTCGCGGGGTCGTTGGGTAGCCCCGGTCATGTACGCGGGACCGTGGGATGGCCGCGCCGCATGCACCGAGACCCGTAAAGCCGGGTCGCGGGCGCGGGGCTCCGGGGAGCACGGCTGGGATCAGCGGGTGTGCCTTGCCCGGCTGTATACGGTCATGCAGAGTTCTTGGTGTGTGAATAGGGCGCCCTGTGCTCCGGCGTCGATCGGCGTCCGGGTCCGAGGGAGTCCGAGTCTTATGGTCATCTGGAGGGGGAGCACGTGATGAGCGTGACCGACAGCCCTGCGACCCGCCTGCAGGCGCTCTTCGAAGGGCACCGGCTCACGCCGACCCAGCGGCGCATCGCGCACAGCATGGTGCGGCGGGCCGCCGACGTGCCGTTCCTGTCCAGCGTGGAGCTGGCCGAACTGGCCGGGGTCAGCCAGCCGTCGGTGACCCGGTTCGCGGTCGCCCTCGGCTTCGACGGCTACCCGGCCCTGCGCAGGCACCTGCGCGACGTGGTGCCCGCCGAACCGGCCCCGAACGCGGCGTCCCACAACGAGTACCAGCAGGCCGTCGAGGCGGAGATCGAGAACCTGCGGCATCTGGCGGAGGTCCTCGCCGACCCGCGGCCGGTGCACAAGGCGGGCCGCGTCCTGGCCGCCTCCCGGCCGCTGCCGGTGCTCGGGCTGCGCGCGGCTGCCGCGCAGGCGTACGGCTTCGCGTACTTCGCCGCCAAGGTGCACCCGGACGTCCGGCTGCTCGACGAGGGCGGCACCATGATCCAGGACCGGGTCGACGCGGCCGTCCGGGCGGGCGCGAGCGCGCTGCTGTGCTTCGCCCTGCCACGGCACCCGCGCGAGGTCGTGGACACCCTGGCATACGCCAAGGCCGCCGGGCTGACCGTGGTCACCGTCGCCGACTCGGCGTTCGCGCCCGTCGCCCGCCACAGTGACCTGCTGCTGCCCGCCGCCGTCGGCACGGGCCTCGCCTTCGACACCGCGTGCGCGCCGATGCTGCTCGGGCGGGTGCTGCTGGAGGCGATGTGCGACGACCTGCCGGACGCCCAGGCGCGGCTGGAGGAGTTCGACACGAAGGCGGCGGCACGCGGGCTGTTCGTGGAGTGACCTGCCGCTCTCAGACTTGTCTCACGTTGTCCCGTTACCGTGCCTGCGCGCAGGCACTCGAAGCAGCCGGAAGACGGGAGGCCGGACGTGGCACGCGGAGGACATGGAGGACATGGAGGACAGGGCCTGGCCCGAGTGGCCGTCGTGGTGCGGGCCGGGGCGGCACCGCTGTGGTGGCTGGGGGTGTGCGCGGCCGGCATCGGCGTGCTCGTACCGGGTGTGACCGGGCGCCGGATCGGCGTGCTCGGCGGGGCCGCGCTGTTCATCCTCGGCGCCGCCGTCGTGGCCTACACCCGGCGCCGCCGCTACACGGCCCTCGCGGTCGGCGTGGCCCGCGCCGGCCGGCACGATGTGCTCCAGGACCGGGCGGTGACGGTCCGCGCCTGGCGCCGCGGCCACCGCTGGTGGCTGCTGCTCGCCTTCCTCGCCGCGCTCGGCAGCGCGTTCGCCGTGCCCGCGGCCGGCGGCATGCTGCTGGCCGGGACCGGTGCCGGGCTGCGGCTCAAGGCCGCTTGGCTCGGGCGGCGGGAGCGGGCCGGGGACGCGCTGCTGTGGGTGCGGGTCGACTGGCTCGACGGGCGCGGCGGGCGCCCGGCCGGCAAGGCCGTCAGGGCGTACCGGGGCACGGGCATCGCGGCGGGCGACGCGGCTCCGGGAGGGGCGCGCCGCCGCACCGCGGCACTCGTCTGACCGGGGCCTCCTCAGACCTCCAGGTCCTGCTCTATCTTCTTCAGCTGGTGCCGGGCCATCGCGAGGTTGGCCCGGCCGGAGTCCAGCACCAGATACAGGAACAGGCCGTTGCCGCCCCGCCCCTTGAGCAGCCGGATCAGGTGGTACTGGTTGCTCAGCGTGATCAGGATGTCCTCGATCTCGCTCTTCAGGCCCAGGTGCTCCATGGTGCGCATCTTGGCCCGGATGACGTCGGTGTTGCCGGCGGCGGCCACGTTCAGGTCGAAGGTCTTGCTGCCGCCCATCGTGCCCAGCGCCATCCCGCTGGTGTAGTCGACCAGTGCGACGCCGGTGGCGCCCTCGATGGAGGTGAGCGCCTCTTTCAACGCTGTTTCGGTGTTGGCCATGGCGGTGGTTCCTTTCGTCAACTGTCGGTTGCGGTGCGCGCGTCGGTCATGGCGGCGCCCTGGGCGCGCGCGGTTCTGGTACGTGCGGCGGCGGTACGGCCCGCTGCCGGTTTCCCGGCCCGCTCCGCCGCGGCGCTCTCCGCGGCGTCGACCAGCTCGCCGATCCGGGCGGCGGCCCGGCGGCCCTCCAGGTGCAGCCGGCCGACGTTGACCCGGTCCTGGGTGAGCAGGGTGAGGACCGCGGTGCGGCCCGCCGCATAGGTGGCGACATAGCCGCCGGAGCCGCGCACGAGCAGTTCCCGCAGCTCGCCCTGGCCGGTCGCGTCGGCGAGCCGCACGGCGACGCCGAGCGCGGCGGCGGTGAGCGCGGCCAGGCCCTCGGGATCGACGCCCGGGGTGTCATGGGCGACGACGAGACCGTCGACGCCGGCCGCGAGTGCGCCGGTGAGCTGGGGGACGCGGGTGCGCAGTCGACGCAGCTCGTCGAGGATGTCCGACTCGGCCGCCATCAGGTGTCTCCTCTCGGTGGGACGGTGCCGTTCAAAGGGCCTCCAGCGCATCCCTGAGCCTCTTCAGCAGCGCGATGTCGGGGTCGGTGACCTCGGGGGCGGGTGGGGGAGCGGTGGCCGTCGAGCGACCCGGCGACAGCAGCCCGGCCGCCGCCAGCCGTCGTACGTCCACCAGGGTGTGGAACGCGTGTCTGCCCAGTTCACGGGCGATCTCGGGGGCCGTGCGGACGCCGTCCGCGCGGTCCAGCACCGCCCGCCCGCGCGGCGTGAGAGGCGGGGCCGCGACCGGGTCGGCCCGGATCAGCGGCGCCTCGTCGACGGCCGGGTCGGGCCAGATGCGGTGCAGCAGCAGGCGGCGGCGCAGCGTCTCGCGCTCCAGCGCCGTCACGGGGACCGGACGCAGCGGTCCGGGCCGGGCCACGGCCTCGTAGCGGAAGCGGCCCGGGGCGCTGCTGGGGGCCAGCGCGAAGTACCCGGCGTCGTACAGCGCGCCCAGGTGGCACAGCTCCAGCGCGCCCGTGGTCAGCCGGCCGGCGTCGAGCAGCAGCCGGACGGCGCCGTGCGGGTCGGCGGCCCGTTCCGCGGCCTGCCGCCACACGGCCTCGTCGAGCGTGCCCCGGGCGGTGAGGAGCACATCGAGACCGGGCGCGAAGGGACTCTCCGCGTGGATCACCCGGCCCTCGTGCAGCAGCAGCGTGCCGTGCTCGCGCACGAGCACCCCGGTGGCCCGCTCGTCGGCGAGCCGGGTGAGCATCGGGGACAGGGCGCCGTGGGTCCGCTCCCAGGCGGTCGCCCCGTTCCGCACGGGCAGCGGCGGTGGCGGTATGGCGACCACGGTCATTCCAGCACCAGTCGGCCGGCCATCTCGCCGAGCCGGATACGGGCGAGCGCGAGGTTGCCGTCCTCGCGGGCCAGCCACAGGTGCAGGAAGACGGTGCTGTCGAAGGGCGTGTCCACGAACCGCAGCAGGTGGTAGCTGTCCCGGTTGCTGACGATCAGGTCCTCGACCGGGGGGCGTTCGCCGCCGGGGTCGTCGGCGGCGGCGAACGCCCCGTGCTCGGCGGCCAGCCGGGCCAGCTCGGCGGCCTCCGCCGCGGATGTCTCATGGTCCTCGCCGGGGGCCTCCCCGACGGTGCCCAGGGCCAGTCCGCTCGTCCAGTCGACCAGCGCGGCGCCCCGGGCACCGGGCAGTCGCATGGCTTCCAGTAGGCACTCGTCGATTCCGGGCACCGTGGCTCCCCTCCCGCCTGGGACTCCGGCTGAGTGACGACGACACTACGCGCGGTGTGCGGGACGGGTGAGGCTTCTGGCATTTTCCTAAGGAACATGCGGCCGATGAACTAGGGTGACTCAACTGTGGTGCGCCGCGAGGCCATGGCCACCGTGCCCGGGGGTGCGTCAGGGGTGCTCGGGTGCCCGGAGGGTGGTGAGTGCGGCGGCGTGCGACCCTCCCGATTCGGCCACGATCTCCTCGATCGTCTGCGGCGCCCGCACCGTCGCGAAGGCCACCTCGCCCGTGCCGTCCGGCGCGAAGCCGTACACCCCGGGCCGGGCCAGGGAGTTGTACGCGTAGTGGTGGGCGAAGTAGTAGGCGCCCGTGTCCAGCGCCGCCGCGTAGTCCCCCTGGTCCAGCAGGGGCAGCGCACGCCCCTCGGCCAGCAGGTCGCCGGAGAAGCAGGCCGGCCCGGCCACGTCCTGCACCACCTCGGGCCCGGCCTTGGGCCGTCCCTTCGCGTCGTACGCGGCGATCCTGAGCGGCCACGCCGTCGGCGCGTACACCGTCCGCGTCGCCAGCTGCACGCCCGCGTGGGTCACCGCGACCCGTCGCCCGCCGGCGCTCTTGGCGTACTCCACCCGTGCCACGACGGTGCCGTGCTTGGCCAGCAGCGACCGCCCGAACTCGGTCACCAGCCCGTACCGCCCGTCGAACAGCCCCGGCACGGCCTCCCGCAGCACCCGGGCGTACCGCGCGTAGGTCGGAGCCGTCGCGTCCGACTCGAAGTTCACCGGCAGTCCGCCGCCGATGTCGAGCGTGTCGATCTGCCGCCGCCCGGCGCGCCCGTTGATCTCCTCGGCCAGCGCGTACGTCTCCGCCACGCCCTGCGCCAGCAGCGTCAGCGGGATGCCCTGCGAGCCGGTGTGCGCATGCAGCCGGGTCAGCCACGGCCGGTCCAGGAAGGCCCGTACGACCCACTCGCGGGCGCCCTCGTCGCGCAGCGCCACCCCGAACTTGGAGGTCGCCGTCGCCGTCGAGGTGGCCCCGATGGAACCCCCGCCGATCTGCGGATTGACCCGGATGCCCAGCCGGGAGCGGGTGGGCGCCGACCGCACCAGGCCGTCGATGCGGTCCAGTTCCTGTGCGTTGTCCGCGTTGACCGCGATGCCCAGCGCCAGCGCCTCGCGCAGTTCGGCGGGCGTCTTGGCGGGCGAGTCGAGCACGGTGCGCTGCGGCGGAACGCCGGCCGCCCGCGCCAGCGCCAGCTCGCCCGCGCTGGCCACCTCCGCGCCGATGCCCTCGCCGTCCAGCAGCCGCACGACGGCCACCAGCGGCGTCGCCTTCACGGCGAAGGCGTGCAGCACCGGCGTGCCCGGTGCCACCACCGCGTCGAACGCCGCCCGCAGTGCCGCCGCCGAGTCCCGGATGCCGGTGACGTCCAGCAGTCCGACGACGGGTGCCGTGGGCCCGAGCAGCCCCTGCGCCACGGCGGCCCGCACCGCCTGGTCCCGCCGGCCGGCCCGGCCGTCTCCGTCCGCCGCGTGTCCGCGCGCCCCCTCGCGCATCTCGTCGTAGGTCCCGTCCGTGTGCGCGTCTTCACCGGTGTCCACGGCGCCCCCCGTCCAGTCGTTGCCTGAGCCCATGCGTCCAGCCAAACATCCGTGACGCCTCCCGCGGTGGCCCGCCCCCGTATTGACTAGTTCTATTCATGGCGCCAGGATGTGAATAACCACAGCAACATGTCGCAGGACCCGCCGGGAGCGATCCGCTAGGAGGCACACCATGTCAGGACCCCGCGCCGTACGAGCGCCCCGCGGTACGGAACTGAGCGCCCTGGGATGGCAGCAGGAGGCCGCCCTGCGGATGCTGCAGAACAACCTGGACCCGGAGGTCGCCGAGCACCCCGACAAGCTCGTCGTCTACGGCGGCACCGGCAAGGCCGCCCGCGACTGGCGCTCCTTCGACGCCATGACCCGCACCCTGAAGACCCTCAAGCAGGACGAGACCATGCTCGTCCAGTCCGGCCGCCCGGTCGGCGTGATGCAGACCCACGAGTGGGCCCCGCGCGTCCTGCTCGCCAACTCCAACCTCGTCGGCGACTGGGCCAACTGGGAGGAGTTCCGTCGTCTGGAGGCCCTGGGCCTGACCATGTACGGCCAGATGACCGCCGGCTCGTGGATCTACATCGGCACCCAGGGCATCCTCCAGGGCACCTACGAGACCTTCGCCGCGGTCGCCGCGAAGAAGTTCGGCGGCACCCTTGCGGGGACGATCACCCTGACCGCGGGGCTCGGCGGCATGGGCGGCGCCCAGCCGCTCGCCGTCACCATGAACGACGGCGTCGTCATCTGCGTCGACTGCGACCCGCGCGCCATCGAGCGGCGCATCGAGCACCGCTACCTCGACGTCCGGGCCGACTCCGTCGACCATGCCCTCCGCCTGGCCGTGGAGGCGCGCGACGCCCGCCGCCCGCTGTCCATCGGCGTCCTCGGCAACGCGGCCGAACTGGTCCCGGACCTGCTCGCGATGAACGCCCCGATCGACATCGTCACCGACCAGACCTCCGCCCACGACCCGCTGGCGTACCTGCCGGTCGGCATCGCCTTCGACGACATGGCCTCCGCCGCCGCCAAGGACCCGGCCGGCTTCACCACCCGCGCCCGCGAGTCCATGGCCCGGCACGTCGAGGCCATGGTCGGCTTCCAGGACGCCGGCGCGGAGGTCTTCGACTACGGCAACTCGATCCGCGGCGAGGCGCAACTCGCCGGATACGACCGGGCGTTCGCCTTCCCCGGCTTTGTCCCCGCCTATATCCGCCCGCTGTTCTGCGAAGGCAAGGGCCCCTTCCGGTGGGCGGCCCTGTCGGGTGAGGCGGCCGACATCGCCAAGACCGACAAGGCGATCCTGGAGCTGTTCCCGGAGAACGAGTCCCTGGCCCGCTGGATCAGGATGGCCGGCGAGCGCGTCCACTTCCAGGGCCTGCCCGCCCGCATCTGCTGGCTCGGCTACGGCGAGCGCGACAAGGCCGGCGAGCGCTTCAACGACATGGTGGCGTCCGGCGAACTGGCGGCCCCCCTCGCCATCGGCCGCGACCACCTCGACTGCGGCTCCGTCGCCTCCCCGTACCGCGAGACCGAGGCCATGCTCGACGGCTCCGACGCGATCGCCGACTGGCCGCTGCTGAACGCCATGGTCAACGTGGCCTCCGGCGCCTCCTGGGTCTCCATCCACCACGGCGGCGGCGTCGGCATGGGCCGCTCCATCCACGCCGGCCAGGTGACGGTGGCCGACGGCACGAAGCTCGGCGGCGAGAAGATCCGCCGCGTGCTCACCAACGACCCCGGCATGGGCGTCATCCGGCATGTGGACGCGGGCTACGACAGCGCCGAGTCGGTGGCCGCCGAGCGCGGCGTGCGGGTGCCGATGCGTGAGGGTGACGACGCGTGAGCCGGGATCCGGGCGGGCAGGGCGGCCTTCCGGCGGGCGCCGAGGACGCGTCGCCGTCCACGGGTGCGGCCGTGCCCACCTTCCCCCAGGAATCCGCGACAAGCACGGGTTCGGGCGGGTCCCCGGCCACCCCGCGGCACGACGGCCCACGGCCTCGCGGGGCCGCCGGCCACGACGGGCCCGGCGGGCCCGCAGGCCACCGCACGCCCTCCTTCCACGAGATGTGGGCCGAACTGCTGCCCATCGGCCGGCACCCCGACTCGGGCGGCTACCGGCGCTACGCCTGGACCGGGGCCGATGCCGAGTGCCGTGCCTGGTTCCGGGAGCAGGCCGAGCGGCGCGGGCTCGCGTACGAGACCGACCGCAACGGCAACCAGTGGGCCTGGCTGGGGGACCCGGCCGCCGGGGACGCCGTGGTCACCGGGTCGCACCTCGACTCCGTGCCCGACGGCGGCGCCTTCGACGGGCCACTCGGCGTGGTGTCCGCCTTCGCCTCCCTCGACGAACTGCGGTCAAGGGGCGTGCCGTTCGGCCGGCCCCTCGCCATCGTGAACTTCGGCGACGAGGAGGGCGCCCGGTTCGGGCTCGCCTGTGTCGGCTCCCGGCTGACCGCCGGACAGCTCACCGTCGAGCAGGCGCACCGGCTGACCGACGCCGACGGCGTCACGCTGCCCCGGGCCATGGCCGCCGCCGGACACGACCCCGACACCATCGGGCCGGACCCTGAGCGGCTGGCCCGCATCGGCGCGTTCGTGGAACTCCACGTCGAGCAGGGCCGGGCGCTCGACCTGTCCGGCGACCCGGTCGGCCTCGCCGACGCCATCTGGCCGCACGGGCGGTGGCGGCTCGACTTCCGCGGCGAGGCCAACCACGCCGGCACCACCCGGCTCGCCGACCGGCGCGACCCGATGCTGCCGTACGCCGAGACCGTGCTCGCCGCCCGCCGCGAGGCCCGGCTGGCCGCCGCCGTCGCCACCTTCGGCAAGATCGCCGTCGAGCCGAACGGGGTCAACGCCATCCCCTCTCTGGTGCGCGGCTGGCTCGACGCACGCGCCGCCGACCAGACGGCCCTCGACACGGTCGTCACGGGTGTGGAGCAGGCCGCGCGCGAGTACGCCGCCGCCCACGGCGTCGACGTCGACGTGGTCCGCGAGTCCTTCACGCCCGTCGTCGAGTTCGACCACGCCCTGCGCGACGAACTCGCCCGCATCCTGGGGACGCGCCTGAAGGTGCCCGTCCTGGGAACCGGTGCCGGACACGACGCGGGAATCCTCTCCGGGAGCGTCCCGACCGCCATGCTGTTCGTGCGCAACCCCACCGGGGTCTCGCACTCCCCGGCCGAGTTCGCCGCCGAGGACGACTGCGCGGCCGGGGTGACCGCGCTCGCCGACGTACTGGAAGGGCTGGCCCGCGCGTGATCAAGACGACCTACTGGATGGAACACGCCTGGCTCGGCGACCGGGTCGAGCCGGGCGTGGCCGCCGAGGTGGCGAACGGCCGCATCACGGCTGTCCGCAAGGAGACGCCTGCCCCGCCGTCCGGGGCCGAGGTGCTGCGCGGTCTCACGCTCCCCGGGCTGGCCAACGCGCACAGCCACGCCTTCCACCGCGCCCTGCGCGGCACCGTCCAGGTCGGCTCCGGCACCTTCTGGACCTGGCGCGAGGTCATGTACTCGTTCGCCGACAAGCTGACCCCGGACACCTACCACGCGCTGGCCCGCGCCGTGTACGCGGAGATGGCGCTGGCGGGCGTCACGGCGGTCGGCGAGTTCCACTATGTGCACCACGCGCCCGGCGGCACCCCCTACGCCGACCCGAACGCCATGGGCGAGGCGCTCATCGACGCCGCGGCCGAAGCCGGCATCCGCATCACCCTCCTCGACACCTGTTATCTCTCCGCCGGCTTCGGCAGCCCGCCCACCACCCATCAGCGCCGCTTCTCCGACGGCACCGCCGAGGCCTGGGCCACACGCTGTTCACTTCTCAAGGAGCGGGATCACGCACGGATCGGGGCGGCCGTCCACTCCGTACGGGCCGTGCCCGCAGGGCAGTTGGCGACGGTGGCACGGTGGGCGCAGGAGCGGCGGGCCCCGCTCCATGTGCATCTGTCCGAGCAGACCGCCGAGAACAAGGCATGCCTGGAGGCGCACGGCCGCACCCCCACCCGGCTCCTCGCCGACCACGGCGTCCTCGGCCCGCGCACCACCGGCGTGCACAACACCCATGTCACCGGCGACGACATCGCCCTGCTCGGCGGCTCCGGCACCGGCACCTGCATGTGCCCGACGACCGAGCGGGACCTGGCCGACGGCATCGGCCCTGCGGCGGCCCTGCAACGCGCGGGCTCCCCGCTCAGCCTCGGCTCCGACAGCCACGCCGTCATCGACCTGCTCGAAGAGGCGCGCGCCATGGAGCTGAACGAGCGCCTGCGCACCCGCGCCCGGGGCCACTGGACGGCCGCCGCCCTGCTGCGGGCCGCCACCGCCGACGGCCACGCCGCCCTCGGCTGGGACGAGGCGGGCACCATCGAGGCGGGCGCGCTCGCCGACCTCACGACGATCGCGCTCGACTCGGTCAGGACGGCCGGGCCGCTGCCCAGGCTCGGCGCCGAGACCGCCGTATTCGCCGCGAGCGCGGTGGACGTGCGGCACACGGTCGTCGCGGGTCGGCACGTCGTGCGCGACGGGGTGCACACACTCGTCCCCGATGTCCCGCAGGCGTTGGCGGCAGCGGTCGAAGCCCTGCGCGCCTGACGCCCCCGACCAGTCCGCCCCCGACCAGTCCGCCCCCGATCAGTCCACTCTCGACCAGCCCGCCCACGGACAAGGACGCCATGAGCAGCACCGCCATCACCGACATCGCCACGCTGGTCACCAACGATCCCTCCTCCGGCGACGGTTCCCCTCTCGGTCTGATCCAGGACGCGGCCGTCGTCATCGACGGCGACCGGGTCGTCTGGACCGGTGAATCCAGCAAAGCACCCGCCACTGACAATCGCCTCGACGCCCGCGGCCGGACGGTGCTGCCGGGCTTCGTCGACTCCCACTCACACCTGGTCTTCGCGGGCGACCGCACCGCCGAGTTCAACGCCCGCATGTCCGGCCGCCCGTACCGGGCGGGCGGCATCCGGACGACGGTGGCGGCCACCCGCGCCGCCACGGACGAGGAACTGGAGGCGAACCTCACCCGTTACCTGTCGGAGGCGCTGCGCCAGGGCACGACGACGTTCGAGACGAAGTCCGGGTACGGCCTGACGGTCGCCGACGAGGCGCGCTCGCTGCGCATCGCCGCCGCCCACACCGACGAGGTCACCTACCTCGGCGCGCACATCGTGTCACCGGACTACGCCGACGACCCGGCCGCGTACGTCGCCCTGGTCACCGGCGAGATGCTGGACGCCTGCGCACCGTACGCCCGTTGGATCGATGTCTTCTGCGAGCGGGGCGCCTTCGACGGCGACCAGGCTCGGGCGATCCTCACGGCGGGCAGGGCGAAGGGCCTGCACCCCCGGGTCCACGCCAACCAGCTCTCCCACGGCCCCGGCGTGCGCCTGGCGGTCGAACTGGACGCGGCGAGCGCCGACCACTGCACCCACCTCACGGACGCGGACGTCGACGCCCTCGCGAGCGGCAACACCGTCGCGACGCTGCTGCCCGGCGCGGAGTTCTCCACGCGCGCCGAGTGGCCCGACGCCCGCCGGCTGCTCGACGCGGGTGTCACGGTCGCGCTGTCGACGGACTGCAACCCCGGTTCGTCCTTCACGTCGTCCGTGCCCTTCTGCGTCGCGCTGGCCGTGCGGGACATGGGCATGACGCCGGACGAGGCGGTCTGGTCGGCCACGGCGGGCGGCGCCGCGGCCCTGCGCCGCACCGACATCGGCCGCCTCACCCCCGGTGCCTACGCCGACCTGACCCTCCTGGACGCCCCGAGCCACGTACATCTGGCCTACCGGCCGGGCGTGCCCCTGGTGACCGGCGTCTGGCGCCGAGGCACCCGGGTCCTGTGACCCGGGCCACCGCACGCGCCCGCCAACGGGTCGGCCCGGCCGCCCGGTCAGCCGACCCCGCCCGCCGGCGTCGGACGAACAAGGGGCGTCCGTGCAACCCAAGGGGGACGCAGGGACGCCGAGAGGGGGGAGGCTCATTCCTCCAGCGTCAGTCCGTTGCGCAGCCGTACCAACGTCCGTGACAGCAGCCGGGACACGTGCATCTGCGAGATGCCGAGTTCCTCGCCGATCTCCGACTGGGTCAGGCCGGCCACGAACCGCAGGGAGAGGATCTTCCGGTCCCGCGGCGGGAGTTCGGCGATCAGCGGCTTCAACGACTCGACGTACTCGATGCCTTCGAGCCCGTGGTCCTCGTAGCCGATACGGGCCGCGAGCGCTCCCTCGGCGTCGTCCTCCTCGGGCTGGGCGTCCAGCGAGGATGCGGTGTACGCATTGGAGGCCGCCATGCCCTCGACGACCTCCTCGTTCGAGATGCCGAGCCGTTGGGCGAGTTCGGACACCGTCGGGGCGCGGTCCAGCTGCTGGGCCAGTTCGTCACCCGCCTTGGCCAGGTCGAGGCGCAGTTCCTGCAACCGGCGCGGCACGCGCACGGACCACGAGGTGTCCCGGAAGAACCGCTTGATCTCGCCGATGATGGTCGGCATCGCGAAGGTCGGGAACTCGACGCCGCGGGAGAGTTCGAAGCGGTCGATCGCCTTGATCAGGCCGATCGTGCCGACCTGGATGATGTCCTCCATCGGCTCGCTGCGGGAGCGGAAGCGGGAGGCGGCGAACTTGACCAGCGCGAGGTTGAGTTCGACGAGGGTGTTGCGAACGTACGCGAATTCGTGGGTGCCTTCCTCCAGCGACTCAAGCCGCTCGAAGAGGGTCCTGGACAAGGCCCGTGCGTCGACGGGTCCGATCTCGTCGTACGGGGGGATCTCGGGAAGCCCCGCGATGGGATCCAGCTGTTCCGGTGGGAGTGTCGACGTCGCGGTCGGGGTATGCGATGCGTCGAGCCGGGGTGACATGGTGTCCTCCATCGTTCTCGGCATTGGGCTGCCGAAGCCATGCGTGCACTGCGGTGTGCGGCGCCTCCAAAGCCGGCCGTGTCGGTTTGTGTGTCCTTACTAGCCCTACCTGCTTGACCGAGACGGTTGCAAGTGGCTTTTGTTAGCATATGTCCGTTTGTGTGTGGTTGTTCGGCTGTCGGAGTGCGTACGGAAGGCGTAGTGTTCGAGGGCGACCGCGGAGCCCTGGCAGCGCCTGCGCAAGAAGGCACAGGAACAGCACAGGAACAGCACAGGAACACGAGCAGGGCATCGGCGGGACATCAGTCAGCAGCCACGACCTCGGGAGACAGACGGCATGGACCGCGGGACGGTCGGCAGCGCACAGTCGGGCCGGCTTCTGGTGGAGGTGCGGGAAGTGGGCTCCAGCGCCGTGGTGGCACCGGCGGGTGAGCTGGATCACCACACCGCCGATCTGCTGCGCGAGCCGCTCGACGACCTCCTCGACAAGGGCTTCTCGCGACTCGTCGTGGACTGTTCACGGCTGGAGTTCTGTGACTCCACGGGCCTCAACGTGCTGCTCGGTGCCCGCCTGAAGGCGGAGGCCGCCGGGGGCGGGGTGCATCTGGCCGCCATGCAGCCGGTCGTGGCCAGGGTGTTCGAGATCACCGGGGCGGAGGCGGTCTTCACCGTCCACGACACCGTCGAGGCGGCCCTGGTCGACGAGACCGGCTGAGCCCGCCGTGGACCTTCCCGGACCCCCCGAATCGGGGGGTGTTTCGTCCGGTGCGCCGGGCAGGAGACATCCTGGACCGGTCGTCCTCCGGGAGTGTCGCGGAACCGAGGGACGGCCTGTGGGCGATGTATGTGCCGGCGGGTGCCGACCGCATGCTGAACGTGAACTGCTCGATCGTGAACTGGTGAATCGGTGAGGTGAAGCGCTGATGAGCACCACCCGGCCTTACCCGCCGGGCGACCGCGGCCCGGAGCCGAGCGGCGCTTCCGGGGCGTCCGAGGGGGGAGCGCCGGGCGACGGCGCGTCCGCGGGGGCAGCGGCCGTTCCGCCGGAGGGCCCACAGGCCCGCAGGCTCCGTCTGTACGGCGAGAGCGGCGTCGTGCCGCTCGCCCGTGACTTCACCCGCCAGGCGCTGTACGCGTGGGGCTGGCTGCCCGCCGCCTCCGCCGACCAGCGGGCCGCCGCGGAGGACGTGCTGCTCGTCGTCTCCGAACTGGTCACCAACGCGTGTCTGCACGCCGAGGGCCCCGAGGAACTGTTCCTCGCCCTCGACAACAAGGTGATCCGCATCGAGGTCTCCGACCGGGGCACCGGCCAGCCGGCCCCCCGCACCCCGCACCGCGCGGGGCGCCCCGGCGGCCACGGCATGTTCATCGTGCAGCGGCTCTGCCTGGACTGGGGCGTGGTACGGACCCCGGGCACGCCCGGCAAACGAGTCTGGGCCGAACTGGGCGCACCGGCCTGACGGCTCGCATGCGCTTGGCTTGTGCAGCGCGTGTCGGGGTGGCCGAGCCGTAGGGGGTGCGCGGGCCCGGCTTGTGCGGTCTGCGCTGGGCTGGCCTGGGCGGACGCGGCGCGTTCGGGCTGACCCCGCGTGCTGTGTGCGGTTGGCTTGGGTGGCGCGTGTGGGGGTGAGTCGTACGGCTGTGTAGGTCCGAGTGGTGCGGGGTGCGCGGGCTCGGCTTGTGTAGCGCGCGCCGGTCTGCCTCGTGCGCCTTGCGCTGAGCTGGCCTGGGCGGACGCGGTGCGTTCGGGCTGGCGCCCGCGCCCGCGGCTGCCTGGCTTGTGCGGTCTGGGCTGGGCTGGCCTGTGCGGATGAGGTCCGTCCGGCCTGGCGCCCGCGTCCCGCGCTCGCCTGACGTCCGCGCCCCGCGCCCGCCTGACATCCATGCCCCGTGCCCGTCTGACGTCCACACCCCCGCCCCCGTCTGACCCGTGCGTCCGCGTCCGCCTGGCGCTGCGCTCGCCTGACGTCCGCGCCCTGCGCCCGCCTGACATCCGCGCCCCGCGCCCGTCTGACGCCCGCGCCCCCGCGCTCGCCTGACCCGTGCGCCCGCGCTCGCCTGACCCCGCGCTCGCCTGATGTCCGCGCCCCGCGTCCGCCTGTCCCGTGCGTCCGCCTCCGCCTGACGCTGCGTCCGTCTGATGCCCGCCCCGCGCCCGCCTGACGGCCTTGCCCGCCTGACATCCGCGCCCCGCGCCCGTCTGACGTCCGCGCCCCCGCGCTCGCCTGACCCGTGCGCCCGCGCTCGCCTGACCCCGCGCTCGCCTGACGTCCACGCACCGCGCCCGCCTGCCCCCGCGCTCGCCTGACGGCCTTGCCCATCTGATGTCCGCGTCCCGCGCTCGCCTGGCCCATGGGGCCGTTTGGGTGAGGGGTGTGGTGGTTGGGGGCGTTCGGGTGGGGGTGTTCGTGGGTGGTCTCTCCATCCGGGCCCCTCCCTCGTGCGCCGGATCGTCACAACTCCGGGTTGCGTCGTCTCTTCCCTCCTTACGACCCCGGGCGTACCTTGACGGCCGATCTGATGTGCCGTCAGGAATGGGGTGGAGCGTGTCGTACCCGAAACGAACCGCCGCGCTCGCGTCCGCCGCGGTGCTGGCCGGCTCCGTGGTGGTGCTGGTCGCGCCCGCGGCCCGAGCCGATGTCGTCGACGTCGACTACCAGTGCAAGACGCCCATCGGCGACAAGAGCGCCGTGTCGCCCATCGACATCAAGGGCGTAAAGAGCGGCGGCGGCTACAAGATCACCATGTCCTGGCAGAAGGGTGTCTCCTCCAGCCCGGTCGAACTCGGCAAGGGCGCCATGAACCCGAGCGCCACCATCAGGCTGGGCGGCGCCGACAGCGGCACGCTGACGGTGTCGGGTCCGGCCAACCAGGCCGCGATCCCCGCCAACACGCCCATCAAGATCAGCGATCTGAGCGGCACGTACACGCCGAAGAAGTCGGGCAAGGTCACCTTCACGGCGGGCGTCCTCACCATCAAGGCGCTCGGCACCACGACGACCTGTACCCCGTCCAACGACCCCAAGCCCTCGCTGACCCTGGACGTCACGGCGGCCGGCGGCTCCTCGGGCTCCTCGGGCTCCTCGGGTTCGTCCGCGGGCTCCGCCCCCAGCGGCGGCGACTCCGCCGGTCAGCTCCCGCAGACCGGCCCCGAGGACTCCGCGATCGCCCTCGGCACGCTCGGCGGCACCGTCCTGCTCGCCGGTCTGGCCGGCGCCTTGTGGGTGACGCGGCGGAACCAGCCCGTACGCCGCTGAGCCCCCCGGGCCCGACCGCTGGAGCCGCCGATGCCGTCCGCCGCCCGTGCCCTGTGCCTGTCCCTGCTCACCCTGCTGCCCCTGCTCGGCGCCGCCCCGACGACCGCGGCGGCCGACCGGTCCCGTCCCGCCGCGGGGCCCGCCGGGTCCCCGCCGGCCGCCGGGTCCGCCGGCTGGTCCCTCGCGCCCGCCGGCGGCGGACGCCCCTCGTTCTACGCCGAGGGCACGCCCGGCGCGGCCTTGCGGGACACCGTGTCCGTGACCAACCGGAGCAGCCGACCGGTCACGGTACGGCTGCGGGGCACCGGTCTGCGCGTCGGCTTCGCCGACACCGGCGTGCGGGTCCCCGCCCGCACCCGCGCCGACGTCCCGTTCACGCTGGCCGTGCCGGCCGAGGCCGCGCCCGGCGACCGCCCCGGCACGATCGTCGCCCAGGACGGCCACGGCCGGACCGAAACCGTGCGGATCCGGCTGCGCGTCGGCGGACCCGCGCTGTCCGCGCTGACCGTCGAGAATCCGGCCGTGCACGCCGACCGCATCACGTACGAGCTGGTCAACCGCGGTACGACCGTCCTCGTACCGCGGCTCGCGGTGCGCGCGGACGGCGTCTTCGGCCGGGTCCTGGACCGCGCACCGCGCACCCTGCCCGTCCGGCTGGCCCCCGGCCGACGGCTGCGGCTGAGCGAGCCGTGGCCCGACCGGCCCGCCCTGGACGCGGTCGACGTACGGCTGACGGTGACCGCGCCGGGCGGGGCGCGCGCCACGGCGGACACATCGGTGCGGTTCGTGCCCTGGGGCGCGCTCGGCGCCGGGGCCGCCGCGGTGGCGGCCGGCGCGGCGGCACTCGCCGTACGCCGTCGCCGGGGCCGCCGCCCGGCCGCAGCCGAGGGCGAAGTCCCGCGTGGGGAGGTCGAGTTGACGGGAGCGGTGACGTGAGCGGCAAGCTGCGGATTCCGGTGCTGACGGTGGTGCTCGCGCTGTTTCTGCTGCCGCTCGCGGCCCCGGCGCAGGCGGCGCAGCGGCCCGCCGTCGAACTGTCCGCGTCCCAGGCGGGCACCGGAGGGTCGATCACCGTCAGCGGCACCGGCTGGCGGCCGCGCACCCTGCTGATGCTGCTGATCTGCGGGCGGGCCACACCCGGGCGTGGCGTGATCGGTGGCACCAACTCCTGCGCCAACGGCGACGGCCGGGCCGTCACCACCGGCGCCCGGGGCGGTTTCAGCCGGAAACTGCCGGTCGTCGAGCCGCCGGCGCCCTGCCCGTGCGTGGTGCACGTGGCTGCCGTCACCGGTGCGCGGGCTGACGCGGATGCCGCGTTCCAGGTCGCCGGGCACGCCGTCGAGCCGCTGCCCGCCGAGTCCGCCGCCGGGCGTCTCGCCGTGCTGTCCGACACCCGGCTCGACGGGTCCAGCGGGGTGCTCACCTGGTTCGGTGCGCCGCCCTCCCGGACGCTGGTCTTCACCGTGGGCAACCTCGGGTCGACGTCCGTTCGCAACCCGGTGTTCCAGGTCGGCACCGCGCACGGCGTGTTCGCCCCGCAGTGGGACGAGCAGCAGTGGCGCGGCACCCTCGCGCCCGGCAAGAAGGCGCAGATCAAGCTGCCCGTCGAACTCGCGGCCGGGGCGCACGGCGACTACACCGTCTCGCTGCGGTACGGCGGCAAGGTCCTCGCCGAGCAGCCGTGGGGCGTGGGCCGGCCCTGGGGCGTGACGCTGTTCTGGATCCTGCTCTGCCTGGTCGTACCGGCCGCCCTGTTCCGGGCCGGTCTGGCCGTGGTGGACCGGGTGCGGCCGCGCCGGGCGGGCGGTGTGCGCCACCGGGGGCTGCCCCGGCCGGCGTTCCGGCTGCCGTGGCCGACGCTCCGGGCGCCCGGGCCGCGGGCGCCGGACGCCGGGCCCGCCACGACCTCGACCCTGCCGTGGTTCACCCCGCACTCCGGTCCGGGCACGGCCGGTCGGCTCTCCGCACCGCACGACGACAGCCCGACGAGTCCTACGACTCCCACCACGAAGGGACCCACGTGAGCATGCGAAGGAGAGTCACACCGGTCGGCGGACGCGGCGCGGGCGCGGCGGCGGCCGCGCTGATACTCGGCGGGGCGGGTGTCCTGCTGGGAGTGGCCGCGCCGACCGCGCAGGCCGCCGAGGTGTCGTTCGCCACCCACTGCGTACCGCCCGCGGGCATCGACCCGGTGGACGGCACGACGAAGGTCGAGATCACCGCCCCGGCCACCGCGAAGGTCGGCGACACGGTCGACATCGTGTGGAAGTTCGCGCAGGCCGCCTCGAAGAACCCCGACATCATCGATCTGCCCGCGAACTCGGTGCAGCCGTCCGGCACTTTGAAGGCGGCCGGCGCGCAGACCGCGGACATCGCGATGGAGGGGCCGCGCGAGAACCCGGCGATCCCCAAGGGCGGCGCCATGGTGCTGTCCGACATGAAGGGCACGCTGAAGCTGACGGCGCCCGGCGAGGTGACGCTGACGCCTGATGCGTACACCGTCAACGCGATGTCGACGGACACCAAGTGCACGCCGACGGAGACCGTGCAGAAAGCGGCGACCATCGAGGTGACGGCGGGCGACGGGAGTTCGCCGAGCCCCTCGCCCACGCCGTCCGATTCGGCCTCCCCGTCGGCCACCCCCACCCCCACGCCCACCCCGTCCGCATCGGCGAGCGAGAGCGACGGCACCGGCGGCGGCCAGACCGACTTCACCGGCAAGGAGGTCCAGGTCCCCTACGCCTGCAAGACGCCGATCGGCGACAAGAGCGCGACCTCGCCGGTGCAGATCAACGCCAAGAAGAACGGCGGGAGTTATGACCTCACCGTGCAGTTCAAGACGTCGGTGATGGACAGTCCCGCCGACATCCCGAAGGACTCCGTCAAGCCGTCGATGGAGGTGGTCCTGGGCGGCGCCGACAAGGGCACCGTGCATGTGGAGGGACCGATGAACTCCGCCGCCATCAAGTCCGGCGATCCGATCGAGATCCCCGACCTGACCGGCACCTACAAGCCGGGTGCGAGCGGTACGTCCACGCTCTCGCCGGGCGTTCTGACGGTCGAGGCCCTGGGGACCACGACGACCTGCACGCCGACCAAGTCGGAGGTTTCGCTGACCCTCGACACGGCGGCACAGCCGGGTGGGGCCGCGGGCGGTTCCTCGTCCTCGGGCGGCTCGTCGACCGGCGGCAGCGACACCGGTGGTGGCCTGGCCGCGACCGGCTCTGACGACCACGGCGCCGTCAAGGCCCTCGGCCTGGTGGCGGGCACGGCGATCCTGCTGGGCGCGGCGGTCTTCACCTTCATGCCCCGCCGCAGGACCCGATGAGAACCCGAGGCCCCGGCCGCGGCAGCCGCGCGACCGCGCCGCCGCGCGCCCGGGGCCGACAGCAGGCGCCCTGAGCGCCCGGCGCCGACGTACCGAGCCCCCTGACCCACCGAAGTCCCGTCCGCCGTCTCCGCCGGGGGCCTGGTTGCGTAAGAGCCGGGCCCCCGGACCCGCGACCACATCGAGGGGCCTGACCGCGGGTGCCCGAAGCCCGTGGGGTGCCCCTCCGGCCAAGCGGGGCCGGGAGTTCGGGACAGCGTGCGGTGCCGCGGCCAACCGGCTCTTCGCCCGGGGCGGGACATCACCCTGGTGACCACCACGATCGGGTGGGGGACGATCGACGAACGGGCCAGGCACGGACACTCCCAGGACCTCGGCCACCAGCCCTGCCGAAGTCCCTTCCACCGGACCCGCCGAGGGCCCGTCAACGGCCTTGCCGGAGTTCCGACCACCGGATCCGTCGGGAGTCCGTCGACGGCCTTGCCGGAGTTCCGACCGCCGGACCGGCCGGGAGCCCGTCAACGGCCCTGCCGAAGCCCCTCCTCCGGACCCGACGGAGTCCCCTCCTCCGGACCCGACGGAGTCCCCTTCGTCGGGTCCGTTCGGGAGTGCGGCGGCGGGGGCGGCGAGGGTGTTGGTGGGCTGGTGAAGGGGGAGGGGCGCCTCGGGCATGGGCGGGGTGGTCCTCCGGTCGGTCGGCTCGGCTTGGCTCGCGGCAGCGGTCAGTTGACGTCGCCCATCAGCTGCTTCACCTTGTTGCGGTACAGCCACACCGCCGTACCGGCGACGACCGCGAGGGCCGCCTCCAGGGCCACGATGCCCATCTTGTCCAGGTTGACGCCCGCCACGCCGAGCAGACCGGTCGTGGCGTCGCCGGCGGTGACGGCCAGGAACCAGACGCCCATCATCTGGGAGGCGTACTTCGCGGGCGCCATCTTCGTGGTGACCGACAGGCCGACCGGGGAGAGCAGCAGTTCACCGACGGTCTGCACGAAGTAGATCGCGACCAGCCACAGCGCGGCCGCTTTGTGACCGTCCCCGGCGATCGACAGCGGGGCCAGGAAGAGGAAGAAGGACGCGCCGACCAGGATCAGGCCCAGGGCGAACTTCGTCGCCGTGCTCGGCTCCTTGCCGCGCCGGGCCAGCGCCAGCCACAGGGCGGCGAAGACCGGCGCGAACGCCATGATCATCACCGGGTTGACCGACTGGTACCAGGACACCGGGAAGTGCCGGCCGAACACGCTGTTCTCGGCCCGCCCGTCGGCGAAGATCGACAGCGTCGAACCGCCCTGGTCGTAGATCATCCAGAACACGGCCGCGGCGACGAAGAACCAGATGTACGCCGACATCCGGGACTGCTCGGTGCGGTCCAGTTCCTTGTCGCGCTTGATGCGCGCCAGCACCATGACCGGGATGACCAGGCCGGCGACGATGATCGGAACCATCACCCAGTTCAGGGTGTAGACGCCGGAGAAGCCGACGACGGCGTAGAAGACGGCGGCGACGGCCGCCCACAGGGCCGCCTTGCGCAGCGTGGCGGACTTCTCCTGCGCCGACAGCGGCGTCGGCACCACGTTCGAGCGCGGGCTCAGGTGCCGGGTGCCGAGCAGGAACTGGGCCAGGCCCAGCGCCATGCCGAGCGCGGCGAGCGCGAAGCCCAGGTGCCAGTTGACGTTCTGCCCGACGGTGCCGATGACCAGCGGTGCAGCGAAGGCCCCCACGTTGATGCCGATGTAGAAGAGCGTGAAGCCGCCGTCGCGGCGCGGGTCCTCAGGGCCGTCGTAGAGGTGGCCGACCATCGTCGAGATGTTGGCCTTCAGCAGGCCGGAACCGATCGCGACCAGGCCGAGTCCGGCGTAGAAGGTGCCGGCGCTCGGCAGCGCCAGGGTGAGATGGCCGAGCATGATGACCGTACCGGCGACGGCGACCGTCCTGCGGGGGCCGAGGACGCGGTCGGCGAACCAGCCGCCGGGCAGGGCGAGCAGGTACACGAGGGACAGGTACACCGAGTAGATCGCGGTCGCCGTGGCCGCGTCGAGGTGCAGCCCGGCCGGGGCCACCAGGTAGAGCGGGAGCAGGGCCCTCATGCCGTAGTAGGAGAATCGCTCCCACATCTCGGTCATGAAGAGGGTGGCCAGTCCGCGGGGGTGGCCGAAGAAGGTCTTCCCGGTGCCGGGGGTGCCCGGCTGGAGCGAGCCCTTCGTCAGGCTGGACGCCATGGTCGTTCCTTGCTGGTCGGGACGCGCGTGGAGCGTTGCGCGCCCGGTGGGAGGCGGCCGGCACCGGCGGATGGGCCGTCCACCCCACGCCCACGGGGTGTCCCGCCCCGGATCGCGGGGCGGCGGACGGCGACCACCGGGATCCGCGGCCCGTTGCGCGACGATGCGTCCGGGGCCCGGCCAGAGG
Source organism: Streptomyces sp. NPDC004629 (assembly GCF_042873595.1). Classification (NCBI taxonomy): domain Bacteria; kingdom Bacillati; phylum Actinomycetota; class Actinomycetes; order Kitasatosporales; family Streptomycetaceae; genus Streptomyces; species Streptomyces sp. NPDC004629. Next base: position 8,988 of record NZ_JBIALO010000006.1, on the reverse strand, counting down.
TCATTCCTTCGAGGCCGGCGCGGGCCGACCCGCACATGAAAGAGACCTCCGGCGTCGAGTACGCGCCAAAGGTCCGCTGTGCACACAGGCGTTCTCACATCACCATACGGCAGGACAGTGCCGGATATGGAAGGACTTGAGACATGGATCACAGGTGTCGGCGGAACCGGGCGCCCGGTTCCGAAGGTCCCTCCAGCGTCGCACCTTCCGTACACAGGTTCGCACCGCTGTCACCCAAGGTAAGAATCCCGGGTCCCGATCACACCCCAGCACGCCGCGTGAGCGGACTACCATCACTCCATGACCCGTGTACTGCTCGCCGAGGACGACGCGTCCATCTCGGAGCCGCTGGCCCGCGCCCTGCGCCGGGAAGGTTACGAGGTCGAGGTGCGCGAGGACGGTCCCACCGCGCTCGACGCCGGAATCCAGGGCGGCGTCGACCTGGTCGTGCTGGACCTGGGCCTGCCCGGCATGGACGGCCTGGAGGTCGCCCGCCGGCTGCGTGCCGAGGGCCACGCCGTGCCCATCCTCATCCTGACCGCGCGCGCCGACGAGGTGGACACCGTCGTCGGCCTGGACGCCGGCGCCGACGACTATGTCACCAAGCCCTTCCGTCTCGCCGAACTCCTCGCCCGTGTCCGGGCCCTGCTGCGCCGCGGCGCAGCGGAGCCGCAGCAGCCGCCGGCCACGCACGGCGTGCGGATCGACGTCGAGTCGCACCGCGCGTGGATGGGTGACGAGGAACTCCAGCTCACCGCCAAGGAGTTCGACCTGCTGCGGGTCCTCGTCCGGGACGCAGGCCGGGTCGTCACCCGTGACCAGCTGATGCGTGAGGTCTGGGACACGACATGGTGGTCGTCGACCAAGACCCTCGACATGCACATCTCCTGGCTGCGCAAGAAGCTCGGCGACGACGCGGCGAACCCCCGGTACATCGCGACCGTGCGCGGGGTCGGCTTCCGCTTCGAGAAGAGCTGAGCCCCTTCGGGGAGCCACCGGGTAGGAGGACATGCGCCGCCGACTGATCCAGTCCACGCTCGCCGTGGTGCTTGTGGTGATCGCCGTCTTCGGTGTGTCCCTCGTCATCGTGGAGACCCGGACGATCAGCAACAGCGCCCAGGAGCGGGTGGACTCCGAGGCGCTGCGGCTGGCCAGCATCGTGGACAGCCGCATCCTCGGCGCGGAGGACGTCACCGCGGACATACTGCGCAACCAGGTCGGCACGGACCAGTACGCGATCATCCGGATGCCCGACCGGCCGCCGATCTCGGTCGGCACCAAGCCGCAGGGCGAGGTCATCCAGTCCAGCGCCGACGGCGAGGAGGGCGAACGGGTCACCGTCCAGGAGCCGCGTTCCTCGGTCACTCGTGAGGTGGGCCGGACGCTGCTGATCATCGGGGCGGTGGCGCTGCTCGCGGTGATCGCCGCGGTGCTGCTCGCGGTGCGCCAGGCGAACCGCCTCGCCTCCCCGCTGACCGACCTGGCGGAGACCGCGGAACGGCTCGGCTCCGGCGACCCGCGCCCCCGGCACAAGCGGTACGGGGTGCCCGAGCTGGACCGGGTCGCCGATGTGCTGGACTCCTCCGCCGAGCGCATCGCGCGGATGCTCACCGCCGAGCGACGGCTGGCCGCCGACGCCTCTCACCAGCTGCGCACCCCGCTGACCGCGCTGTCCATGCGGCTGGAGGAGATCACCCTCACCGACGACCCGGACACGGTGAAGGACGAGGCGAACGTGGCGCTCGCCCAGGTCGAACGGCTGACGGATGTGGTGGAGCGGCTGCTGACGAACGCCCGTGACCCGCGCACCGGTTCCGCGGTCAGCTTCGACCTGGACGAGGTCATCCAGCAGCAGCTCGCCGAGTGGCGCCCCGCCTACCGCAGCGCGGGCCGGGCCATCGTCAGCTCGGGGAAGCGGCATCTGCGGGCGGTGGGCACGCCGGGCGCGGTGGCCCAGGTGCTGGCCGCGCTGATCGAGAACTCGCTGATGCACGGCGGCGGCACGGTCGCGCTGCGCACCCGCGTCACCGGCAACCAGGCCGTGGTCGAGGTCACCGACGAGGGGGCCGGGGTGCCGGCCGACCTCGGCGCCCGGATCTTCGAGCGGGCGATCAGCGGGCGGAACTCGACGGGGATCGGCCTGGCCGTGGCCCGCGATCTCGCGGAGGCGGACGGGGGACGGCTGGAACTCCTACAGGCCCAGCCGCCGGTGTTCGGCCTGTTCCTGTCCCGCACGCCGCCGCTGAAGAAGCCGGACGGGGAACAGCCGACAGTCCGTTGACGCTCCGCCGGGTTTGGCCGGTTTTGGTTGTCTTTCGGCTGCGGCTGCGGCTGAGATGTGGCCGGCCGGGCGGTTGTCCGCCGCTTCGGGGCGCCGGCTAGGAGATCCGCTGGCGCTGGCGGTTCTCCGGGGTCTCCGCCGTCAGGTACGACTCCGCGCCGACCACCGTCTCACGGGCGGGCAGGGTCCGGAACACCCAGCTGCGGTAGGACCAGAAGCGGAACAGGGTCGCGACGGCGATGCCGAAGAACTTGAAGACGTTGCTCTGCAGCGGGCTGTCCCAGCCGAACCCGTACGTCGCGGTGTAGAGGACGCCGTTCTCGATCACCAGGCCGACCACGCTGAACAGCAGGAACAGGGTGAGTTCCCGGGTGCGGCCGCTCTTGTCGCGGTCCCGGTACGTGAAGTAGCGGAAGCCGATGTAGTTGAAGACGATCGCGACGACGGTGGCGATGATGCTGGCCCGAACGACCGGCAGCTCCGTGACGTGCCGTACGAGGTTGAACACGCCCAGATTGACGAGAAGTCCCGCGCCGCCCACGGCGCCGAACTTGGCGACCTCGTGCACAAGCCTTCGCAGCCCCGAGGAACCTGGTTCCATGGTCGTGCAGGCTCCTGTCCGTAGGTTTCGCCGACCCGGCCATGCTAACCAGCGGCCACCGCTCCCGCCTCTGCATCCGGCCACGGGTCGGCAAGAGAGGAAAAAAAAGAGCGGGTGAAATACGGATAAGACGACGGCGGAGAGGAGCGGAATCCGGTCGTCGTGGCGCGACCGATACCCTGGGGGCGTGACGTTCCCGGTAGTCGGCATGATCGGCGGGGGCCAGCTCGCTCGTATGACACACGAGGCGGGCATCCCGCTCGGCATCAGATTCAAGCTCCTCAGTGACACCCCTCAGGACTCCGCGGCTCAGGTCGTCGGCGATGTCGTCGTCGGCGACTACCGCGACCTGGACACGCTGCGCGCGTTCGCGCGGGGCTGCGACGTGATCACCTTCGATCATGAGCATGTGCCCACCGAGCACCTGCGCGCCCTGGAGGCGGACGGCGTCCCCGTCCGCCCGGGCCCCGACGCGCTGGTGCACGCCCAGGACAAGGGGGTGATGCGGGCGAAACTCGACGCCATCGGCGTGCCGAGCCCACGGCACCGGATCGTGGCCGACCCGCAGGACGTGGCCCGCTTCGCCGCCGAGGGCGACGGGTTCCCGGTCGTCCTGAAGACCGTGCGCGGCGGCTACGACGGCAAGGGCGTGTGGGTCGTCCGGTCCGCCGAGGAGGCCGCCGACCCGTTCCGCGCCGGCGTCCCCGTGCTCGCCGAGGAGAAGGTCGACTACGTCCGCGAGCTGGCCGCGAACGTCGTACGCTCCCCGCACGGCCAGGCCGTCGCCTACCCCGTGGTGGAGTCCCAGCAGGTCGGCGGGGTCTGCGACACGGTGATCGCCCCGGCCCCCGCTCTGGACGAGTCGCTCGCGCTGCGGGCCGAGGAGCTGGCGCTGCGCATCGCCAAGGAACTCGGCGTCGTCGGCCACCTCGCCGTCGAGCTGTTCCAGACCCGCGACGGCCGCATCCTCGTCAACGAACTGGCGATGCGCCCGCACAATTCCGGCCACTGGAGCCAGGACGGCGCGATCACGTCGCAGTTCGCCAACCATGTCCGCGCGGTCCTCGACCTCCCGCTCGGCGACCCGCGCCCGCGCGCGAAGTGGACCGTCATGGTCAATGTGCTCGGCGGCGACTACCCCGACATGTACTCGGCGTATCTGCACTGCATGGCCCGGGACCCCCAGCTCAAGATCCACATGTATGGCAAGGACGTGAAGCCCGGCCGCAAGGTGGGGCATGTCAACACCTACGGCGACGACCTGGACGACGTGCTGGAGCGCGCCCGTCACGCAGCCGGCTACCTGAGAGGCACCATCACCGAATGAGCCCCGTTGTTGGCATCGTCATGGGGTCGGACTCCGACTGGCCCGTCATGGAAGCCGCCGCCAAGGCCCTGGACGAGTTCGAGATCGACTACGAGGTCGACGTCGTCTCCGCGCACCGCATGCCGCGCGAGATGATCGCGTACGGCGAGCAGGCGGCGGAGCGCGGACTGAAGGTGATCATCGCGGGTGCGGGCGGCGCCGCCCATCTGCCCGGCATGCTCGCCTCGGTCACCCCGCTGCCGGTCGTCGGCGTCCCGGTCCCGCTGAAGCACCTCGACGGCATGGACAGCCTGCTGTCGATCGTGCAGATGCCGGCCGGTGTCCCCGTGGCCACCGTCTCCGTCGGCGGCGCCCGCAACGCCGGTCTCCTCGCGGCCCGTATCCTCGCCGTGCACGACGACGAACTCCTCGCCCGTATGCGGGACTTCCAGCAGGAGCTGAACGACCAGGCGGCCGAGAAGGGCAAACGGCTGCGCGCCAAGGCCGAAGGATCGAACGGCTTCGGTTTCGGGAAGTGACGGGTATGACCTCACTGGACGAAGCCAGGGCGCTGCTGCGCGAGTACCCCGTGGTCGACGGCCACAACGACCTGCCGTGGGCGCTGCGCGAGCAGGTCCGTTACGACCTCGCCGCCCGTGACATCGCCGACCACCAGAACGCGCATCTGCACACCGACCTGCCACGGCTGCGCGAGGGCGGCGTCGGCGCGCAGTACTGGTCGGTGTACGTCCGCTCGGACCTGCCCGACGCGGTCCCGGCCACCCTCGAACAGATCGACTGCGTACGGCAGTTGCTGGCCCGCTACCCGAAGGACCTGGCGCCCGCGCTGACCGCGGCCGACATGGAGGCGGCGCGCGCGGACGGCCGTATCGCCTCGCTCATGGGCGCGGAGGGCGGCCACTCCATCGCCTGCTCGCTGGGCACCCTGCGGGGCCTGTACGGCCTGGGCGTGCGCTATATGACGCTCACCCACAACGACAATGTGCCGTGGGCGGACTCGGCGACCGACGAGCCGAACGTCGGCGGCCTGTCGGCCTTCGGCCGCGAGGTCGTGCGGGAGATGAACCGGCTGGGCATGCTCGTCGATCTGTCCCATGTGGCGGCGACGACGATGCGGGACGCGCTGGACGCGACGTCCGCGCCGGTGATCTTCTCGCACTCCTCGTCCCGTGCCGTGTGCGACCACCCGCGCAACATCCCGGACGACGTCCTCGAACGGCTGTCCGCGAACGGCGGTATGGCGATGGTGACGTTCGTCCCGAAGTTCGTGCTCCAGGCCGCCGTGGACTGGACGGCCACGGCCGACGACAACATGCGCGCGCACGGCTTCCACCACCTCGACACGACGGAGGAGGCGATGAAGGCCCACCGGGCCTTCGAGGAGGCGCACCCGCGTCCCGTCGCCACGGTGGCCACCGTCGCCGACCACCTGGACCACATGCGCGAGGTCGCGGGCATCGACCACCTCGGCATCGGCGGCGACTACGACGGCACGGCCTTCACACCGGACGGCCTGAACGACGTCTCCGGCTATCCGAACCTGATCGCCGAACTGCTCGACCGCGGCTGGTCCACATCCGACCTGGCCAAGCTGACCTGGCAGAACGCGGTACGGGTGCTGGGCGCGGCGGAGGACGTGGCCCGCTCGCTCCAGACGACGCGCGCCCCGTCCAACGCCACGATCGAGTCCCTGGACGGCTGACCCTCCGGGCCGGCCGGCCGCTACAGCCGTCCACCCCGCCCGACGAGGCGACCGGGGCGGCCCGGGGCACTGGTCCGACGCCCCGACCGCCCACGTCCCGCCCCGGTGGCCTTACGGGTGATCCACGGAGCGGTAACGCGCTACGGGCGCGACGGTGTCACGGGCGCCGTTCCGGTCAGCCGGCGCACAGGCAGAACGGGTGGCCGGCCGGGTCCGCGTACACCCGCCAGGTGCGCGAGCGGTCCGCCGTGTCGAGCGGGGTCGCGCCCAGGGCGAGCACGCTCTCCTCGGCCGCGTCCAGGTCCGCCACCATGAGGTCCAGGTGGAACTGCTGGGAGTGGTCGGGCGCCGGCCACTTCGGCGGCACATGCCCGGGTGCCGCCTGGAAGGCCAGTGTCTGCCCGCCGGGCACCTTCAGGTCCACCCAGTCGGGCTCCTCGGGGTTCGCCTCGACGGTGCCGCCCACCACCTCGGCGTAGAACCCGGCGAGCGCGCGGGGATCGGGACAGTCCAGGACGACGGCGCCCAGCTTGGCGTAGGTCATGACTTCCTCCTCGATCGCTGGTTACCCCCAGATCGGGGATACAGGTAACCGTTACTGCATGCTGCCGCATGGGAGGTAACGTCGCAAGCATGAGTGAGCGATCGCCCGCACCCGGTGGACTCGCGCTGATCGAGAGCCTGGTCAACACCCTGGACATCGAGTCGGGCGCCGACGCGCTCGACACGGCGGACGGTCGGGCGCGCCTCGGAATCGGCGCCGAGGAACTGCCTGCGGCGCGCGAACTGCGCGAGTCGCTGCGCGCCACCCTGCTCGCCCACGCGGGCCACCCGCCGCACCGCGAGGTGACCCCGCTCGGCCGGCTGCTCGCGCACGCCCCGCTGTACCTGTCCGTCGACGACCAGGAGGGCGCCGCGGCCCTCGCCCCCGCCGCCGACGGCTCTCCGCTGCTCTTCCGGGTCGCCGCCGCCGTCGCCGAGGCGCTGGTGGCCGGCACCTGGATGCGGCTGAAGGCGTGCGAGGCCGTGACCTGCCACTGGGCGTACTACGACCGCAGTCCCGCGGGCCGCGGCCGCTGGTGCTCGATGCAGGTGTGCGGGGCGCGCGCGAAGATGCGCCGGTACCGGGCCAAGGAGGCGGGGTAGGGACCCCGTTCCCCGGCCGCGCCCCGGCCCGGTGCGGCAGAATGCACCAGGACGCCGGTTCGGCCGACTGAGCCTCGGCCGAACCGGCGTCCCTCTGCCGTGTGCCGGGCGTGCTTTCGCAAGTTGCCGGCCGGTTCGGCCTCGTGGGCATGCCGAGCCGCCGTGTGGTGAAGGGGGGCCACCCTTGTGCGCCCCGAGGCCTCCGAAAGCCGCCGGTGGGATCGGTTCTGGGAGCAGTCCGGAACGGCTCGGGTTCTTTCCGGGGACCGGCGTGGTGGGTTACGCGGTTGGGCGGCCCATGGCGCGGTAGGTCCAGCCGGCGCGGCGCCACAGGTCGGGGTTCAGGGCGTTGCGGCCGTCGAGGATCACCTTCGCCGCGGCCACCGCGCCCAGCTCGGCCGGATCCAGTTCGCGGAACTCCCGCCACTCGGTGAGGTGCAGGACGACGTCCGCGCCGCGCACGGCCTCCAGCGCCGAGTCCGCGTAGCCGAGCGTCGGGAAGACCCGGCGGGCGTTGTCCATGCCCTTCGGGTCGTACACCGTCACCTGACCGCCCTGGAGATGGATCTGGCCCGCCACGTTGAGCGCGGGCGAGTCCCGGACGTCGTCCGAGTCGGGCTTGAAGGCCGCCCCGAGCACCGCGACCCGCTTGCCCAGGAAGGAGCCGCCGCCCAGCGCCTCCCGGGCCATCTCGACCATCTGGCCGCGGCGGCGCATGTTGATGGAGTCGATCTCGCGCAGGAAGGTCAGCGCCTGGTCGGCGCCCAGTTCGCCGGCCCGCGCCATGAACGCCCGGATGTCCTTGGGCAGACAGCCGCCGCCGAAGCCGATCCCGGCGCGCAGGAACTTCTTCCCGATCCGGTCGTCGTAGCCGATGGCCTCGGCGAGTCGGGCCACATCGCCGCCGGCGGCCTCGCACACCTCCGCCATCGCGTTGATGAACGAGATCTTGGTGGCCAGGAAGGAGTTCGCGGAGGTCTTCACCAACTCGGCGGTCGGGAAGTCGGTCACCACGAACGGCGTGCCCTCGGCGAGCGGCGCCGCGTACACCTCGCGCAGCAGCTTCTCCGCCCGCTCGCTGCGCACGCCCACCACGATCCGGTCCGGGTGCAGGGTGTCCTCGACGGCGAAGCCCTCCCGCAGGAACTCCGGGTTCCAGGCCAGTTCGGCGTCGGCGCCGGCGGGCGCGTGCGCGGCCAGATGGGCGGCCAGGCGGTCCGCGGAGCCGACGGGCACGGTGGACTTGCCGACGACGAGGGCGGGACCGGTCAGATGCGGCGCGAGGGAGGCGATCGCCGCGTCGACGTACGACATGTCCGCCGCGTACTCGCCGTGCTTCTGCGGGGTGTTCACACAGACGAAGTGCACATCGCCGAACTCGGCGACCTCGGCCCAGTCCAGGGTGAACCGCAGCCGCCCGGTGGCGCCCTCGATGCCGGCCACATGCCGCCGCAGCAACTCCCTGAGCCCCGGCTCGTACATCGGGACCTCGCCCCGCTGGAGCAGCGCGATCTTCTCGGGCACGACGTCGAGCCCCAGCACCTCATAGCCCAGTTCGGCCATGGCCGCGGCGTGCGTGGCGCCGAGATAGCCGGTTCCGATCACGGTGATCTTCAGGCTCATGGGTGCTCCAGGGGGAACGGATGTGATGCGAGGCCCGAGCATAGCCGGGGCCCGTCTGCGCCCTGCGGCGGGCAATGGGCCCGCTGTCGCCAAGCTCACGTGGGCGCCGGGCCGGCGGCCCCCTAAAATCTTGGTTACTCAACGGTAATCAGCGACCGCATCAGTAACCCCTGCGTCCTTGGAGCGTGAGAGACCGTGACCGGATCGCCCGAATTCGACCTGTACCGTCCGTCCGAGGAGCACGAGATGCTGCGTGCGTCCGTGCGTGCGCTGGTGGCGGCGAAGATCGCGCCGTTTGCCGCGGAGGT